>DATJSJ010000052.1:0-11553 GCA_035504175.1 Acetobacteraceae bacterium
ACCGCGAACGCGCCATCCAGCCGGATCAGCTCCCAGGGCAGCGCGAGGATCGCCTCGTCCGCGCTCTCGATCACCAGCAGCGGCGGCGGCGGATCGCCGCGCGCGGCCGCGATCAGGAAGCGTGCCTCCTCCGCCGACAGCACCGCGCCGAGCGCGTCGCCGATCTGCCGCGCGGCAGCGTCGAGCCGCGCGCGCTCCTCGGGCGTCTCGACCGGCTGCCGCGCGCCCGCGGCGAACAGCGCCAGCGCTCCGGGCAGCGCCGGTGCGGCCTGGTCCGGCGCCGCGACGCGGCGGCGCTCGGGCTCGCCGGTCGCGCGCCGGGCGGCGATGTCCCAGGCGGCGGCGGACGGCGCGATCGCCAGGGTGAGCGCCGGCAGCGGGATCGCGCCCGGGATCGCCGCCGGGGCGAGCCGCCCGGCCCGCAGCCGCGCCAGCACGTCCTCCGGCACCCGGTCGCAGCCGATCAGGACAACGGTCAGGTTGTTGTCGCCGGTGACGAGCGCGTTGCCGAACGCATCGTGGCCGATCGCGATGTCGCGGCCCGGCACCGGTCGCGCCCGGCTACAGGGTCAGCCCGACCAGCGGGAGCAGCCGGTGCCAGTTGCTGCCGAGCCAGCCGACCACCGCCTGCACATGCGTCGCGATCCGGTCCGCCTTGTCCGCGAAATCCGCCGCCTGTGTCGCATAGCCGAGCGCGCGTTCGACCGCCTGGCCCACTTCCTCGCGGTCCGGCGCCGCGCCCTGCGCGTCGCCCGCCGCTTCGGTGAGCGCCGTCTCGATCTTGCCCCGCTTGTCGGTCTGCAGCCCCTGCAGCAGGGCGAGGAGCTGGCGCAGCTCGGCCTGGATATCGACCTGGCCGGCCTCGGGCAGCGCCGCCTGCCGGAACTGCAGCGTCGTGCGGTTGTGATCGCCGGTGACGATCGCATTGCCGGTGGCGTTGCCGCCGATATGCACGGTTCGCTCGCTCATGGCGTCAGCTCGCGGTTTGGTCCGGTCGTCTCCGGACGAACCGGTGTAGTGCGCCGGCGTGTCGATACGCAAGGGATACGGGCTGGCTCCGCGGCGTCGCGGCATCCCGGCCTTGGCGCGCCCGCGCCGGTTCCGCGACTGCCAGGGAGGCTTGCCAGGCCGGAAGGGGGCGGATAGGTTATGTTATAACATCCGGTCTCGACGGCAGGAGCACCCCTATGGCGCGAGTCCTCGGAGTGATCGCGGCGGCTGCGACCGCCTTGCTCGCCGCGACCGCCGCGGTGCGCGCCGTCCCGCCCGCGCTGTCCATCGTCGCGGCGGAGAACATGTATGGCGACGTGGCGCAGCAGATCGCCGGGCCCGATTCCCGCGTCACCAGCATCCTGAGCAACCCCGACGCGGATCCGCATCTGTTCGAGGCGAGCCCATCGGTCGCGCGTTCGCTTGCCGGCGCGCGCATCGTCATCGTCAACGGCGCCGACTACGATCCCTGGATGCAGAAGCTGCTGGCGGTGGGCGCGGCACCCGGCCGGCAGGTGATCGTGGTCGCCGACCTGGTGCACCGCAAGCCGGGCGGCAATCCGCATCTCTGGTACGACCCGGCGACGATGCCCGCCGTGGCGCGGGCGCTCGCCGCGGCGCTGACCGCGGCCGATCCGGCGCACCGGGCGGAGTACGCCGCGCGCCTGCAGCGCTTCACTGCCAGCCTCGCGCCGCTGGATGCGACGGTCGCGCAGCTGCGCCGGCGCTATGCCGGCACGGCGGTTGCCGCGACCGAGCCGGTGTTCGGCTACATGGCGTCGGCACTCGGCCTCGCCATGCACGAGCAGCGCTTCCAGATCGCGGTGATGAACGACACCGAGCCGAGCGCCCGCGACACCGCGGCCTTCGAACGCGACCTGCACGAGCATCGCGTGCGGGTGCTGTTCTACAACAGCCAGGCGAGCGATCCGGCGGCGGCGCGGCTGCTGCACATCGCGCGCAGCGCCGGCGTGCCGGTCGTGGGCGTGACCGAGACCGAGCCGAACGGCGTCGACTACCAGCACTGGATGCTCGGCACGCTCGACGCGCTCGACCACGCCCTGTCGCAGCACGGTGCGTGAGCGTGAGCGCGATCCGCCTCGACGACGTGACGCTGGCGCTCGGCGGCCGCGCCATCCTGCGCGACGTCACGCTCGCGATCGGCGGGAGTGAGTTCGTCGGCGTGCTGGGGCCGAACGGCGCCGGCAAGACCACGCTGATGCGCGCCCTGCTCGGCCTGGTGCGGCCGGCGCAGGGCCGCATCGCCGTGCTCGGCGCGGCGCCGGGCCGGGCGCCTGCCGCGATCGGCTACATGCCGCAGACGCGCGGCACCGCGCTGCCCGGGCTGCGCGGCCGCGATGTCGTCGCCGCGGCGGCGCAGGGCGGGCGCTGGGGCCTGCCGTGGCGCGATGCCGCGACGCGCCGCGACGTCGACCGCGCGCTGGCGCTGGTCGAGGCGACGGCGCTCGCCGCGCGGCCGCTCGCCGACCTCTCCGGCGGCGAGCGGCAGCGGCTGCTGCTGGCGCAGGCGCTGCTCGGCCGCCCACGCCTGCTGCTGCTGGACGAGCCGCTGATCAGCCTCGATCCCAGCCACCAGCACGGCGTCATTGCGCTGGTGCGCCGGCTGCAGCAGGGCCTCGGCCTGACCGTGCTGTTCACGGCGCATGAGCTGAACCCGCTGCTCGCCGTGCTCGACCGCGTGCTGTATCTCGGCGCCGGCCAGGCGGCGCTCGGCACCGTCGCGGAGGTGATCACCGGCCCGGTGCTGTCGCGCCTCTACGGCGCGCCGATCGAGGTCGTGCATGCGCAGGGCCACATCTTCGTCATGTCGGGCGGGCAGGACATGGAACACGCCGCGCACCGCCACGCCGCCTGAGAGTTTGTGAAGGAATGCCCCTTGCGATCCGCGCCACATTCTAACGGCGAGAACTTGCAAGGGGCATTCCTTCACAAGCTCGATTTCTTTCACAAGCTCTGACCGTGTTCTCCTATGACTTCATGGTCAACGCCTTCCTCGCCACGACGATCGTCGGCGTGATGGCGGGGCTGGTCGGGTATTTCCTCGTGCTGCGCGGCCAGACCTTCGCGGGCCATGCGCTGGCGCATGTCGGTTTCACCGGTGCGACCGGCGCGGTACTGGTCGGCGCGCCGCCGCTCGCCGGCCTGGTCGCGGTGACGGTCGCGGGCGGCGTCGGCATGGGGCTGCTCGGCGAGCGGCTGGCCGGGCGCGATGTCGCGGTCGGGCTGGTGCTCGCGGTCGCCCTCGGCCTCGGCCTGCTGTTCCTGCATTTTTTCACCGCCTACGCGACGCAGGCGACGGCGCTGCTGTTCGGCAACGTGCTCGGCATCGGGGCGGTGACGCTGTGGCTGCTGGCGGGGCTCGGGATCGTCACGCTGGCGGGGCTCGCCGCGATTGCCCGGCCGCTGCTGTTCGCCACGCTCGCGCCGGAACTGGCCGAGGCGAAGGGCGTGTCGCTGCGCCTGGTCGCGGTGCTGTTTCTCGCCCTGGTCGCGTTGGCAACGGCCGCATGCGCGCAGATCGTTGGCGTCTTGCTGGTGTTCGCGCTGATGGTGGGACCGCCGGCGGCGGCGCAGCGCCTGACCGCGCGGCTCGGCGCGGGGCTGGCGCTCGCGGCCGGGCTGGCGCTGGCCGAGGCATGGGGCGGGCTGACGCTCGCGTTCTACACGGACTGGCCGACGAGTTTCTGGATCACCGCACTGAGCGGAGCGGTTTACGCGGGGGCGTGCTTGCGGTGAAAGGCGCGACGTGTCGCACGCCGACATCAAGCGTTGCGGCGCGCCGGCAGGGCCGCTTCGTGAACATCGCGCTTCGACCCGAGCCCGCCCCGTCGCCTCTCGCTGCATGCGCCCGAAGCGGGGGGTTCGCTGTCGAGGGAAGGGACGGCTCCGCGCCCGTCGCGGTCGTTCGAGCGCGTGGCAGCGGGACATGGAAGCGGACGCTCCGGTTCCCCGGGGGTCGAGCACGCAGGCCGGCCGTCCACGTCGCAATCCCGTTGAACGAATTGGCGCTTGCGACAGCTTGGTTTTCGGGTGAAACAATATGGCGAAATTGGACAGTGGCCGTGCGTGCCAACAAGCTCCTCCAACGGCGTCTGGCAAGACGCTGCGGTGACGGTGAATAAGGCTCGGGCAGAATGGGCCGCCTCTTTCTACCCATTCCGCCTGCAGCTCGTAGCGACCGATGATCTCGGCAATCCGGCCGACGGCGTGCAGACGATCTGATGCGTACGCGAAGCAGTGGTGCGGTGAGCCTGAAGATTTCCCCGCCGCGCGACTGGGTTGCGATGACGCCGGCGTTCGGGTTCGCGATATTCTGCGGTAGGTAGAACCATGTCCAAGCAGGAAGCCGTTGCGGCAACCGTCACCGGCAATGACCAGCAGGTCGGATTTCGCGCCCTGGTGATGAAGCAGGCCATCGAATACAATCTGGCAGGCTCGGTGACCAACGACGCCAATGACATCGTCCATTTTACACTGCAGGGCGACAAGAAACGGATCGATTCGGCGCTTGCTGCTATTCAGGACGGTACCAAAAGATCGTCTGACATCAAGATCACGACGACGTCCGTGCCGATTGAACCGTCTCTGGAGAAGTTCACAATTGTCGATTGGACCTCTTCGAGCCGAAATATCACCAATAAATATAATCTCGTATTTGAACTCAGGGCGAAGGATTCCGCGATTTCCCCGGCAGACGCCAAAGCGACATGGCACCAGATTCTCGAACGAACGCTCAACCCCGACGATTTGAAGAAGCTGCGACCTGACGATTGAGCTTCCCGGGGAGATCTTGCCGCACGATCCTTGACGGTAATGCGACGGCTCCTCTGATCGCGCGCAGCCATTGGCGACCGGTCGAAGCGGGGCCAGGCGAGCCGCATCCGCGTCTTTCGCCCGGGAGCATCCATCCACTCTCAGCCGATCGAGCCGACGCGAGAACCCCTGCTGTTCGCGCACCCGCCGGGAACCGGCCACCTCTCGCCTGATCGGGAACCCACACAGACTCGGACCACACTTCGCCGGCCAGCGTTGACCCGGCCCCTTTTTGGCCCTAATTCGGTTCCGCAGCGAAACCGCCGGTTGCGCCTCGAGGCGGGCGATCCGGCAGGCCAGAACAACAAGCCAATTTGGGGGGAGCGGGTGGAGAAACTCGGCATCCATGCTTTCGTATGGACGGGCGGCTCGGCCGAGGAAGACCTGGTCGGCGCCATGCGCCAGTCCCACGCGCTCGGCTATCGGCTGATCGAGTTTCCCCGCCTCGACCCGAAGCGCTTCTCCGTGCAGCGCCTGCGCCAGCAGCTCGAGGACATGGAGCTCGGCGTCGTCGTCACCATGGGTCTCACGCCGCACGCCGACATCTCGAGCGAGGATTCGGCGGCAGTGGCGCGCGGCGAGGCGGTGCTGCGCGATGCGGTCGCCGTCGCGCGCGATCTCGGCGCGCACAAGCTCGGCGGCATCATCTTCTCGGCCCACACCAAGTATTTCGCGCCACCGACCCGGCGCGGCTGGGACAACTCCGTCGCCGCGCTGACCCGTGTCGCCGAACAGGCGCGCGCCGCGCACGTGACCCTCAACCTCGAAGTGGTCAACCGCTTCGAGAGCAATCTGCTGAACACCACGGCGCAGGGGCTCGCGTTCATCCGCGACACCGGGATGGACAACATCTACCTGCACCTCGACACCTTCCACATGAACATCGAGGAAGCCGACCCGGCGATGGCGGTGCGCAGCGCCGGCGACCGGCTCGGCTATTTCCACATCGGCGAGAGCAATCGCGGCTTCCTCGGCTCCGGCACGGTCGATTTCCCGGCGATCTTCGACGCGCTGGTGGAGTCCGGCTATGACGATTTCATCACCTTCGAGTCGTTCTCCTCGGAGGTGGTCGACGCCGATCTCTCGATCACCTGCGGCATCTGGCGCAATACGTGGACCGACAACGTCGCCCTCGCGCGCCATGCCCGCAGCTTCATCGAGGAGCGGCTGGAGGAGGCGCGGCGCAAGGCGCTCGCCGTGCGCACCGCGTGAACGAGCGCCCCGCATGACGATCGGTCGCCCCTGGTCCGGCCTGGCCGCGTTCGGGACAGGTGACGCATGAGCAGCGCCGCCGCCGCCGAGGGGACACGGCGCTCGATTGCCGCGCGCGCCTTCCGCTCGCGCGAGGCCGGCATCATCATCGCGCTCGCGATCATGATCGTCGGCCTGTCGGCGTTCGCGCCCGACTTTGCGACGTCGGACAATCTGCTGAACGACGCGCGCAACTTCTCCTTCGTCGGCATCTGCGTGCTCGGCCAGGCGATGGTCATGATCACGGGCGGGATAGACCTCTCGGTCGGCAGCGTGTGGGGGCTCACCGCCGTCTCCTCCGCAGCCCTGATGGCGGCCGGGCTGCCGACCGTGATCGCCTGCCTGCTGGCGCTGCTCGCCGCCGCGGCGATCGGCCTGTTCAACGGCCTCTGCGTCACCAAGCTGCGCATGCCGCCGTTCGTGCCGACGCTGGCCACGATGAGCATCGCGCGGGCGCTCGCCCTCGTCATCACCCGCGGCCGCTCGATCGACAGCTTCCGCCCGGACGGCGATGCCTTCTTCGCGCTCGGCGGCGGCAGCACCTTCGGCCTGCCCAACCCGTTCCTCGTCTTCCTGGTGCTCTCGATCATCGCCGGCATCGTGCTCAGCCGCAGCGTCTACGGCCGCCAGCTCTATGCGATCGGTGGCAACGAGCGCGCGGCGCGGCTCACCGGCCTGTCGGTCGATCGCCTGAAGATCAGCGTCTACGTGATCTCGGCGATCACCGGCGGCATCGCCGGCATCATCGAGGTGAGCTACCTCTCCTCGGCGATTTCCAACCAGGGGCTGGGCAAGGAGCTTTCGGTGATCGCCGCGGCGGTGATCGGCGGCACCGCGCTGACCGGCGGCGAGGGCAGCGTGCTCGGCATCTTCGTCGGCACCGTCATTCTCGAGATTCTGCGCAACGGCCTCGTGCTGATGGGCACGGATGCCTACTGGCAGGGCGTGTTCGTGGGCTCGGTGATCGTGCTGGCGGTGTTCATCGACCAGGTCAGGAAGGGCTTCTGGCGTACGCGCTGACCGGCTCGTCGCGCTTGGCGTCCCGCCCCCGATATCCGCGAGGCGGGTTTCGGGGCAGCGGGCCGTCGGACTGAACAGGATCAACCGGAGGAAACGAGATGCAAAGACGGGTTCTGATGGCGGCTGCCGCCGCAATCGGCCTGGCCCTGGCGGGCGCCGCGGGCGCGCCGGCGCAGGCCGCGGGCAAGAAAGTGTTCGCGCTGGTGCCGAAGGCGCTCGGCGTGCCGTTCTATGCCGCCGCCGAGAAGGGCTGCCACACGGAAGCGGCCAAGATCGGCGCCGAGTGCCTGTTCACCGGGCCGGCGCAGCTTGATGATGCCGAGCAGGTGCGCATCGTCCGCGACCTGATCACCCGCAAGGTCGCGGGCATCGCAGTCGCACCCAACAACCCGGATTCGATCGCCGGCGCGATCTCGGCGGCACTCGATGCCGGCATCCCGGTGATCACCTTCGATTCGGACGCGCCGAACTCCAAGCGCATCGCCTTCATCGGCACCAACAATGAGGGCGGCGGCGAGACCGCCGGCGCGGAATTCGCCAAGCGCCTGCCGCATGGCGGCACCTACGCGGTGCTGACCGGCGGCCTCTCGGCCGCCAACCTCAACGACCGGATCAAGGGCTTCAAGTCGAAGCTCGGGCCGGACTTCAAGGAAGTCGCGGGCTCGCCCTTCTCCTGCGACGACGATTCCGACAAGGCGGTGCAGATCATCCAGGACGTCCTGACCCGCTATCCGCATCTGGACGGCATCTTCTATTCCGGCGGCTGGCCGATGTTCGCCCCTGCGGCGTACACCCGGGCGGTGAAGAAGCGGGCGGCCGATATCCGGAAGGGCAAGTTCGTCATCGTCTCGTTCGACACGCTGCCCTCGCAGCTCAAGCTGCTGCATGAGGGGCTGGCGACCGTGCTGGTCGGGCAGCGTCCGTATGCGATGGGCGTCGATTCGATCGAGCAGCTCAACACGCTGTCCGGTGGCGGCAAGGTGCCACCGGTCACCGATACCGGCACGGATGTCGTGACGCGTGCCAACGTCGTCGCCTTCATGAAGAAGCAGTAAGGCGCTCGCCGGTCCGGCGTCGTCCCTGGGGCGGCGTCGGACCGCGCGGCGGCGTTCGCATGGCCGTCCTGCTCTCCGTCAAGTCGATCACCAAATCCTTCCCCGGCGTGCTGGCGCTGCGGGATGTGAGCTTCGACGTCGAGGCCGGCACCGTCCACGCCGTGATGGGCGAGAACGGCGCCGGCAAGTCGACACTGATGCAGGTGATCGCGGGCGCGCTGCGGCCGGATTCCGGCCAGCTCGTGCTCGACGACAAGCCGCTCACGCTGTCCGGCACGCGCGACGCGCTCCGCCACGGCATCGCGATCGTCTACCAGGAGCTGATGCTGGCGCCGAACCTGACGGTCGCCGAAAACGTGTTCCTGGGCATGGAGCCGCGCGCCGGCGGCGTGCTGGTGGATCGCGGGACGCAGCGCGAGCGCACCGCCGCGACCCTCGCCCGCATGGGCGTCGGCATCGACCCCGATCACCGGCTGGGCGATCTGCCGATCGCGCAGCAGCAGCTGATCGAGATCTGCAAGGCGCTGGTGCACGAACCGCGCCTGCTGATCCTGGACGAGCCGACCTCCAGCCTGTCGGAAGCCGACGCGCTGGTGCTGTTCCGCGTCGTGCGCGACCTGCGCGCGCACGGCGTCACCATCCTCTACATCACGCACCGCATGCGCGAGGTGTTCGAGAACTGCGACACCGTCACCGTGCTGCGCGACGGGCAGCACGTGCGCACCGTGCCGCTCGCGCAGACCGATCAGGACGAGGTGGTGCGGCTGATGGTCGGCCGCGACCTCGCCGGCGTGCACCGGGTGCGTCCGTCGGAGGGCGACCGCCCGGTGCGGCTTGCGGTGCGCGGCCTCGGCGACGGCGGGCGCTACCGCGACATCTCCTTCGACCTGCACGCGGGCGAGATCCTCGGCCTGGCCGGCCTGGTCGGTGCCGGGCGATCCGAGCTGGTGATGGGGATTTTCGGCGCGCCGCCGGCGCCGGAGGGCACGATCGCGCTCGACGGTCGCGCGGTGCGCATCCGGCGGCCGGCCGATGCGATGCGGCTCGGCCTCGGCCTGGTGCCGGAGGACCGCAAGCAGCTCGGCCTGGTGCTCGGCATGGGGGTCGGCGCCAATCTTTCGCTCTCCGCCATGCGCCTCGGCCGCATCTCGCGCGCCGGCTTCGTCAACCCGCTGGCGGAATCCGGCATGGTCGGCCGCTACGTCGACCGGTTCCGGATCAAGACGCCGTCGGTGGATCAGCTCGTCGGGCTGCTCAGCGGCGGCAACCAGCAGAAGGTCGTGCTGGCGAAATGGCTGGCGACCGAGCCGCGGGTGCTGATCGTGGACGAGCCGACCCGCGGCGTCGATGTCGGCACCAAGGCGGAGATCTACGGGCTGATGCGGGCGCTGGCGCGCGACGGGCTCAGCATCCTGGTGATTTCGAGCGATCTGCCCGAGGTGCTGACGATCTCGGACCGCATCCTGGTGATGCGGGCCGGCGCGCTCGCCGGCGAGATCGGCTTCGACGAGGCGTCGGAGGAGCGGATCATGGCGCTCGCCGCGCTGGAGCACGCGCATCAGGGCCAGTCCGCGGAACCGACCGCCGCCTGACATCCGCCCGCTCTCCCGGCCGCGGCGCGCGGTTCATTCCGGATCCACGGCCGCGCGCTCGGGCGGTGGGAAGAAGGCGTCTTCCGATCGAACCGGTTCGGCGCCAGGCGCCGCCGCGCGGTGGCGCCGCCTCGGGCTATCGCCGGCTGCGTCGTGCTGCCGCGAGGGCGATCAGGCCCGCCGCAAGCGTCGCGATCGTGGCAGGCTCCGGGACCGGCAGTGCGGGAGCCAGGTCCGGCGTCGTGCCGCCCTGCTGTCCCGACGGCCAGCCGTCGAGGCGCGCGCGACGCCACAGCACCAGGGCCAGATCGACGGGCACGCGGATCACGCACGCCAGGCCGTCACCGCCGGCGGAAGCGGCGCATTTCTCGCCCAGCGCGCCCGGCGCCACCGCCCACAGGTTCCGCAGCCAGTCGGGCACCATCGAGGCCGGCAGCCAGACGGCCGGGTCGTCGGCGGACGGCGGAGAGCCGCTCCCGTCCTGCCATGGGGCGAATGATCCGCCCGCGCCTCCGGCCCGCTGCCGACCCGGAAGCAGACCGATGCGTTCCCAGGACAGTAATCCCGGTTCCATCAGCCCCTGCGACCAGGTCCAGTGGGGCACGCTCGCGTTGCTGGCAAGGACGGAAGGCGAAGCATGGGCGATTGCCCCGGGACCGGCGCCGGCCAGGCCGAGGACAGCAAGTATCGCGGCAAAGTGAAAACTGGCGCGCATGGCGCTGTTTCTCCCGAACACGTCATACGGCAGGGGGTGCAATGACTGTGCCATGAAGTGCTGCAATCGCTAACTCAGATAGTTGCCAGTCGCTTACCTTGTGCTGGTTGGAGAGTCTGTAAATTCACCCGACTCCATTTTGGGCGACTTGCCGTTACTTTCACATTGTGCGGAGACTGGCTGCGCGGCGGAACCATTGACGCAGTGCAATGGAGTAATACAGCCGCAGCGAGGCGGCGCGACCTGGCGGCCGGTTGATTTCGCAACCGCGGGGAGGGATCGGCCGGTGAGCCGGATCGCACCGGCGGCGGGCTATTCCGCGGCTTCCAGCGCCGCCTCGGCCTCCAGCCACACCGCCTCGGCCTCGCCGGTCTCGCGCGCAATGGCCGCGAGCCGCGTGTTCGCCGCGGTGACCAGCGAGGCGGCATCGGGCCGGTCGTACACCCCCGGGTCGGCGAGGCGCGCCTCGAGCCGCACCCGCTCCTCCGCGAGCTTGGCGATCCGCGCCTCCGCGTCCCGCGCCCGGCGGCGCAGCGGCGCGAGCTGGGCGCGCTGCTCCGCCCGCTCCCGCCGCTCGTCGCGCCGGCTCGGCGCCGCCTCGCGCGCCGGCGGCCGCGTGCGCTCGGCGACCAGCGCGCGGTACTCGTCCATGTCGCCGTCGTACGGCCGCACCGTGCCGTCCGCGACCAGCCACAGCCGGTCCGCGACCAGCTCCACCAGATGCGGATCATGCGTGATTAGCAGCACGGCGCCGGGGAAATCCGCCAGCGCCCGCACCAGCGCATCGCGCGCGTCGATGTCGAGATGGTTGGTCGGCTCGTCCAGGATCAGCAGTTGCGGCGCCTCGCGCGTCGCCAGCGCCAGCAGCAAGCGCGCCCGCTCGCCGCCGGACAGCTCGCCCACTTTCGTGTCGGCCCGGTCCGCGTCCAGCCCGAACCGCGCCAACTGCGCCCGGACCTGCGCTGGTGCCGCGCGCGGCAGGGCGCGCGCCATGTGATCGACGGCGCTCTCCGCCGCGACCAGCTCGTCCTCCTGGTGCTGCGCGAAATAGCCGACGCGCAGCCGCGGCGCGCGCGACACCTCGCCCGACAGCGGG
>DATJSJ010000053.1:0-29476 GCA_035504175.1 Acetobacteraceae bacterium
GGTGGACACGACTGGCGGAGAGGGTGGGATTCGAACCCACGGTACGCTTGCACGCACAACGGTTTTCGAGACCGCCCCGATCGGCCACTCCGGCACCTCTCCAGCCCGCCGCCGCGGGGGTGGCGGCGCGACGCCGGGTTATAGGTGGCCCCACCCGCCCCGGCAATCAGCCCCCGGCCAGCGCATTAGGCCGGCCGCCGCATTTGACAAGCCTGGACCACCCACTATAACCGCGCCTTCCTGGCGGCCGGGCGCGTCCCGGCCGCCCCATAGCCATGAAAAAGGGTCGCGCCCAGCCTCGCCGGGCCTGGCCGGAACAGGACCGAGACGATGTTTGCGATCATCCGCACCGGTGGCAAGCAGTACCGCGTTGCCCCGAACGCCGTGCTGAAGGTGGAGAAGCTCGAGGCCGAGCCCGGCGCCACCATCACCTTCACCGACGTGCTTGCCGTGGGCGAGGCCGCCTCGGTCACAGTCGGCACGCCGACCGTCCCCGGCGCCGAGGTCACAGCGACCGTGATCGCCCAGGACCGGCTCGACAAGGTGATCATTTTCAAGAAGCGGCGCCGGCAGAACAGCCGGCGCAAGAACGGCCACCGCCAGCACGTCACCGTGCTGCGCGTCGCCGGCATCAGCGGCCCCGGACTGGCCGCAGCCGCCGCGCCGGAGCCGGCACACGCTGCCGAAGCCGTGCAGGACGGGCCGGACGCCGCGGCCGAACCGCCGGCGAACGACGCCGTCTGACGCGAAAGGAGCACAGCAATGGCCCACAAGAAAGCCGGCGGCTCGTCCCGCAACGGGCGCGACACCGAAGGCCGGCGCCTCGGCGTCAAGAAGTCGGGCGGCCAGGCGGTCGTCGCCGGCAACATCATCATCCGCCAGCGCGGCACGCGCTGGAAGCCGGGCCGAAATGTCGGCCTCGGCCGCGATCACACGATCTTCGCCCTGATCGACGGCCACGTGACCTTCGAGCGCAAGGCCGAGGGCCGCGTGCACGTCTCGGTCGACGCGCCGCCGGCGGCCGCCGAGTAGCACCCGCCGCCCGCCCGGATCGCGCGCGAGGGGGTCGGCGCCAGCCGGCCCCCTTTCGCATTCCGCCCCCTCCCGCATTCGCCAGACAAGCGATGAAATTCCTCGACGAGGCGAAGATCCACGTGAAGTCCGGCGATGGCGGCGACGGCGTCGTCGCGTTCCGGCGCGAGAAATACATCGAGTTCGGCGGTCCGGATGGCGGCGATGGCGGCCGCGGCGGCGACGTGATCGCCGAGGCCGTGCCCGACCTCAACACGCTGATCGACTTCCGCTACACGCAGCATTTCCGCGCCCGCAAGGGCGGCAACGGCGCCGGCAGCGACCGCACCGGCGCCGCCTCGCCGTCCGTGATCATCAAGGTGCCGGTCGGCACGCAGATCCTGGATGACGGCCGGGCGACGCTGGTCGCCGATCTCGACCGGCCGGGCGCGCGCGTCGTGCTGGCCCGCGGCGGCGATGGCGGCTTCGGCAACGCGCATTACAAATCCAGCACCAACCGCGCGCCACGCCGTGCCGGCAAGGGCTACCCCGGCGAGGAACGTTCGATCTGGCTGCGGCTGAAGCTGATCGCGGATGTCGGGCTGGTCGGGCTGCCGAACGCCGGCAAGTCAACCTTCCTGGCAAGCGTCTCCGCGGCGCGGCCGAAGATCGCGGATTACCCGTTCACCACGCTGCATCCGCAACTCGGCGTGGTGCGTCTCTCCGCGACCGAGGAATTCGTGCTCGCCGACATCCCCGGGCTGATCGAGGGCGCGCACGAAGGCGCCGGGCTTGGCGACCGCTTCCTTGGCCATGTCGAGCGCTGCGCCGTGCTGCTGCACCTGGTCGACGGCGCGGCCGGCCGGCGCGCCGCCGACGTGGTGCGCGCCTGGCGCACGGTGCGCGGGGAACTCGCCGCCTATGACGCCGGCCTGGCCGGCAAGCCGGAACTGCTGGCGCTGAACAAGGCGGACGCGATGACGCCGCGCCAGATCGCCGCCCGGCGCGCGGCGCTCGAAGAAGCCGCGGGCCGACCGGTGATGCTGATCTCGGGCGCGACCGGCGCCGGCGTGCCGGACTTGCTGCGTCAGCTGATGGCGTTGGTGACCGAGGCACGCCGCGCGCGTGCCGCCGCGCCCGCCGCTGGTGTCGTGCCGGACGGGTCGACGGCCGGGCGCGGCATGGCGGCCGGTGAGCCCAGCGCATGACCCCGTCGCTCGCCGCCGCGCGGCTGCTCGTGGTCAAGATCGGCAGCGCGCTGGTGGTCGACCCGCGCGCCGCCGCGCCGCGCGCGGCCTGGCTCGCTTGTGTCGCCCGCGACATTGCCGAACTGCGCGCGCAGGGCACCGCGGTGATCGTGGTCTCGTCCGGCGCGATCGCCCTCGCCCGCCGCGCGCTGCGCCTGTCCCGCCCCCGGCTGCGGCTCGAGGAGAAGCAGGCCGCCGCCGCGGTCGGGCAGATCCGCCTGGCGCAGGCCTGGAGCGAGGCGTTGTCCGCCTGCGATCTCACCGCCGCGCAACTGCTGCTGACGCTGGAGGATACGGAGGACCGGCGCCGCTATCTCAATGCGCGGGCGACGCTGACGACGCTGCTCGAGCTCGGCTGTGTGCCGGTGATCAACGAGAATGACAGCGTCGCCACGACGGAGATCCGCTTCGGCGACAATGACCGGCTCGCCGCGCGCGTCGCCGAGATGGTGCAGGCGGATCAGCTCGTGCTGCTCTCCGATATCGACGGGCTCTACACCGGCGATCCGCGGACCGATCCGGTGGCGCGTCATCTGCCGGTCGTCGCCGCGCTGACAGCGGAGATCGAGGCGATGGGCGGTGAGCCACCGCCCGGCTACTCGTCGGGCGGCATGCGCACCAAGCTGGCCGCGGCGCGGATTGCGACCCAGGCCGGGTGTGCGATGGCGATCGCGCTCGGCCATACCGAGCGGCCGCTGCGGGCATTGCGCGATGGCGCGCGCTGCACCTGGTTTCTCGCGGCACCGGATGGCCGCACCGCGCGCAAGCGCTGGATTGCCGGCAGCTTGCAGCCCGCGGGCGCGTTTGACGTCGATGCCGGTGCGATCCGTGCGCTGGCCGGCGGCCGCTCCCTGTTGCCGGCCGGCGTGCGCCGGGTCGAAGGCGAGTTCCAGCGCGGCGATGCCGTGGTGGTGCGCGACCTTGCCGGCGAACCCGTCGCGCGCGGCCTTTCCGCCTATGCGAGTGCCGATGCGCGCCGGATCGCCGGCCATCGCTCCGAGGAGATCGAGGCGATTCTGGGCTGGCGCGGCCGCGACGAGCTGATCCATCGCGACGATCTCGTCTTGCTCTGATCGCGGCGGTCCGGGTCGCAGAGCGGCCCGATGGCCGAAGCCTCAACCTCGCCTTTCAGTCCCGAAACACCACGGTCTTTTTCCCGTTCAGGATCACGCGTTCGGCGAGGTGGTAGCGCACGGCCCGCGCCAGCACCCGGCGCTCGATATCCCGTCCCTTGCGCACCAGGTCGTCCGGCGTGTCCGCATGGCTGATGCGTTCCACGTCCTGTTCGATGATCGGCCCCTCGTCGAGATCCGCCGTCACATAATGCGCCGTCGCCCCGATCAGCTTGACGCCGCGCGCATGCGCCTGGTGATACGGCCGCGCGCCCTTGAATCCCGGCAGGAAGGAGTGGTGGATGTTGATGCACCGCCCCGTGAGTTTCGCCGCCAGTCCGTCCGACAACACCTGCATATAGCGGGCGAGCACCACGAGATCGCTTCCGGTCTCGCGCACGAGGGTCCAGATCTGCGCCTCCTGCTCCATCTTGGTCGTGCGCGTCACCGGCAGGTGATGGAACGGGATGCCGGCGAGATCGAGCGCATTATGGGTCTCGCGCGGATGGTTCGAGACGATCGCGGTCGGGACCATGGCGAGCTCGCCGATGCGCCAGCGATAGAGAAGATCGACCAGGCAATGGTCGAAGCGCGAGACCAGGATCAGCACCCGACCAGGGCGGGACTGGTCCGACAGCTTCCACTCCATGCCGAAGCCGCTGCCGAGGGCGGCGAAGGCGTCACGGAAACGGTCGACCTCGGCGAGGTCGAACACCGTTCGCATGAAGAAGCGACCCGTCTCGGGATCGTCGAATTGCTGCGCCTCGCGAATGTCGCCGCCCTGATCGCGGATCAGGGTGCTGACCGCGGCAACGATGCCGGGGCGGTTGCGGCAGGAGAGCGTGAGGCAGAGACGAGGTGCGTTCATGCGGCGGGCGTCTCACCGGAAAGATAAGCGAGGTCAAGGGCCTTGCCTGGACGGGCTCGCATTGCACGCGCGCGACGGGGTCCCGCCAGCCGCGGCCGTACGGCAGCAGCCCCATTACTCCAGGCGGAACGCGTCGGCGATGCGGCGGACCCGGCCGACAGCGTCGACCAGAATCAGGTCGAAGCGGATACCGCCGCTGCCCCAGTCAGGATGCGCCGCCAGGACAAGCTCCGCCGCGGCCAGCAGACGGGCCCGTTGCCGGGAGGTGAGGGCGAACGCGGCATCCGAGAGCGAGGGGCGCGCCTTCACCTCGACGAAAGCCAGCAGCCCATCGCGGACCGCGACGATGTCGATCTCGCCCGCCAGCGTGCGAACCCGCCGCGCCAGCACCGCCCAGCCGTCACTCTCCAGCGCGGCACAGGCCGCCGCTTCCGCCCGGACGCCCAACGACTGCGCGGTCCGGCCCAGCAGCGCACGGCTCACCCCGCGATCACTCCGCGGATCGGAGGCCGCACCGGCGACTATGCCCTCGCCACGCTGACGAGGCAGCCGTGGCTGCCGATCCGGTCATGGGTCGCACGCCAGCGGGCTCGATTGCCGAGACCTCCGACAGACACGCCTGAGATTGATTTTCACGCCACGATTTCCGCGCCTGGCGCGCATTCTTGTCAGCACGGTCCGGGCGCTGTCAATCTGCAGGCCCTTCTCCTTCGCCTGACGGATGCCGCCATGAATGCCACCGAGCGCTCCATCGTCGAGCAGTTCCCGCTCTGGGAGCGCGCCACCGCCCCCCTCCCGAAGCTTGATCCCGCATTGCCCGTGGTGCTGGTCGGCTGCGGCACCTCACTGCACATCGCGCAAAGCGTTGCCGCCGCGCTCACCCTGGCCGGCGTGCAGGCGTGGTCCGTTGCCGGCGGCGAATGGTGGCTGCGGCCGCAGGCCTACAGCCTGCCCGGCCGCCCCGTGCAGGTAATCGTGCTGTCGCGCAGCGGCGAGACCACCGAGGCCGTGCGCGCCGCCCGGCGCAGTCGCGCCGACGGCCTGCCGGTCATCGCCATCACGGTGACGCCCGACAGCAGCCTCGCGCGCGCCGCCGACACGGTGGTGCTCGCCGAGACCCATCCCGAGGAGGGCGTGGTGATGACCGCCTCGGCCAGCCTCATGCTGCTGCTCGGGCTGCGCCTCGCCGGCATCGATACCGCCGGAGCCGCGGCCGCCGCAGCAGGCCTGCTGCAAGAGGTGGACCGCTGTGCCGGCACGGTGCTGGAGGGGCGCACCCAGGCGGTCTTCCTCGGCGGCGGGCCGCTGCACGGCATCGCGCGCGAGGCGGCGCTGAAGATGCAGGAGATGAGCCTCACCCCGGCCGAAGCCTATCCGACCCTCGACTACCGCCACGGACCGATCGCGCTCGCCGACGCCGGCACGCTTGCGGTCATGTTGCACGCCGCCGATGCCGCGCCGGACGAGACCGCGCTCGCCGGCGAACTCGAGCAGCGCGGGGTGCGCGTGCTTGGGCTGGGCGGGCCCGGCACGGTCTCGCTCGCCATACCGGGGCCGCCGGCGTTGCGACCGCTGGTCTGCCTGCCGGCGCTGCAGATCCTGGGCGAGCGGCAGGCCGGGCGGCGCGGCCTGGATACGACGCGGCCACGCGGCCTCAGCAAGGTCGTCAGCCTTCCGGACCAGGGCCGGCTTTCGCCGAAAGCCGGCACATAGCAACTTGCTGCGTATCCGATCGCAGAGCGGCGTGGTGGCAACGCGACCGACGTTTCTCTGCGATCGGATACGAACGATAGACAGGCGCCGCCATGACCGTCCGCACCCGTTTCGCGCCGAGCCCGACCGGGCTGCTGCATATCGGCGGCGCCCGCACCGCGCTGTTCAACTACCTGTTCAGCCGGCATCACGGCGGCAGGTTCCTGCTGCGCATCGAGGACACCGACCGTGCCCGCAGCACCGAGGAATACACGCGGGCGATCCTGGACAGCATGGATTGGCTCGGGCTCGAGCCTGACGAGGCGCCGATCTTCCAGTCGACCCGCGCCGCCCGGCACGCCGAGGTCGCGGCCGAGCTGCTGGCCCGCGGCCTCGCCTACCGCGCCTATGACACGCCGGAGGAACTCGCGGCCGCGCGTGAGCGGGCAATCGCCGAGAAGCGCGCGCCCCGCTACGAGGGCACCTGGCGCGACCGCGACCCCGCCGAGGCGCCGGCCGGTGTCGCGCCCGCGATCCGCCTGCGCGCGCCGCGCGAGGGCGAGACGGTGGTGGACGACCTGGTGCAGGGCACGGTGCGGGTCGCCAATGCCGAGCTCGACGATCTGATCATCCTGCGCTCGGACGGCACGCCGACCTATCTGCACGCCGTCGTGGTCGACGACCACGACATGGGCATCACCCATGTGATCCGCGGCGACGACCACCTGACCAACACCTTCCGGCAGGTCCAGATCTATCGCGCCATGGGCTGGGAGATGCCGCGCTTCGCCCATATCCCGATGATCCACGGCGCGGACGGCGCGAAGCTGTCCAAGCGGCACGGGGCGCAGAGCGTCACCGAGTTCCGCGACATGGGCTACCTGCCGGAGGCGCTGTGCAACTACCTGCTGCGCCTCGGCTGGGGGCATGGCGATGCCGAGGTGCTGTCGCGCGACGAGGCGGTGCGGCTGTTCGATCTCGACGGCGTCGGCCGGGCGCCGAGCCGCATGGACTACGCCAAGCTCACGCACCTGAACGGGGTCTGGCTGCGGGCGGCGGACGATGACCGGCTGACCCGCGCGGTGCTGGAGCGGCTGGCGCACCGGCCGGTGCTGGCGCTCGGGTCGATTGCCGCCGGGCGCATCCAGGCGCTGATGCCGGACCTCAAGGAGCGTGGCCGTACCCTCGCCGACTTGGCTGATTCCACGGCATTCCTGGCGCATCCGCTCCCGCTGCCGATGGAGCCGAAGGCGGCCGCGCTGCTGACGCCGGAGGCGAAGCTGATGCTGCGCGACGTGGCCGCGGCGCTGGCGGCGACGGATTTTTCCCGCCCGGCGCTGGATGCGGCGCTGCGGGCGTTCGCTGAGGGCAGTGGGCGCAAGCTCGGGCAAGTGGCGCAGCCGCTGCGTGCGGCGCTGACCGGCAGCACGGTGAGCCCGGGGATCGATGCGACGCTCGCGGCGCTGGGGCGCGACGAGGCGCTGACGCGGATCGCCGCGGCGGCGGAGTAGCGGCAGGCCCGATCGCGCGGAGCGTTCCGCCCCCATGCTGTGAATTGGACCATTCGCCGCAATTCGCCGCACAACGCCGTTTCCCCGAGGAAGCAAGAGCTTTCGCGAAGCCGCCACACACTCGAAGTGTATCGATCTAGTCTCGGTGCAGAGAGGGAGCCCAGCGATGCCGACCGAATCGGCCATGCAGCAGCCCATGACCTACCCCGACTTCTGGCGCCGCTATCTCGCGGCACACCGGCAGCCGGAGACTCGCGGCTTGCACTATGCGGGCACGCTGCTGGCGCTCGGCTGCCTCGCCCGGGCGGCGCAGCGGCGGGACTGGCGCTGGCTCGCGGCCGCGCCGGTCATCGGTTATGGCGCGGCCTGGACCGCCCATCTCGGCATCGAGCACAACCGACCGCAGACGTTCGGCCACCCGTTCTGGTCGCTGGCGAGCGACCTGCGGATGCTGGGCCTGGCGCTGACCGGCCGCCTCGCGTCCCACCTTGAGGACCGGCCGGCCGGGCAACGCCCGGAGTAAGGCATTCGGCCCGGTCGAACCCTGCCCGCGCCGCGCCGCTGCCTTTCCGCGCGCACGCAAGAGCACCCGCGAGAGAACGCCCGAAGTGGCGATGCGGGCGCACCGGACTCCTGGCCCTGCCTGCGCCCGGCCGCTACCTTCGCCGCCCGCACCCGCATGGACTCGCCCGCTTGGACCGCTCCCGCCACCTGCTCGGCATCGAAGGCATGCCGCCGCCGGACATCGACCGGCTGCTCGACCTCGCCGAAAGCTACGTGCTGCTCAACCGCTCGGGCAAAACCGCGCGCGATACGCTGCGCGGCCGCACCCTGATCAACCTGTTCTTCGAGGACAGCACCCGCACCCGCACCAGCTTCGAACTCGCCGGCAAGCGGCTTGGCGCCGACGTGATCAACATGTCGGTCTCGACCTCCAGCGTCAGCAAGGGCGAGACCCTGCTGGACACCGCCGCGACGCTGAACGCGATGCATTGCGACCTGCTGGTGGTGCGCCACGACCAGTCCGGCGCGCCGCACCTGCTCGCGCGCAAGGTCGATGCCGCGGTGATCAATGCCGGGGACGGCACGCACGAGCACCCGACCCAGGCGCTGCTCGACGCGCTCACCATCCGCCGCCGGCGCGGGCGGCTGGAGAACCTCACGGTCGCGATCTGCGGCGACGTGCTGCACTCGCGCGTCGCCCGCTCCAACATCCACCTGCTGACCGCGATGGGCAGCCAGGTGCGCGTCGTCGGTCCGCCGACGCTGATCCCGGCCGAGGCGGCGCGGCTCGGCGTCGCCGTCTTCCACGACATGGCGAGCGGCCTGCGCGACGCGGATGTCGTGATGATGCTGCGCCTGCAGCGCGAGCGCATGGCGGGCGGCGGCAGCGGCCTGGTGCCCAGCGCGCGCGAGTATTTCCGCTTCTTCGGCCTCGACGCGGACAAACTCGCCCACGCCCGGCCGGACGCGCTGGTCATGCACCCGGGGCCGATGAATCGCGGCGTCGAGATCGACAGCGCGGTCGCCGACGACCCCGCCCGCTCGGTGATCCGCGAGCAGGTCGAAATGGGCGTCGCGGTGCGCATGGCGGTGCTCGACTCGCTCTCCCGCCCCGGGCGAAACATGCGGGGCGATGACTGACCTCCTGTTCCGCAACGTCCGCCTGCTCGACCCCGCCCATGATCTCGACCAGCCGGGCGAGCTGCTGGTGCGCGATGGCCGCATCGCCGATCTCGGCAGCGGCTCGGGGCGGCCGGACGGTGCGGCGGAGATCGACGGCGGCGGCGCCGTGCTCTGCCCCGGGCTGGTCGACATGCGCGCCGCGCTTGGCGAGCCGGGCTTCGAATACCGCGAGACCGTCGCCTCCGCCGCCGAGGCCGCCGCGGCCGGCGGCATCACCACGCTCGCGGCGCTGCCGGACAGCGCGCCCGCGATCGACGATCCCGCGCTGGTGCGGCTGCTGCGCGCCCGCGGCGAGGAGACCGGCAGCCTCTCCATCCTGCCCTATGGCGCGGTGACGAAGGGCTGCCGTGGTGAGGCGCTGGCCGAGCTCGGTCTGCTGAAGGAGGCCGGGGCGGTCGCCTTCACCGACGGCACCCGCGCGATCGGCCCGGCCCGGCTGATGCGCCTGGCGCTTGCCTACGCCGCCGGGTTCGGCGCCCGCATCATCCAGCACCCGGAGGAGCCTTCGCTCGCCGCCGGCGGCGCCGCGACCGAGGGCGAGCTCGCCACCCGTCTCGGTCTGCCGGCGATTCCGGCCGCCGCCGAGGCGCTGCTGGTGGCGCGCGACATCCGCCTCGCCCGCCTCACCGGCGGCGCGGTGCACTTCGCGCATGTCTCGACCGCAGAGGCGCTCGCGCTGATCCGCGCCGCCAGGTCGGACGGCCTCGCCGTCACCTGCGACACGGCACCGCCCTATTTCGACCTGAACGAGACCGCGATCGGCGATTTCCGCACCTACGCCAAGCTGTCGCCGCCGCTGCGCTCGGACTTCGACCGTCAGGCGGTCGTGGCGGCGCTCGCGGACGGCACGATCGACGCCATCGCTTCCGACCACCAGCCGCGCGACGCCGACGACAAGCGCCTGCCCTTCGCCCAGGCAAGTGCCGGCGGCGCCGGCCTCGCGACGCTGCTCGCCGTCACCCTGGCCCAGGTCCATGCCGGCGCCCTGCCGCTCGCCCGCGCGATCGCACTGCTGACCGCCGCCCCGGCGCAGCTGCTCGGCGTCGAGGCCGGCACGCTCGCCCGCGGCGCCGCGGCCGATCTCTGCCTGTTCGACCCCGATCGCGCCTGGCAGGTCCGCGGCGGCGCGCTGCCGGGCAAGGCGCAGAACACGCCGTTCGACGGCCGGGCGCTGGAGGGCCGGGTGCTCGGTACCTGGAAAGCCGGGCGGCGAGTGTTCGGATGAATGCCGGGATCGCCATCGCCGCGGCCGCACTCGGCTATCTGCTGGGCTCGATCCCGTTCGGCCTGCTGCTCACGCGCGCCGCCGGCCTCGGCGACATCCGCGCGATCGGCTCGGGCAATATCGGCGCCACCAACGTCCTGCGCACCGGCCACAAAGGACTCGCCGCCGCGACGCTGCTGCTCGATGCCGCCAAGGGGGTTGCCGCGGTGCTGCTGGTGCACTGGTTGCTCGGCGCCCCGGCGGCGCCGGTCGCCGCCGTCGCCGCGATCATCGGCCATTGCTTCCCGGTCTGGCTGCACTTCCGCGGCGGCAAGGGGGTGGCGACCGGATTTGGCATCATCCTCGCCCTGTCCTGGCCGGTGGGCGCGATCGCCGCCGCGGTCTGGGCGGCGGTTGCCGCGGCGAGTCGCATCTCCTCCGCCGGCGCGCTCGCCGCCTGCGTCGCGGCACCGCTGCTGGCGCTGGCTTTTGCCGGCATACCGACCGTCCTCGCGATCATCGTCGCGGCGCTGATCGTGATCGCACGGCACCGCGCCAACATCCGCCGCCTGCTCGCCGGCACCGAGCCACGCATCGGAGCGCGGACATGACGCCCGAGGAACGGCTCGACCGGTTCCGCCTCGCCCGCACGCCGGGTGTCGGGCCGGTCACCTATCGCCGGCTGCTCGCGCGCTACGGCAGCGGCGGCGCCGCGATCGACGCGCTGCCGGGCCTCGCCCGCGCCGGCGGCCGCGCCACGCCGCCCGCCGTGCCCGGGCGCGACGATTGCGCCCGCGAGATCGACCGGCTCGCCAGGATGGGCGGGCGCATCCTGCTGCTCGACGATACGCACTATCCGTCGCTGCTGGCGCGCCTGGACGACGCACCGCCGGCGATCAGCGTGCTCGGCGACCCGTCGCTGCTCGCCCTGCGGTCGGTCGCCGTGGTCGGCGGCCGCAACGCCTCGGCCAACGGCATCCGCGTCGCCGAGCTGCTCGCCGCCGATCTCGCCCGGGCCGGGCTGGTCGTGGTCTCCGGCCTCGCCCGCGGCGTCGACGGCGCCGCCCACCAGGGCGCACTGCGCAGCGGGCGCACCGTCGCGGCGATCGCCGGCGGCCTCGACAATCCCTACCCGCCGGAACATGCCGAGCTGCAGGCCCGCATCGCCGAGTCCGGCGCAGTGGTCGCGGAGGCGCCGCTCGGCACCGCGCCGCAGAGCCGGCACTTTCCGCGCCGCAACCGCATCATCGCCGGGCTTGCGCTCGGCGTCGTGGTGGTGGAGGCGGCGGCGCGCTCGGGCAGCCTGATCACCGCCCGGCTGGCGCAGGAACTCGGGCGGGAGCTTTTCGCCGTGCCCGGCTCGCCGCTCGACCCGCGCTCACGGGGCTCCAACGACCTGCTGCGCCAGGGCGCGTGGCTCACCGAGCAGGCGAGCGACGTGCTGGAGAACCTGCCGGAGGCGCCGCGGGAGACCCCGGAGCGCCTCAGCGCCGGTCCGCCCACCGGCCTGGCCGAGCCGGAGCCGGTCGCCGCCGCCGCGCCGCCGGCCGATGCCGCGGCGCGGCTCAGGACTGAAATCCTGGAATTGCTGGGTCCCGCGCCGAGCACGGTTGACGATATCGTGCGTCGCTGCCAGTTCTCCGCCGCCGCCGTGATGGCGGTGCTTCTGGAGCTCGAGCTGGCCGGCCGCGTGGAGGCGCTCCCCGGAAACCGCGTGGCTCTGATCAGGGACGAGGGCGACTGACGCTTCCCGCTATACCGGCATCCGCGGATTCCCCGCCAGGTCTGGTCTTCTGACGCCCGGCTCTGCATACAGCCATGCGCGTCGCCCGGCTCGGCGTCGGCCGCCAACCCGGGTAGCGGTCGCGTCTCCGGGAACCCAACCCGCCGGCCGGGCTCCGATCCCGGTCAGGCCGCACCGGACAGGACACCCAAGGCAGACATGACCGACGTCGTCGTCGTCGAATCGCCCGCCAAAGCCAAGACAATCAACAAATATCTGGGCGACGGCTACACCGTGCTGGCAAGCCTCGGCCATGTCCGCGACCTGCCGCCGAAGGATGGCAGCGTCCGGCCGGAGCAGGATTTCGCGATGGACTGGGAGGCGGACGATCGCGGCGCCCGGCAGGTCGCGGCGATCGCCCGCGCATTGCGCAACGGCGCCACCCTCTACCTCGCGACCGACCCCGACCGAGAGGGCGAGGCGATCTCCTGGCACGTCCGCGCCATGCTGGACGAGCGGCGCGCGCTGCGCGGCATCGATGTCCGCCGCGTCACTTTCAACGAGATCACCCGCAGCGCCGTGCGCGCCGCCATGGCGCAGCCGCGCGACCTCGACCAGCCGCTGATCGAGGCCTACCTCGCCCGCCGGGCGCTCGACTACCTGGTCGGCTTCACGCTCTCGCCGGTGCTGTGGCGCAAGCTGCCCGGCAGCCGCAGCGCCGGGCGGGTGCAGTCGGTGGCGCTGCGCCTGATCTGCGAGCGCGAGGCGGAGATCGAATCCTTCCGCCCGCGCGAATACTGGACGGTGGAGGCGGTGTTCGAGACGCCGGCCGGCGCGCCCTTCACCGCCCGGCTCACGCATCTCGACGGGCGCAAGCTCGACCAGTTCGATCTCAACAACGAGACGGCGGCGCTCGGCGCCAAGGCAGCGGTCGAGGCCGGCGCGTTCAGCGTGCTCTCCGTCGAGCGCAAGCGCGTCCGGCGCAACCCGCCGCCGCCCTTCACCACCTCGACGCTGCAGCAGGAGGCGAGCCGCAAGCTCGGCATGAGCGCGCAGCAGACCATGCGCGTCGCGCAGTCGCTCTACGAAGGGATGGAGCTGGGCGGCGAGACCGTCGGGCTAATCACCTACATGCGGACCGACGGCGTGCAGATGGCGCGCGAGGCGGTCGCCTCGATCCGCGATCATGTCGGCAGCGCCTACGGCCGCGACTACCTGCCCGCGGCGCCACGCGAATACACGGCGAAGGCCAAGAACGCGCAGGAAGCGCACGAGGCGATCCGCCCGACCGACGTGACCCGCACGCCCGAGGAGGTCGCCCGCTTCCTCGATGCCGACCGCCGCCGCCTCTACGAGCTGATCTGGAAGCGCGCCGTCGCTTCGCAGATGCAATCCGCCGAGCTCGACCAGGTGACGGTCGAAGTGGCCGATGGAAGGGGCACGCGGCTGCGCGCCACCGGCTCGATCCTCGCCTTCGACGGCTTCCTGCGGCTCTATCGCGAAGGCACGGATGACGAGGCGGACGAGGAGAGTCGCATGCTGCCGCCGATGGCGGAGCGCGACCCGCTGCGCCGCGGCGAAGTCACTGCCGAGCAGCATTTCACCCAGCCGCCGCCACGCTATTCCGAAGCCTCGCTGGTCAAGCGGATGGAGGAGCTCGGCATCGGCCGGCCCTCGACCTATGCCTCGATCCTCTCCGTGCTGCGCGACCGCAATTACGTGCGCATGGAAAGCCGGCGGTTCGTGCCGGAGGATCGCGGCCGCCTGGTCACCGCCTTCCTCACCAGTTTTTTCGAACGCTACGTCGATACCGGCTTCACCGCCGGGCTCGAGGAGCAGCTCGACGACATCTCCGGCGGCCGCGCCGACTGGCGCGACGTGATGCACGCCTTCTGGGAGGAATTCTCCCGCGCCGTCGACCAGACCAAGGATCTCAAGATCTCGGACGTGATCGAGGCGCTCGACCGCGATCTCGGCCCGCATTTCTTCCCGCCGCGCGCCGACGGCTCCGATCCGCGCCTCTGCCCGGCCTGCGGCCAGGGCCGGCTCGGGCTCAAGCTCGGCCGGTTCGGCAGCTTCATCGGCTGCTCGCGCTATCCCGAATGCCAGTACACGCGGCGCCTCGCGATCGAGAACGGCGAGGATCAGGGCGACACGCTGAAGGAAGGGATGCGCGTGCTCGGCCAGCATCCCGAAACCGGCGAGGACATCACTGCGCGCCGCGGTCCGTACGGCCTCTACGTGCAGCAGGGCGAACCACAGGAGGGCAGCAAGGACAAGCCGCGCCGGACCTCGCTGCCGCGCGGCATGGACGGCGAGAGCATCACGCTGGAACAGGCGCTCGGTCTGCTGTCCCTGCCCCGCCTGGTCGGCCTGCACCCGGAGGCCAGGGAACCGATCGAGGCGGGCATCGGCCGCTTCGGACCCTATGTGCGCATGGGCAGCGTCTTCGCCTCGCTCGACCGCGACGACGACGTGCTGGTCCTGGGGCTGAATCGCGCCGTCGATCTGCTGGCGAAGAAACTCGCCTCCGTGCGCACGCTCGGCCCTCACCCCAAGGGCGGCGAGCCGGTGATGGTCAAGCGCGGCCGCTTCGGCCCCTATGTCCAGCACGGCCAGATCGTCGCCAACCTGCCGCGCGCTCTCGACATGGACGCGGTGACGCTGGACGAGGCAGTCGGCCTGCTGGCGGAAAAGGGCAAGGCGCTGAAGCCGCGGGGCCGCGGCCGGCGCAAGGGAGCGCCGGCTGAAGCGGCGGCAGGCGCCAACGCGGCCCGCGCCGGCCGCACCCGACGATCCGCCGGCGGCAGAGCCGAGGCGACTGCCAGGCGCCAGTCTCCGGCCGCGAAGGCCGGGACCGCGAAGACCCACGCCGCGAAGGCCGCCGGGTCGAGGCCAAAAGCTGCGAAATCCGGGACTGCCGCGACGCCCACCGGCACCGCCGCCAGGCCGCCCGGCGCCGCGAAGCCATCCGCGAAGGGAGCAGGGGCCGCCGTCGGGCAGGGCGCGCAGTCGGGCAGGACCAGCGCGAGCAAGGCCAAGGCCGGCAAGGTCAAAGCGGGCAAGGCCGGCACGGGAAAGCCCGCGGGCAAGAGCACGGCTGCGAAGTCATCCGCCCGAGCGCGGCCGGGAGCGCACGACGACAGCCACAAGGCGGGGTGACATGCGTCCGCCGCTCCGCCGCGGCGACCGGCGGGCGTCCCGGAGCCGCGCCGACCCTCCGGCCGCCCCCGTCCTGCCGAGCCGCGAGCAGGTGCGGCACTTCGTCCGCACTGCCGCCGGCCGCGTCGGCAAGCGCGAGATTGCGCGCGAATTCCGCCTCGGCCCGGAGCACCGGCCGGCACTGCGGGCGCTGCTGAAAGATCTGGCCGCGGACGGCACGATCGCGCCGGCCGGCGCGCGGCGCTTCAGCCGTCCCGGCCGGCTGCCGGAGGTGATGCTGGTGCAGGTGACCGGAACCGACCCCGATGGCGACGCAATCGCCCGCCCGGTCGGCTGGGAAGGCGAGGGCAGGCCGCCGCTCGTGCTGATGCACCCGGAGCCGCGCGGCCGACCGGCCCTTGCGCCGGGCGAGCGGGTGCTGGCGCGGCTGCGCCCGGTCGGGCCTGACCGCTACGAGGGCCGCACGCTGAAGCGACTCGCCGCGGCGCCGGGCCGCGTGCTCGGCGTGTTCCGCCCGGCCCCAGGTGGCGATGGCGGCGGCGGCGGGCGCGTGGTGCCGACCGATCGCCGCGCCAAGGCGGAATGGCGCATCCCGCCCGGTGAAACGGGCGAGGCAGAACCGGGCGAGATCGTGCTCGCCGAGCCGCTGCCGCATCGCGGCGCCGGGCTGAAGCCGGCGCGCATCGTCGAGCGGCTCGGCAACATGGGCGATGCGCGCTCGGTGTCGCTGATCTGCATCGCAACCCACGACATCCCGCAGGATTTTCCGCCCGAGGCGCTGGCCGAGGCCGGACGCGCGCGCGGCGTCGCACTCGGCCGGCGCACCGATTTGAGCGACATCCCGCTGGTCACGATCGACGGCGAGGACGCGCGCGACTTCGACGACGCGGTGTTCGCCGAACCCGACGGCGACGGGCATCGCCTCATCGTCGCGATCGCCGACGTCGCGCATTACGTGCGCGCCGACAGCGCGCTCGACCGCGCGGCGCGCACGCGCGGCAATTCCGTCTATTTCCCCGACCGCGTCGTGCCGATGCTGCCGGAGGCGCTGTCGAACGGCTGGTGCAGCCTGCGGCCCGACGAGGAGCGCGGCTGCCTCTACGTCGAGATGCGCATCGACGCCGCCGGGCGAAAGACCGCGCACCGCTTCGGCCGCGGCCTGATGCGCAGCGCCGCGCGGCTGACCTACGCGCAGGTGCAGGCGGCCGCCGACTCGGGCGACGCGGTCGGTCTCCCGGACGGGGGTCTCCCCGCGGGCGTGCTGACGCATCTCTACGCCGCGTTCCGCGCCCTGCTCGCGGCGCGCGAGGCGCGCGGTACGCTCGATCTCGACCTGCCGGAACGGCGGGTGGTGCTGGACGAGGCTGGCCGCGTGCTCGCCGTATCTCCCCGGCCGCGCCTCGACAGCCATCGGCTGATCGAGGAGTTCATGGTCCTCGCCAATGTCTGTGCCGCCGAAGAACTGGAGCGGCGGCACCAGCCCTGCATGTATCGCGTGCACGCCCCGCCCTCGGCCGAAAAGCTGGAGGGGCTGCGTGCCTTCCTGCACGGTTTCGACATCAGCCTGCCGCCGGGCGACCAATTGCATCCGCGCGATCTCGACCGCGTGCTGCGCCGGGTCGCCGGCAGCGACGAAGCGCTGCTGGTCAACGAGGTGGTGCTGCGCAGCCAGAGCCAAGCCGCGTACAGTCCGGACAATATCGGGCATTTCGGCCTCGCCCTGTCGCACTACGCGCATTTCACCAGCCCGATCCGCCGCTACGCCGACCTCCTGGTGCATCGCGCCCTCATCGCCGGGCTGCGGCTCGGCCCGGGCGGGCTGGATGCCGAGGAGGCGGCCCGCTTTCCCGACATCGGCGAGCACATCACCGGCACCGAGCGTCGCGCCCAGCTCGCCGAGCGCGACGCGATCGACCGTTACCTTGCTGCCTACATGGCGGACAAAGTGGGCGCGGTGTTCTATGCGCGTATTTCCGGCGTGACGCGCTTCGGGATTTTCGTCACAGTCACCGGCAGTGGCGCGAGCGGACTCGTACCCATCTCCACCCTGCCGGACGATTTCTGGATGCATGACGAGGCGGCGCGGACGCTGTCCGGCCGTCGCACGCGGATTGTGTTCCGCCTGGCGCAGGAGGTGGAGGTGCGGCTGGCGGAAGCGAGCCCGGTCACCGGCGGCCTCGTGTTCCACGTCCTGCAAGGGCCGGCGGACCGCGCCGGCGTCCGCAGGACCGGGGGCCGCTCCGGCCGCCGGTGAGACGCGCCGCGCCCGTGTTTTTCCTGATCCTCCTGCTGTTCGTCCTGGCCCGCCCGGCCCAGGCCGATACCGGCGCGGCGGCCGGCGACACGGGCGGCTTCTCCGCCGATCTCGCGGCCGACGTTTACGCCACCGCACTCGCCTTCATGGCGCCGCGCACGCTCGATCCGGTGGGCGTGGAGCAACTCGCGCTGTGGGGGCTGCGCGGGCTGACCGCGCTCGACCCGTCGCTGACGGTGGAGCTGCGCGACGGCAGCCTGCGGCTGGTCGGGCCGAGCGCCATCCTGTTCGCGACCACGCCGCCGCCGATGGCCAGCGCCGATGCCTGGGGTGCGGTCGCGGCCCGAATGGCCGCCTCTGCCTGGGACGCCTCGGAGGATGTCCGCCGCGCCGGCACCAGCGGCGTCATCCGGAGCTTCTTCGACGAATTGTTCAACCATCTCGACCCGTATTCGCGCTACGTGCCGCCGCTGCAGGCCGGCGAGGAGCGCGATCGCCGCGGCGCCGAGGCCGGCGCCGGGCTGACGCTCGCCCGCCAACACGGTGCGATCGTCGTCACCAGCGTCGCCGCGGACGGTCCGGGGGCAGCGGCCGGTGTGCTCCCGGGCGACGAAATCCTCGCGGTGGGTCGCCGATCGACGCATCGGCGGGCCGCCGAAACGGTCGGCGCCTGGCTCGCCGGACCCGATGACAGTTCGATCAGGATCACGCTGCGCACGCAGCGTGGCCGCGTGCACACCGTCACCCTCACGCGCGCGCTGGTGCCCCCCGAAACCGTATTCGCCGAACGCGAGGACGGCATGCTCGTGGTCACGATCACGGCCTTCGCGACGGACACGGCGGCGCATTTCGAGGGCGCGCTGCAAGCCGGGCTCGGCTCTGCCGGAGAGGTCGTGCGTGGGCTGGTGATCGATTTGCGGGACAATCGCGGCGGGCTGCTCCGCCAAGCGGCCGAGGTCGCCGATTCCGTGCTGGACAGCGGCCTCGTCCTGGTCACCGCCGGGCGCGACGCACAGGCCAATCATGTCTGGGGCGCCAGCGGCGGCGACATGGCGCGCGGGCTGCCGATCGTCGTGCTGGTCGACGGGCGTTCGGCCAGCGCCTCGGAGATCGTCGCGGCCGCCCTGCAGGACGACCGCCGTGCCGTGATCGTCGGCAGTTCCACCCTGGGCAAGGGGCTGGTGCAGACGATCAGCCCGCTGCCGGACGGCGGCGAGCTGTTCATCACCTGGAGCCGGGTGCTGGCACCGCGTGGCTGGCCGATCCAGGGGCTGGGCGTGCTGCCGCAGGTCTGCACCAGCCTCGGCGAGGCCTCACTGGAGCAGCAGCTCGCCGAACTCGCCGCCGGTCGCCAGAGCATGGCCGCGGCACTCGCCCAACACGACGCGGCGCGCGCGCCAATCCCGGCGGCGCAGGTGATCGAGATCCGCCAGGCCTGCCCGGCGGCCGAGGGGCGCGACATCGACCTCGATGCGGCCCAGTTCCTGATCGATCATCCGACGGCCTACCGGACCGCCCTGCTGCCCCCGGCGGCGGGGATCGCGGCCGCGGCGGCCGCCCGCAGCGGCGGCGCCGTGCCCTGACCCGAGGCGGGTCGGCCCGAAGGCCAGGCCGTCATGACCGCGTCGCGCTTGACCTCCCCTTCCCCGATGCGCATGTTCCGCGCCCTCTGGAGATGACGCCATGGCGAAGACGAACACCATTCAGATCCGGCTGGTATCCTCGGCCGACACCGGCTTCTTCTACGTGACCAAGAAGAACGCGCGCACCAAGACCGGCAAGATGGAGCTGCGCAAGTACGACCCGGTCGCGCGCAAGCACGTCACCTTCCGGGAAGCCAAGATCAAGTAACCCGGGCGGGCGGCGGCTCCGGCACGCCGCCGATGATCGGCTGCAGCGCGGCGGCGTCGCGCAGGGTTGCATCCTTCAATGCCGGCGAGGCATCGAGCAGCGCGCCATGCGCGCGCGCCAGTGCCTCGGCATAGCGGGCGAGCAGCGCGATCGCCCGCGCCGCCGGATCGGCCGGCCGGGTGAGCGTCAGCGGCGTCCCGAGATAGGGCAGCGGATCGTCCACCAGCTCGGCCGCGCCGTCGCGGCGCCGCAGTTCCGCCGCGGCGTGGGCGAGCCAGCCGAGCGGCCGCCGCTGCATCGCCTCGAACGGGCCCACGTAATGGACGTTGCGCTGTCGCTGCACCTCTCCGGCGCCCGCGGCGAGCACCTTGAGGCGCCCGAGGATCGCCTTCGACGCCATCTGGTGCGGGTCGCGGTCGGGAAAGTGCGCGAGGCGCAGCGCGTCCTGCAGCGTGCCGTGATCGGCCACGCCGTCGACGATGATCGCATGATTGCCGGCATCGACTTCGACGCCGTCGCGCGCCGCGAGCGCACCGCGCAGGAAGACTTTGGTGGACCCGCCGGGCGCGGGCCGCCGGCGCGTGAGACGACGCAGGACGTTCACGGCCTGCGGCTCCGGACCACGCCCCAGGTAGTCGATCGAGGGGACGCGCAGACAGGTGACCGAGGCCGGACATTGCGCGAGATGCCCGGCGAGATCGCCGCCGGCGCCTCGGACATCGAGGAATTCGTCGGCATCGAGGAACAGCACCCAGTCGGCGCCGTGACTGCGCGCGGCGATGCGGGCGAGCAGCGTGTTGAACAGGGTCTCCGCGAAGGCCACCGCCGCGTTGCGGTAGACGTGCACGTCGAGCCCCTCCGCCCGCAGCGCCTGCATGATCGGCACCGTCCGGTCGCTGCTGCCGTTGTCGAGCAGGACATGAGTGTGCACGAGCGCGGCGTGGTGGCGGAGGAAGGGCTCGATCAGCTCCTCCTCGTCGCGGACGCGCGACACGGCGACCAGCTTCATCCATCGCTCCCATGGATGCGACGGTGTGGCTCCATCGACGGCGGCGCGTCCCAGGCCCGGACGCGGCCACTCGGCCGGCCTGCGTCCGGTCGTCGCATGCTGGTCAGCTGCGACGCCCGGCGGACGCCGGCGACGACGCGGCGGCCCGGGGCTTCAGCCCCGCGTCTGTCCCGCCTTCTGCATCAGCGCCTTCATCTCGTCCATGGCCTCGAGGAAGCGGTGGTTCAGCACCTCCAACGCCTCGCCGTTGGCGCGCTGGATCAGGTCGCTGAGCTCGCGCATGTTGGCGATCGCGTGTTCATAGGCGCGCTTCAGCAGCTCCGCCTGCTTCGCCGCCTTGGCTTGCGGGCCGTCCGCGTCGGCGACCGCCTGCACGGTCTCCGACAGCTCGGCCATGGTCTGCTGCATGATTTCCATGTGCCGGCGCGCCACCGCCTGCGCGCCCTCCAGCGCCACCCGGTTGGCGGCGGAGAGGGTCTCGAGATTGCGCCGATGCGCCGCCATCAGCGACTGCACGTCCGGCATCGCCGGCAGCTTCATCTCCGAGAGCATGCGCGTGAACTCGCCCATCATGCGCGTGCCCGCCTCGGTCGCCGCGCGCGCCGCCTCAGCACCGGCGCCGACCGCCTGCGCGCCGGCGTCGGCCGCGGCCCGCACGGTGCGCGCCCCGGCCCGCGTGGTGCGGCCGGCGATTTCCTCGGGTTCGGCCATGTCTCGCCTCCTCTGCTGTCCGCGCGCCACGGCGCGACGGATGAATTCCGGCCGTCCGCGGCGCGGTTCGCCGCGCCTCAGGCCTGGCGCATTACCACCGGTGGAGTCGGCACGAGCGGCGTCGGACCCTCGCCCGCACCGCCCGGCGGCGCCGGTGGCACCGGCGCCAGCGGCTCGACCACGCCACCCCCGCCCGGCCCGGCCGGCGGCGGCCCGGCCGGCGGCACGCCGCCAGGCGGCGGCGGCTCGGGCGCGCCTTCGCCTCCGTCCTCGCCTACGGGGGGCATCGGCCCCGGCCGGTCACCCGGCAGCCAGGCGGCCGCCCGCTCGGCGCGGGCCAGCGCCCGGTCGAGTGCGGCCATGGTGGCGCTCAGATCCGCGCTGTCGTCCGCCTGCCAGGCCCGCACGGTCGCAAGCCACACCGCGAGCAGCCCCTTGACCCGCAGCCGCCCGAGCGGCCCGTGCGTGCCGATCGACGCCGCCTCCAGCATCCAGCGCATGCTGCGCAACGTTGCCGCGGTCAAAAGCAGGCCGGTCGCCGGGTGCATCGGCAGCGCGCGCAGCAGCGCCAGCACGCCGGCGCGATGCGCCTGCAGCGCATCGAAGCGGCGCATCAGAAGATCGAACAGCTGCCCGCGCGGTCCGGCCTCGGCCGGCTCCCCGACCAGGGCCGTCTGATCCGCCAGCAGCCCGAAGCGCAGCAGGATGGCGGCCCGGCCGGGAAAGCGCGCGCGCGCGCGATCGAGCGGCAGGCCACCCCGTCGCGCCGCCTGCGCGACACTCACCGCCTCCCAGCCTCGATCGGCGGCAAGCGCGAAGGCCGCGCCGATCAGCGCCCGGTCGAAGTCGGAATCCTGCATTGAAGCGACATGGGTCCCACACCGATCGACACAACCCTGAACCCTCTACCCTGCGGCCGCAACCATCGCCGCGGCGGGCTGCTCAGCTGGCGAGCTCCCGCGAGCGTGCGGTGGCGGCGGCGACCGCCTGCCGCAGCAGAGCCGGCCATGCCGCCGACGCCATCAGGACGGCGAGCGCCGCCTCGGTCGTGCCGTTCGGGCTGGTCACCGCGCGTCGCAGCGTCTCAGCATCCTCGTCGCTGGCATCGAGCAGCGCCCCGGACCCGGCCACCGTGCTCCGGGCCAGCAGCCGCGCCAGATCGGGCGGCAGCCCCTCGGCACGCGCCGCCGCCTCCAGCAGTTCGGCCAGCAGGAACACGTAGGCCGGGCCGCTGCCCGAGACCGCGGTCACCGCGTCGAGCAGCGCCTCATCCTCTACCCAGGCGACGCTGCCGACCGCAACCAGCAGTGTGTCGCACAGCGCAAGCTGCATCGCGGTGACACCCGGGCCGGGACAGACGACGCTGATCCCCCGCCGGATCGCCGCCGGCGTGTTCGGCATGGCGCGTACGATCGCCGCCTCGTCCCCGAGCAGGCGACGCAGCCCGGCGATGGTGCGTCCGGCCATGATCGACAGGGTGACCGCCCCGGGCGCCAACGCGGCATAGGCCGGAACCACGCTGGTCGCGAATTGCGGCTTGACCGCCAGCACGATCGCGGCCGGCGCGAAATCCGGCGGCAGATTTTCCGGCCCGGCGACCACGCGGACCTCCGGTCCGGCCAGCGCAGCCGCCTCCGGCGCCGGATCGACCACGATCGCGGTGGTGAGCCCGTGCTCGCGCCAGCCGGCCAGCATCGCGCCACCCATGCGGCCGCCTCCTACCAGCAGAATCGGCGGCAGCGCGGCGGCGGGGCTCACGCCTCGCCCGCGCACTCCAGCATGGCCGCCTCCAGCGCCTCGGCCGGCGACTTGCCGCCCCAGAGCACGAACTGGAAGGCTGGGAAGAACCGCTCGCACTCGGTGAGCGCGATGTCCATCATGTCCTCGAGGCTTTCCGCCGAGGCGCCGCGGGCGCCGCGCAGCAGCACTGAATGGCGGAACAGCGGGGTGCCGTCATCGGCGTCCAGCCCGAAATGCCCGATCCACAGCCGCTCATTGGCGCGCGCCAGCAGCTCGTAGAGCGCGGCGCGGCGGCCCGGCGGCACCTTCATCTCGAAGGCGCAGGTGAAGTGCATGGCGCTGATTTCGCGCGACCAGCTGAAATACAGCCCGTAATCGCACCACTTGCCGGGCGCCTCGGCGGCCATCTCGGCCTCGCTGCGCCGGTCGAAAGCCCATTCGTTGGCGGTGACGATCTGCTCCAGGACATCAAGCGGGTTGGCGGAGGCCTCTGGGGCGGAAAGGGTCAGGGCGGACATGCGGGGTCTCCCCTGTTGGAGGAAGGCCAGCCGAGCGAACCGCCACCGCTCGCGGGGTCCGGCCGAGCCGGGCCGCGTCGTGGGATGGCGGGCCGATTCGCCACGCAGGCGAGCCTAACGACCTGCGTCGCCGCGTCGCAAGGTTTGGAGCGACGTCCAGCGCCATTCATATGATCGGTGTTGCGCGATGCAGCAACCGATCAGCCGCAAAATTGCGACGGGTCTCATGCGCCGCGCCCGCCTGCGCGGCCCCCCTGCAACAGATCAGGCGAGGCCGGAGGGCGGCGCGGCAGGATCGGGAGCGGAGTCGGCAACCTGCACCGGCCCGGCCGGCGGTTCCCCGGCCGGGCGCACCTGCACGGTGAGTCGTGCCTCCAGCGCGGCCAGGCGCGTCTCCAGCCCCGTGATCCGCGCCGCCGCTTCCTCCTGCCCGGCCCGGGCCTTGGCGGCGACCGCCTCGACGGCCTCCAGTTCCTCCCGACGCACCAGCTCCAGCCGGCGGATCATCTCGTCCAGCCGGGCGCGCAGCACCGACTCGGCCTCCTCGCGCATGCCGGCCAGCGCCGAGAAGGCGCCGCCCGCCACACCCGCCAGATCATCGAAGAATTTCGGTCGGTCGCTCATTGCCCCGCTCCCTGCCTGCTCTGCTCCCCGCTTGACCTGTTCCCTGCGCCGCGCCTGGCGCACCGCCCGGTCTGGCCAGCGCGAGGCCGGCACTCCTATAAGCGCGCCCATGATCCTGGTCACCGGTGGCGCCGGCTTCATCGGCTCCAACCTGCACGCCGCCCTTTGCGGCCGCGGCCTCGAGACAGTGATCGTCGACCGCCTCGGCGAGCACGGCAAGTGGCGGAATCTGGCGCGCCATCCCCCGGCCTCGCTGCTGCCGCCGGACGAACTCGACGCGTTCCTGGCGACGCACCCGCCGATCGAACTGATCTTTCATCTCGGCGCGATCAGCGAGACCACGGCGACCGACGGCGACCTCGTCTGGGCAACCAATGTCGAGCTGCCGGCGCGGCTGTGGCGCTGGTGCGCGGGGCGAGGCGTGCGGCTGGTCTATGCCTCCTCGGCCGCGACCTACGGCGACGGCGCCGAGGGGTTCGACGACGACCCGGCGCGTCTCGCTCGGCTACGGCCGCTCAATCTCTATGGCTGGACCAAGCACGCCTTCGACCGGCTGGTGCAGCGCATGCTGGCCGAGGGCCGGCCGCGACCGCCGCAATGGGCCGGGCTGAAGTTCTTCAACGTCTACGGGCCGAACGAATACCACAAGGGGCCGATGGTCTCGGTGGTAAAGGTCAAGCATGACGAGCTCGCCGCCGGCGGGCCGGCGCGTCTGTTCCGCTCCGACCGGCCGGACCTCGCCGACGGCGCGCAGCGGCGCGACTTCGTCTGGGTCGGCGACGCGGTCGACGTGCTGCTCTGGCTGCTCGACCACGCGGCGGTGAACGGGCTGTTCAACTGCGGCACCGGCGCGGCGCGCACCTATCTCGACCTCGCGCATGCGGTGTGCGATGCAGCCGGCCGGCCGCGGGACATCGCCTTCATCGACATGCCGGTGGCGCTGCGCGGCCAGTATCAATCCTTCACCGAGGCGCGGATGGAGCGGCTGCGGTCCGCCGGATACACGGCGCCGTTCACGACCCTGGAAGACGGCGTTCGCCGCTACGTGCAGACGCATCTCGCCGGCACCGATCCCTATGTCTGAGAGCCCTGCCCATGCGTCGCCTGGACGCGTCGCCTGCGCGGTATATTTGCGTGCTGCTTGCACGATGTCTCCGCGCGCTGCCCGCACGATACATTTGCGTGCTGCTCGCACGATGTCGGTGCGCGCCGTTCGCACGAGGCGGCGCGCGCGGCGGCGGCCGCACGAGCGCGGCTGATGTTGCCCGTCCTGTTGTTCCCCGCCTTCAATCCGGTCGCGGTGCAGCTCGGCCCGTTCGGCATCCGCTGGTACGCGCTCGCCTACATCACCGGCCTGGTGCTCGGCTGGCGGCTGATGCGCCGCTTGGTGTGCGAGACGCCGCCGGTCGCGGGCGTCGAGCAGGTCGACGATTTCCTCACCTGGGCGACGGTCGGCGTCGTGCTCGGCGGCCGGCTCGGCTACGTGCTGTTCTACCAGCCGGCGCTGTATTTCGCGCACCCGCTGATGATCGTGCAGGTCTGGCACGGCGGCATGAGCTTCCATGGCGGCGTGCTCGGCGTCGTCGTGGCGCTGCTGCTCTACACGCGACAGCAGAAGATCCCGCTGTTCGGCTTCGCCGACCGGCTGGCGGTGTGCGTGCCGATCGGGCTCGGCCTCGGCCGCATCGCCAATTTCATCAATGGCGAGCTCTGGGGCCGCGCGGCGCCAGCCTGGATTCCCTGGCGGATGATCTACCCGCAATCCGGCTCGATGGTGCCGCGCTATCCGAGCGAGCTCTACGAGGCGCTGCTGGAAGGACTGGTGCTGTTCTGCGTCATGTTCGCGCTGTCGCGGCGGGAGCGGCTGCGGGCGCGGCCGGGCTGGCTCACGGGGGCCTTCCTGATCGGCTACGCGATCGCCCGCAGCACCGGCGAGTGCTTCCGCGAGCCGGACGCGTTTCTCGGCTTCCTGCCCGGCGGGCTGACGATGGGTCAGGTGTTGTGCGTGCCGATGTTCCTCGCCGGCGTCTGGCTGATCCTGCGGGCGCGGCGTCGCAGCCTGCCGGTCGCCGCACCGCCGCATGGAAACCCGGCGAGTGCCGACTGAGATGCAGCCGACCAGACCGGAGCGGCTCGACCGGTTCATGGCCCGCGCCAACGCCGCCTATTACGCGCAGCACGATCCCTATGCCGATTTCACCACCGCACCGGAGATCAGCCAGGTGTTCGGCGAGGTGCTCGGCGTGTGGGCGGCGGTGACCTGGGAGGCGATGGGTCGGCCCGATCCGGTGCTGCTGGCCGAGGCCGGCCCGGGACGCGGCACGCTGCTGGTCGATGCGTTGCGCGCCGTGCACCAGGTCGCGCCGGGCTTTGCCGCCGCGCTGCGCCTGCACCTGGTCGAGACGTCGCCGCGGCTGCGGGCGCTGCAGCGCGCGCGCCTGCCGCAGGCGCGCTGGCACGAAACGCCGGCGGCCATCCCGCCCGGGCCGCTGCTGCTGCTGGCCAACGAGTTCCACGACGCCCTGCCCGTGCGCCAGTTCGTGCGGCGCGGCGGCGGTTGGATGGAGCGCCATGTCGCCGACTGCGCCTTCGTCGAGGCGCCGGCGAACCCCGCCGATTTGCCGCCGACCGCGCGGGACGGCGTGCTGCCCGAAGGCGCGGTGGTGGAGCGGAGCGAGGCCGCCATCGACCTGATCCGCGGCCTTGGGCGACGGCTGGCGGCGCAGGGCGGCGCCGCACTTTTCCTCGATTACGGCCCGGGCGACAGCGCCGCCGGCGACAGCGTGCAGGCGTTGCGGGCCGGCCGACCGGCCGATCCGCTGGCCGAACCTGGCAGCGCGGACCTGACCGCCCATGTCGACTTCGCCGGCGTCGCGGCAGCGGCGCGACAGGCCGGCGCCGCCGTCTACGGACCGGTGCCGCAGGGGATCTTCCTTGCCCGGCTGGGCCTGGCGCAGCGCAGCGACCGGCTGGTCCGCACCCATCCGGAGAAGGCGTTCGCGATCCAGGCGGCGACGCGGCGGCTGATCGAGCCCGACGGCATGGGCCGGCTGTTCAAGGCGTTGGCGGTCTGCCACCCTGAGTTGCCGGTTCCGGCCGGATTCGAGACCGGATTCGAGCCCAGCTTCGTGCCATGAACGCATCCCTGCCCGCTGCCGCAGACTTCCTGGCGAGCCCGGCGTTGCCGGTGGGGCACGGGTTCTTCACCCGCCGCGGCGGTGTCTCGACCGGCTCCTATGCCAGCCTCAATTGCAGCCTCTCCGGCGGCGACGATCCGGCGCGGGTGAGGGAAAACCGCGCGCGCGCCGCGCGCGCGCTCGGCGCCGATCCCGAAGCCCTGGTCGGCCTGACCCAGGTGCACGGCGCGGCCGCAATCGTGGTGGAGCAGCCCTGGCCGGCAGGCGCCGGGCCGCGCGCCGATGCGATGGCGACCCGGACGCCCGGTGTCGCCCTCGGCATCATCACCGCCGATTGCGTGCCGGTGCTGCTGGCCGACCGGCAGGCGGGCGTCGTCGGCGCGGCGCATGCCGGCTGGCGCGGCATGGTCGCCGGCGTGCTGCGGGAGGTGGTCGCGGCGATGCTGGCGCTGGGGGCGCGGCGCGAGCGCATCGCCGCGGCGATCGGCCCCTCGATCCGCCAGGTCTCCTACGAGGTCGGGCCCGACCTGCTCGACGCGCTGCTCGCCGCCGATCCGGACGACGCCCGCTTCCTCGCCCCCGGCAGGCAGCCCGATCGCTGGCAGTTCGATCTCGCCGGATGCTGCGCGGCGCGGCTCGAAGCGGAGGCGCTCGGCGCGGTCGATCTGCTGCAGGTGGACACGCTTGCCGAGCCCGACCGGTTCTTCAGCCACCGTCGACGCACGCTCGCCGGCGAAGGGCCCATCGGGCATCAGATCTCGATCGTCGTCTGCCCCGGCGCGGATGGCGGCGCGTGAGGGCGCGGGCCGCGCTGCGGGCCGCCGCACCCGCCCTGGCCGCGGCGACGCTTTTCGGCCTCGCCGGCTGCGGCGACCTGCCGCGGCCGTTCGAGGGCAATCCGGGCGCGACGGCGATGCGCCTGGCGCAGCCGCCGCCCTCGCGGCTGGTGGTGCCGCCCCCGGGTGACGGGCTGCTCTCGGATGAAGGCGAACGGGTCTGGGCCCGTGCCGTCGCCGACGCGCTGGTCAACGAGGAGGTGCCGGCGCTGGTGCTGAGCGGCAAGTCGCGCGACTGGCGGCTGATCATGACCGCGCAGATGCATGGCGACCGGGTGATCCCGACCTACACCGTGCAGAACCCGAAGGGCCTGGTGCAGGGCTCGACGCAAGGCCCGGCGGTCGCCGCCAGCGACTGGGCCAATGCCGATCCCGCGATGCTGCACCAGGCCGCGACCGCGGTCGCGCCGAACATCGCCGATCTGCTCACCAGCATCGAGGCGGCGCGGCGGCAGAGTGATCCGAACAGCCTGATGAACCGGCCGGCGCGGGTCTGGTTCGCCGGCGTCAACGGCGCGCCGGGGGACGGCGACGTGTCGCTCGCGCGGCAGATGCGCAAGGACCTCTCCGGTCAGGGCGAGGTGGTGCAGGACACCGGTGATGGGGCCGACTTCAAGGTCGTCGGCCAGGTCAAGACCGGGTCGGGCGCCGGCAAGACCGAGCGGATCGAGATCCAGTGGATCGTCACCGACGCGCGCGGCCACGAGGCCGGACGGGTGGCGCAGCTCAACGACATCCCGCCCGGCACGCTGGATAACTACTGGGGCGATGTCGCGGTGGTGGTGGCGCAGCAGGCGGCCGGCGGGATCAAGGAGGTGATCCTGAACCAGGCCGATCTGCGCCGCACGCATCCGGCGCTGCAGACCGGCAAGCCCGGCGCCGGCGAGGCGGCCGGCAAGGCGCCGCCGGGCGGCGGCCCGGGCAGCACCGCGGGTGCGGCCGGGATCGCCCCGGCGCCGCCCGGTTCGGCGGGCCTCGCCATGCCCCCCGGCATGCTCCCGTCCCCATGAGCGCACCATGAACGCGGCGGCGCCGGCGCCCGGCATGGACAAGCGGCGCGCCCGGTTGATAGAAGGCCGCGCTCTGCGAAACGGTGCGGCCGGGCCCGGCGGCGTTCAGGAACTGCGTCCGCGATGAAGATCGTTGCCTGCAACAGCAACCGGCCCCTCGCCGAGGCAGTCGCCACGGCGCTGAACCTGCCGCTGACCCGCGCTTCGGTCCGCCGCTTCGCCGACATGGAGGTGTTCGTCGAGATCCACGAGAACGTCCGCGGCCAGGACGTGTTCGTGGTGCAGTCGACCTCCTACCCGGCCAACGACAACCTGATGGAACTGCTGATCATGCTGGATGCGCTGCGCCGGGGCTCGGCGCGGCGGGTCACGGCGGTGATCCCGTATTTCGGCTACGCGCGGCAGGACCGCAAATCCGGGCCGCGGACACCGATCAGCGCCAAACTGGTCGCCAACCTGATCACCGAGGCGGGCGCCAACCGGGTGCTGACGCTCGACCTGCATGCCGGGCAGATCCAGGGCTTCTTCGACATCCCGGTCGACAATCTCTACGCGGCACCGCTGTTCACC
>DATJSJ010000054.1:0-2796 GCA_035504175.1 Acetobacteraceae bacterium
GCTCCGGCCTTGACAGCCTTCCGGCTCCGTGGCGAGAACTTGGCGTGCGCGAGTCCACATTCGCGGGCCACAGGCGCGACGCCGTCGAGCGCGCCGATTGCACGCCCAAGGCAACGACGCACCCCTCGCGGAGCCCCCATCGAGCGTCGGGTCAGGTCAACAGCCCGTGCCGCTGCGCCAGCCCCTTGAGGAACGGAACGCCCTGCTCCAGCACTTCCTGCCGGTCGCGCGCCACCGGTCGCCAGACGCACAGCGCCGCCGCGATTTCCGGCGGCAGGGTCACGAAGCTTTCGATCACCAGATCGCCGTCGAACTGCATCTCCGCCAGCGTCCGGAACACGTCGGACCAGTCCACGGTGCCGGTGCCGGGCACGCCGCGATCGCTTTCGGATATGTGGATGTAGGGCGCGAGCTTGCCGGCGGTGCGCAGCCCGTTGCCGATCCCCTTCTCCTCGATGTTCATGTGGTAGGTGTCGAGATGGATCGCGAGATTCGGCTCGCCGATCCGATCGAGCAGCGCCAGGCCCTGCTGCGCGGTGTTCAGCAGATGCGTCTCGTAGCGGTTGCACGGTTCCAGGCCCAGCGTCAGGCCGAGCCCGGCGCAGCGACGCGCGACCGGGCGCAGCGCGCGGACGATCGCGTCATACTCGGCCTCGGTCGGCGGCCTGCCGGATTTGTAGCCGAGCGCCGAGTAGGTGACGCCGCCCAGATAGCGGCAGCCGAGCCCGTACGCCGCCTCCACCGCCGGCATCAGGAAGCCGACCGCCGCCTCCGGATCGACCGTCGCCATGCGATCGATCGGCAGGCAGAGCGAGGCCGAAGCGGCAAGACCGTGCGCCTCGAGCAGGGCGCGGGCATGTGGGATGTCGATCGTCTCCGGCGCCAGCAGCGGAATCTCGATCAGCGACAGCCCGTGCCGCGCCGCCTCCGGCACCGCGACCTCGGCCGCCTCACGCGTCCAGGCCGGCCCCCACAGGCTGAAATGCATCCCGAACCGAACCATTTGCCCTTCTCCTCCGCTCCGTCTGATCGCCGGGATCAGCCCGGCGCGCCGGGATCGTTCGCCACCTGCGTGCGCCGATCCGGCTGGTTGCTTCTCATGCCGCGCACAGTCCCGGCCCGGCCGGTGCTGCCTCCGCCCGGCTGGACGCGCGGAACTCGACCCGGCACGGCAGGCGTACCTCCAGCGGTGGTGTCGCGTCCCCGGCCATGCGGGCGACAAGGCGCGCCCAGGCGGCGGCAGCGAGCGCCCCGACCGGCTGGTCGACCGCGGAGACCGCCGGCGTGACCGCTTGCATCCACGCGTCGTCGTCGAAACCCACCAACGCCAGCGCCTGCGGGATCGCGAGACCCCGCGCGGTAATCGCCCCGAATGCCGCCAGGGTCAGGATGTTGGTCAGCGCGAAGACCGCATCGGGCAGCGGCGCGCACCGAAGGCGCTGATCCAGCGCCGCCCGCGCCTCGGCCAGGTCGTGCCCGACCTCCGTCACCTCGAGTTCGACGCCGGTTCCGGCCACTTCCCGACGCAGCGCGGCGGCCCGCTCGCGCACATTGCCGATGCTGAAGGCCGAGGCGACGAGCAGGATGCGCCGGCGCCCGGCCTCGACCAGATGCCGCCCGATCGTTGCCGCCGCCGCCGCGTTGTCGACGGCAACCACGTCGAAGCCCGGCGCCTCCGGCACCCGGTCGGCGACGACGACCGGCACGCCGGCGGAGACCGCCAGAGCACGGGCGGCAAATTCATCGTCGCAGGGCGTGATGATCAGCCCCGCCGGCCGCCAGGCGAGCAGCGCGCGGAGCCGTGCCGCCTCCTGCACCGGATCATCGGCCGAGCTCGCCACCAGCAGGTCGTAGCCATCGGCGCGCGCGGCGACTTCCAGCGCCGCGACGAGACTGCCGAAGAACGGGTTGGCGAGCGTCGGCACGACCACGCCGACGATGCGGGACTGGCGCGAGCGTAGGCGGGACGCGGCGCCGTCGGCGATGTAGCCGAGCTCCTCGACCGCCGCACGCACCCGCGCAGCGAGCTCCGGTGCGACCGCCCGCCGTCCGCCCAGCACGTTGGAGACCGTCGCGATCGACACCCCGGCATGCCGGGCGACGGTTTGGATCGAAGGCAGCTTCGGTCGCATCGGACGTTCCCGGCCGCGCGGGCGGTAACCCGTGGCCCTGGTTGCTGTAAAACGTTTTATAGCATCCTAGAGCCTGCACCGCCCGTGGTCAATGCGGGTCGCGGCGCGGTAGTGGGTCAGTTTGAATGCCACTGAATATATTCTCACGTTGAACCCGACGCAAGCCGTGCCATACTGCGGGTATGGCAACCAAGCGCCGTCCCCGTCCTCGTGATCCGATCGCACTCGCTAAGCTGATCGGCGACATCGCCACTGGCCAGGTGGTTGATGTGGTGGATGATGGTAAAGACCCGGCAACGTCCGAGCTAGGGCGCTTAGGTGGCCTCAGAGGGGGACGCGCAAGAGCAGACAAGCTGACGGCGCAGCGACGAACAGAGATCGCTCGCGCGGCAGCAAGGGCGCGCTATGCCAAGAAGAAGTGACCGCGCCGGGTAGCCCCAAGATCGCCTACCCGCCGCTTCTGCCCCCTGGGCGGCATGTCATGCCTCTTTCGGAACTCAAAGTCCTAACGGTTGACGCATTCCCTGCGTCGGCTGAGCGGCCGAAGATTTTCGCAGAACTGGAACGACTTGCGCATGACATAGAAGCCCGGCGGCTCGTTGGTGAGCTATGGGTGGACGGAAGCTTCTTAACACAAAAAGTCAGCCCCGAGCCGGATGACATC
>DATJSJ010000055.1:0-4373 GCA_035504175.1 Acetobacteraceae bacterium
CGCGTTCGGGCATCGCCTGATGATGGATGTGGTGGTGCCCGGCGGCCTTTCGGCGGACATCGCGCCCGACGGCGTGGCGGCGCTGCGCCAGGCCGCGGACGGGCTGGCCGCGGCACTGCCGTCGCTGCGGCGCCGGCTGGACCCTCTGCTTGGACGGCTGCACGGCCTGGGACGGGTTACCGTTGCCGTGGGCACTGCGGCCGCCGTGGGCACGGCGGTCGGCGCGACAGGCGACGCGGCCACTCGGTGCGCGGCGCGGACGGCGGAGATCCTGCCCGGGTTGGACCGGCTGCGCGCGGCACTGGACTCGCTGCCGGACGGGCCGGTTGCGGCGGCGTTGGGGACCGAGAGCGGCGAAGCGCTGGACAGCGCCGCGTGCCAGCGGGGCACGATCTGGCACTGGCTGCGCCTCGACCACGGCCAGATCGCCGCGTGCTTCCCTTGCGATCCCGGATGGTTGCTGTGGCCGCTGGCGGAGACGGCCATGGCGGGTGATTCGGTGGAGGAGGCGCAGATGATCGGCCTGTCGTTTGGCCTGCCCTGCGCGGCGCTCGACCTATGAGCAGGGGTTGGTTGCGGTCGCGCGTGGCGAACTCCGCCGGGCCGGCGGATGCGGCCACGACCGCCTCCCTTGCCGCCCGGCTGGACGCGGCGGCGCAGGCAAGGCTGGGTCGAAGCCTGGCAATCCGCCACGTCAACACCGGAAGCTGCAATGGTTGCGAGCTGGAGCTGCGCGCCTTGCGAGGCGTGTTCTATGACCTGGAACGCTATGGGCTGCGGTTTGTCGAAAGTCCCCGGCATGCCGACGTGCTGCTGGTGACGGGGCCGCTGACCCGCAATCTGCGCGAGGCGCTGGAGGCTGCCTACGATGCCGCGCCGGAGCCGAAATGGGTGGTCGCGGTGGGCGATTGCGCGGTGGATGGCGGCGTGTTCAAGGGCAGCTATGCGGTGCTGGACGGGACGGGTGCCTCGCTGCCGGTGGATCTGACGATCAGCGGCTGCCCGCCGAGCCCGGCGCGGCTGCTGGCGGGATTGCGCGCCCTGCTGGAAGCAAACGCACAGAAGAAGCAGCGGCGGAGCAGCGGGGAGTCGCGTGGCGGGTGACGTTCGGGTGCCGGTCAGTTTCCCGCCAGCTCATCCAGGATCGGGCAATCCGGCAGGGCGTCGCCGTGGCATCGCTCGGCCAGGTCGGCCAGGGCGGCGCGGACGGTCTGCAACTCCGCCAGCTTGCGGTCGATCCGCGCGATGTGCTGCACGGCGATCGCCTTCACGTCGGCACTCGCGCGTCCGCGGTCGCGATACAGCGCCACGAGCTGCTTCAGTTCCTGCACCGAAAATCCCAGCCGCCGCGCGCGTCCCACGAACCGCAGCATGGCGACATCGGCCTCGCTATAACTGCGATACTGGTTCGCCCCCCGCTCCGCCGGCCGGATCAGCCCGATCTGCTCGTAGTAGCGGATGGTCTTGGCCGGCACGCCGGAGCGGGTGGCGGCATCGCCGATGGTGAGACTCATGACCTGCTTTCCGGATGCCAACGCCGCAACAGCAGGGCGTTGGATACGACGCTGACCGACGAGAACGCCATCGCTGCCCCGGCGATCACCGGCGACAACAGACCCAGCGCCGCCAGCGGAATGCCGACCACATTGTAGGCGAAGGCCCAGACCAGGTTCTCGCGGATCTTGCGCTGCGTCGCGCGGCTGATCGCGATGGCGTCGGGGATCAGCGCCGGATCGTTGCGCATCAGCGTGATGCCGGCCGCCTGCACCGCCACGTCCGCGCCGCCGCCCATGGCGATGCCGAGATCGGCCTGCGCCAGGGCCGGCGCGTCGTTCACGCCGTCACCCACCATGGCGACGCGACGGCCCTCGCGCTGCAGGCGGGCGATTTCGGCGGCCTTGGCATCCGGCAGCACTTCGGCGTGCACATCCCGGATGCCGAGCGTGGCGGCGACCGATTGCGCGGTTGCGGCATTGTCGCCGGTCAGCAGGATTGTTCGGATGCCCATCGCGTGCAGGCGCCGGATCGCGGCCGGCGCGGTGGGCCGGACCGGGTCCATGACCGCGATGGCGCCGAGCAAGCGCGCCCGCGGCGCCGGTTCCGCGATGAACATGACGGTGCGGCCGCGGGATTCCAGTGCGGCGGCGTCGGCCTGCAGGGAGATCGGTACGGCGTGCTGCCGCATCAGGGCGCGGTTGCCGATGATGATCGGCTGGCCGCCGACCGTCGCCGCGAGGCCAAGGCCGGGGAGGCTTTCGAAGGACTCGAGCGGCGGCAGCGGCAGGCCGGCGGCGCGCGCGAGGATGGCGCGGGCGAGGGGGTGCTCGCTGCCGGTCTGGGCCGCGGCGGCGAGGGTCAGGAGGTGGGCGGGATCAGGGTCGGGCGACGCTGTGGCCACAAGCAGATCGGTCACTTCCGGCCGGCCTTCGGTGAGCGTGCCGGTCTTGTCCAGCACGACGGTATCCAGCGCGCGGGCTTGTTCCAGCGACTCGGCGTCGCGGATCAAGATGCCGGCGCGGGCGGCGGCGCCGGTGCCGGCCATCAGCGCGGCGGGAGTCGCGAGGCCCAGGGCACAGGGGCAGGCGATGACCAGCACCGCCACCGCGGGAAGGACACCGGCGCCAGGGCTGCCGGTGGCCAGCCACCATCCCAGCCAGGTCAGTGCGGCGCAGACCAGGACCGCGGGCACGAAGATGGCCGCGACCCGATCCACCAGCCGCTGCACCGGCGCCTTGTGGGATTGGGCGCCTTCCACCAGGGCGATGATGCGGGCGAGCGTGCTGTCCTCGCCGACCGCCGTGGTCTCGACACGGAGCAAGCCGCTGCCGTTGATGGCGCCGCCGGTGACGCGGTCGCCGGGGTGTTTCTCGACCGGCAGGCTCTCGCCGGTGAGCAGCGATTCGTCGGCCTGGGATTGGCCGGACAGAACGCGGCCGTCGGTGGGGAAGCGCTCGCCGGGGCGGACCACGACCACGTCGCCCTGGGACACCGCGGAGACGGGCAGGACGATGTCCGCGCCGTCGCGCTCGACGCGTGCGGTTTCCGGGCGGAGCGCGAGCAGGGCGCGGATGGCGGCACCGGTGGCGCGGCGGGTGCGCGCCTCCAGCCAGCGGCCGAACAAGACCAGGGTGATCACCACGGCGGCGGCGTCGAAAAAGCTGTGCGGCACGCCCGATGCGGCGAGGAAGACGCTGTCGCCGTAGGCCGCCGAGGTGCCGAGCGCGACCAGCAGGTCCATGTTGCCGGTGCGTGCCCGCAGTGCCTTCCAGCCGGCGGCGTAGAAGCGGGCGCCAATGACGAACTGGACGGGGGTGGCGAGCAGGAGCTGCAGCCAGAAGGGCAACGGGATCCCGGCCATGGGGAGCAGCAGCGGCAGGCTCAGCATGGCGGCGATGGCGACCTGCGCCAGCAGCCGGCGCTGGCGGGCGGCTTCGGCTTGCTCGGCGGCCTGGTCCTGCGCGGCGTCTCCGGTGAGCAGGTCGGCGCCGTAGCCGGCGTCCTGCACGGCGGCGATCAGCGCGGCGGGGTGGAGCAAGCCGGCGAGGCCTTGCACGGCGGCCTGGCCCGTGGCGAGGTTCACCTGGGCGCTGTGCACGCCGGGGACCCCGGCGAGCGCCTTCTCCACGCGGCCGGCACAGGTGGCGCAGGTCATGCCGTGGATGGCGAGCAAGCGGCGCTGGGGACGGATGCCGTAGCCGGCGGCTTCGACGGCGTCGGCCAGGCCGGCGGGTGGGGTGAGGCGCGGGTCGAAGCGAATGTCGGCTTGTTCCGCGGCGAGGTTCACCGTGGCGTCGACGCCGGGCAGGGCGTTGAGCGCATGCTCGACCCGGCCGGCGCAGGTGGCGCAGGTCATGCCGGCGATCGGCAGCCGGACGTGTTGCCGCGGGTCCGGTGGATCAGCGAAGGCTGGTTGGGAGGACGCGGCGACTGTTGGCCGGACCGGGGCGGCGACCGGAGCGTTCATGGCGGCGGCTCAGGCGGGCAGGGGTTCGGCGCCATAGCCGGCGTTGCGGATCGCGGCGATCAGGGCGTCGGGACCGGCGGTGCCGGCAATGTCGGCGCGGGCGGGTTCGAGGGTGACATGAACATTGGCGACGCCGGGGACACGGGACAGCACGCGGGTGAGGGCGTTGACGCAGCCGGGGCAGGTCATGCCGGTGACGGCGAGGTGCTGGGTGGTTTGGGACATGGCGGCAGGCTCCCGAGTTCGGTCGGGACATGGGGGTTACCAGCACTGGAAGGTCAAGGGCGGGGGGCGCGATATGTTGCGGGATTCGGCGCGTGGTGGCGGGTGGGGCTGCGCGGGTGGCATGGGAGGCCCGCGTTGAGTCGCTGCGCTGGCTTGGCCGGCCCGGGGGTAGCGCGGATTCCAC
>DATJSJ010000056.1:0-5585 GCA_035504175.1 Acetobacteraceae bacterium
CGCCATTATCGGCCAGGACAAGCTGGCCGATATCGCGACCGATCTCTACGCAGCGGAAGGCGTGGACGCGTCCCTGATCCGCCGCACCGCGGCGCGGCAGACCGGCGTCGGCTTCATCATCCTCAACGAGCAGGGCGACAATTTCATCATCCTCGACATGGGCGCCAATACGCTGATGGACGCGGCATTCGTCGATTCCATCGAGCCGCGGATCGCCGCCAGCGACGTGGTGATGACGGTGCTGGAAATCCCGGTGCCGGCCGCCGTGCGGGCGATGGAGCTCGGGCGGCGGCACGGCGCGATCACCATCCTGAACCCGGCGCCGGCGGCGCCGCTGCCGGAGTCTGTCTTCCCCCATGTCGACTACCTGACCCCGAACGAAAGCGAGCTGCGCATCCTGCTCGGGCTGCGACCCGACGATCCGCGCCCGTCGCGCGAGCTGGTGGACCTGCTGCGGCGGCGCGGCGCCCGCAACGTCATCGTGACACTCGGCAGTCGCGGCGTGCTGGTTGCGACCGAGTCGATCGACATGGTCGTGCCGGCTGCGCCGGTCGAGGTCGTGGACACGACCGGCGCCGGCGATGGCTTCAACGCGGGGTTTGCCGCCGCGCTCGCCGAGGGGCGCAGCCTGGTCGACGCCGTGCGCTTTGGCACCGCCTGCGGCGGGCTCGTCTGCACCCGCCTCGGCGTCATCCCCGGCCTGCCGTCGCGCGCGGCGGCGGATGCCATGGTTCGCTCGCTGCCGCCCATCGACGGAGGAGAGGCCTCATGAACCGGACCCGCCTGCTGAACTCGGAGCTGTGCCACGCCATCGCCAGCATGGGCCACGGCGATCTGATGATCGTGTGCGATGCCGGGTTCCCGATCCCGTCCTCCGCGTGGCGCATCGATCTCGCGATCGTGCCGGACGTGCCCGACCTGCGCACCGTGCTCGGCGCCGTCGCCGAGGCGCTGGTGGTGGAGAAGGTCGCCTATGCCGATAACCTGCCGACCAACAACGCGCCGCTGCTGCGGACGGTGCGCGAGCTGTTCGGCGAGGCGGATCACGAGATGATCCCGCACCAGGAAATCCTGACCAGCATGGCATCGCGCGCCAAGGCGATCGTGCGCACCGGCGCGTTCGATCCCTGGGGCAACATCCTGCTCTATTCGGGCGTCGACGTGCCGAAATGGTTCAGCAAGCCGGGCACGGTCGCGCCCGACTACTACGCGCGCAAGCTGAAGTGACCTGCGCTACGCCGCGCCGGCGCAGATTGCCGGCCGGCGGCCGATCCACGGCCGGGCCTCCTCGAGCTGCGCTGCCAGCCGCAGGATCGTCGCCTCGTCGCCGTAGCGGCCGACGAGCTGCACGCCGATCGGCACGTCATCCGGCGTCCACGCCGCCGGCATCGACAGGGCCGGCAGGCCGGACAGGTTGAAGGCGAACATGAAGGCGGCGTCGGTCCATTTCGCGAGGTAGCGATCGGCGTCCGGCTCGTTCATGTCCCAGTAGCCGACCGGTCGCGGCGTCTGCGTCAGCGTCGGGGTGAGGAACGCGTCGAAGCCGGCGAGCTTGAGCTGGATCTGCTGGTTCGCCTTGCGGATCGCGGCGATGGCGGCGGCATGCTCGATCCCGGACAGCGCGCGTCCGCGCTGCAGGTATGACCAGTTGAAGGCGACCAGGTCGGATTCCGCGACCTCCCGCCCGATGATCGGCGCCAGCCGGTCGAATTCCTGCGCGATCTCGACGGCGTTCATCCGACCATAGGCGTGCCAGGCGGATTCGAGATCGGCCGCGAACGGATGCAGCTCGACGCGATGGCCGAGCTGCTGCAGCAGCGCCGCCGTGTCGCGCACCGCGGCGGTGACCTCCGGCGCGAAGTCCGGCCCCCAGGGCGTGGTCAGCGTGTAGCCGATGCGCAGGTCGCGCGGCCGATCCGCGATGGCGGCGAGCCAGGGCCGCTCGGGTGCCGGCGCGACATAGGGATCGCCGGTGATCGGGCCGGCAACGGCATCGAGAAATGCCGCGGTGTCGCGCACCGTCCGGCTGACGGCGAAAACGGACACGCTGCCGTACCAGATATCGACGTCCTGCGGCCCGTAGGTGATGCGCCCGCGCGACGGTTTCAGCCCGACCACGCCGCAGCAGGACGCGGGCACGCGGATCGAGCCGCCGCCATCGGTCGCCTCCGCGATCGGGACCATGCGCGCGGCCACCGCCACCGCCGACCCGCCGCTCGAGCCGCCCGGCGTCACGGCGGCGTTCCAGGGGTTGAGCGTCGGGCCGTAGGCGCGCGGCTCGGTCGCGATGCACCAGCCGTTCTCCGGCACGTTGGTGCGGCCGAGCAGGTTGAAGCCGGCGCCTTTGATCCGCCGCACCATCTCCGAATCCGACTGGCAGATATAGGACTTGCGATAGGCAAGGCCGGCGGTGAGCGGCGAGCCCGTCCAGGACGAGTTGATGTCCTTGAGCAGATACGGCACGCCGGCGAACGCACCATCGCCGGGTGGCTCGGCCGCGCGTTGCCGCGCCTTGTCAAAGGCGCGATAGATCACCGCATTCAGCGTCGGATCGAGCGTCTCGATCAACCCGATCGCGACCTCGGTCAGCTCCGCCGGCGTCACCTCGCCGCGCGCGACCAGCGCGGCCAATGCCAGCGCGTCACTCTCGGCGTAAAGCCGAACCAGATCGGCGGTCACATGTGCCATCGCTTGCCTGGCCCTTTGTGTTTCCGTGGACTCGGGTGCGATCGGGTCGAGGGCGAGTCTGGCACCGATATGCGACCCGTGTTTCCGATGCGTCGATGGCCTCACCTTCGGCGCGGGCACGAACATGCCGTCCGCACCGGGCGCACCGTCAACCGTTTCACACGCGCGCACCCGATGCAAGCGGGGTGCCGATCTTTCGGACCGTCAGCTCGCCCGGCATCTCCCTCATTCCACCCCCAAAGCTCGCACCCCCTGCGACTGCGACATACGATATAAGTCCCCGCCCGCGAAGCCCCGCGCAAATCGCGCCGGCCGCGTTCTTGAGGTGAAGATGCGCGGCGGCCGCACGATGTCCCGAGGCACGTGGACGCGTCCCGACGTATATCGTATGGTTCGGATCGCATGGGGATGGTGACTCCTCGCTGGCGGGCGCAGGAAGGGCGGAAACAGCGCATGAACGAGCGCGCGAATGCGACGCTGAGCGCGAGCGCGAGTGGCTGGTCTGTGTCATCGCCCGTTCCGCAACGGCCAAAGGCGTCCACTGCATGGACACCGATCCGGGCTCGCATCTCGGCCACCCAGCGCCCGATGATGCTGGGGCGGCACGCGCGGACCTGCGGCAGGCGGCTGCGGCATGACCGCCACGTCGGTGAGCCCGGACTCCTGGCAATACCGGCAGCTCGACCAGCAGGCACCGATTCTTTCAACGCCGCCGGATGCGCTGGTCGATCTCGCCGCCGAGCGGCATCCGATCATCGCCTGCGCGACCGACTCGAACAGGCTTGCCGGATTCACCTCGCGGTTTCCCGATCGCCCGCATCGGGCGTTGTGAGCACACCGGATGTCAGGCGCGCCGGTCCAAGGCAGGCGGATCAGTGGCAAGGGGACCATGGCATGGCGCTGTCGGCCGGCATGGGGCGCAGCAAGGCGTCCGTGGTACAGCCGTTGGACCAGGGCAATCTGTCCGCGCGCGCCTACGCTTCGCTGCGTGAAGGGCTGATCGCCGGCGTGTTCCGGCCGGGCGAGCGCCTGGTGATCCAGGATCTCGCCGACAGATTCGGCACCAGCGTCACCCCGGTTCGCGAGGCCTGCCTGCGACTGATGAGCGAGCGCGGGCTGGAGGCCCGCTCGGGCCGGTTCTTCACCGTTCCGGAACTGACCCTCGAGCGCTATGTCGAGCTGCGCACGATCCGCCTGGCGCTGGAGGGCCTTGCCGCGGAACTGGCTGCCCGCAATGCGCAACCTGCGGACGTCAAGCGCCTCACGGCGACGCAGCGCCGGTTCGAGACGGCGCGGCGCGACGGCCGCGCCGACGCGGCGCTGATGCTGAACCGGGAATTCCATTTCGGCGTCTACCGCCTGTCACGGATGGAAATGCTGGTCGGCCAGATCGAAAGCCTGTGGATCGGCATGGGACCGATCCTGAAGGTCTATCACGAGGACATCACCACCGATTATCTCGAGGCGGACGAGCACAGCAGGCTGATCGACGCGCTGCAGCGCCATGACGGAGCCGCGGCGCGCCAGGCGCTCGAGCGCGATCTGATCCGCGGCGGCCAGGGCATTCTCAACTTCCTGGCCAGCCGCCTGCCGCAGAACCGGTCCGCGACGAAGCGCCGCGCCGGCAGCGGCATCCGCGCGGCGTGACGCAAATCGCCGCTGGCCGCCAGCGCCGCGAGACCTACGGGTGACGCTGCCGCGCGGCCTCAGCCCGCGATGAACCGGCGCAGCACGGTGCGCGTGATCTGCTGCGTGTAGAAATCGTCGCGCGCCAGCCCCATCACCCATTCGCAGCTCGCCGCCGTGACCACCTCGCCGGCGCCGCGCCGCATGTGCACGATCATGCCGGATCCGTAGCGCGACTTGGCCAGACTCGCCTCCGAGAGGTCGCCGTAGACCATTTCCGCCTTGCCGCGCTCGTCATGGTCGCCGATGTAGTAGCGGAAGCCCTCGCCATCGTGCTGCGCCTCCGCCATCACCGCCGGCGCCATGGCGAGAATCTCGATATCCGTCGCCGCGCCATCCTCGCCGGTCGGATACGGCAGGCCGTGGCGGAACGTGTAGTCGAGTCCGTCCACCTCGTAGGAGAAGATGCGCGCCTCGGCGCCGAACACGTCGCCGTAGCTGAGCTGCGTGCCCGCGAACACCCAATGCGCCGGACGATAGACCGTGAAGCCCTTCTGGCCGCGCGGCACGAACCCGCCCCAGGAGGCGTAGACGCCGCCGAGCCCGTTGACGCCGACCGTGCTGGCGCCCGGCCAGCGGACGCGCCGATCCTCCCACGCGGTGGAGAGCAGATGCGCGTGCTCGGTGCCGCGCACCGGGTCCTCGTCCGGGGCGCGCATCTTGTAGCAGACCTGCCGGCGTCCCTCGTCCTCCAGCCGGATCTGCCAGGTGAAGTTGGCGCCGAACCGCGCGAGGCGGCCGCCGCGCTCGACATAGGCCTCGATCGCGCGGCGCATCTCGTGCGACCAGTATTCGTCATGGCCGACGATCACCACGGCGGGATAGGCATCGAGCAGGTCCGGCCGGAGGTGCAGGTCGGTCTGCGTGATCATGTCGGGGTCGAAGCCCTCGCGCTCGGCCCAGACGACGAAGTGGCGGTCGAACTGCGCCCAGCCGGAGGCGGCGAAATAGTAGCCGAAGCCGTTCGCATAGGCCCATTCCTTCATCGGGTAGCGCGGCGCGGCGAGCGGCTCCGGCGCCGGGTCGTTGCTGAGCCGCGGGGCGCCGGGCGGCAGCCAGACGATCCCGCGCGTCCACGGACGCTGCAGGCTGAGCACCGGCGAGAACTGGTCCCGCCCCGGCCCGTCGATCCCGCGATAATGATTGGCCCCGCCCCAATCGTTGTAGGCGGTCCAGGTCGCGGTCGGCAGGATCATCAGCAGCCTGCCGCG
>DATJSJ010000057.1:0-2124 GCA_035504175.1 Acetobacteraceae bacterium
CTGCCGGGCATCGACCTGTACGCGGCGTTCGACACGCACACCTGGGGCTCGATGTTCGTGCACGTGCGCAATGACGGCAAGCCGGACAGCGCGGATTCCTGGGTGCTGGCGGGCGACCTCGTGTACAGCTTCGAGAATGTGCGCGGCCCGGACGCGGCGGACCCGCAATACATCCCGGTAGGCCTGGCCGTCGGCAGCCAGACCAACCTGATGCTGACCACGGACACGATGGTCCGGCTGGCCGGCGGCGAGGCGCGACGGGTGATCCCGATCCACGAGGAAGGGCTGCGCGATGCCTTCCCCTCGCGCATCACGTCGGAGGGATTGCGCGTGACCGAAATCGCGCTCGCGGACAACGAGCCGTCGCGGGTGCGCTGATCCGCGCGGCCGGCGTGTCCCTTGCCGTGACGCTGCCGCAGACGCCATCCTTTCGTCTCGACGGCAAGCGGGCCCTGGTGACCGGCGCCGGGCGCGGCCTCGGTCTCGCCTGCGCCGCGGCGCTGGCGCAGGCGGGCGCCGCGGTCACGCTGGCGGCGCGCAGCGGGTCCGAGATCGAGGCGGCGGCGGCAGCGATCCGCGCCGCCGGCGGCACCGCGGACGCGCTGCCGCTCGACGTGCTCGATATCGCGGCCGTGCAGGACCGCCTGGCGGCACCGGCGCCGTTCGAGATCCTGGTCAACAATGCCGGCACCAACCGGCCGGCCGATTTCCTCGACGTCACCACGGAGGATTTCGACACCGTCCTCGATCTCAACCTGCGTGCCGCCTTCTTCGTGGCCCAGGCCGTGGCGCGACGCCTGCGCGACGCGGGCCTGGCCGGCTCGATCATCAACATGTCGTCGCAGATGGGCCATGTCGGCGGCGCGCGGCGCACCGCCTACTGCGCCAGCAAGCACGCGCTGGAGGGGTTGACCAAGGCGATGGCGATCGACCTGGCGCCACATCGCATCCGCGTCAACAGCATCGCGCCGACCTTCATCGAAACCCCGCTCACCCGCCCGTTCTTCGCCGATGCGACGTTCCGCTCCGCGGTCCTGGCGAAGATCAAGCTTGGCCGGCTCGGCCAGGTCGAGGACGTCATGGGCGCGGTCGTATTCCTCGCCTCGGATGCCTCGGCCCTGATGACCGGCACGTCGATGGTCGTGGACGGAGGCTGGACGGCGGATTGAAGTGCCGCGCGAGATCCGCGTTGCTCACCGCAACAGGGTTTCCAGCGTCGCCGCCGCCTCGTCGATGTCGCGACGCAGGGCTGCCGCGGCCGCCTCGCCGTCCTGCCGCCGCAGCGCCGTCAGGATCGCGCGATGCGCGGAATTGGCGGCATGCCAGTTCTCCGACGCGCGCAGCAGGTGGAAATACGGTCCGATCTGCAGCCAGAGCGACTCGATGATGCTGAGCAGGGCCGCGGATTCCGCGGCGCGATAGAGCGTGAAGTGGAAATCGTGGTTGGCCGGCACGAAGCGGCGCCCGTCCTTGTCGCCGGCCGCGACCTGCATGCGCTGCACCAGCTCGTCGAGGCGCCGCAAGTCGGGCGCGCCGATGCGCGCCGCGGCCCAGGCGGCGGCGAGCGGCTCGATCTCGCGGCGGACGCGCCGCAGATCGACCAGGCGATCCCGCGTCAGCGCCGGGATGCCGACGGACCGTCCTGCGACCACCGTCAGCGCCTGCTCGGCCAGCAGCCGCCGCAGCGCCTCGCGCACCGGCATGGCGCTGACGTGAAAGGCGTCGGACAGGCTCTGGATCGTGATGGTCTGGCCGGGCTCGATGTCGCCGTTCAGGATCAGCTCGCGGATTTCGCGATAGACGCGGTCCTGCACGGTCTCCCGCCCCACCGGGCGGATCGGCAACCGGTGGTCCCGCCGGCTCGCCGTGGCGCCCTGTGCCTCCTGCATTATCGCTTCCTCCCGCCGGCCCGGGCATGCGCCCGGTGATGTTGCGGGCGACCCCGTCTGTGATCTATGATCAAAACGCCGTCCGGGAAAGGGTATCGCATCGCGCGACCGAGCGACGGGGACCGGAACCGCCATCGCAGAATGGCGGCCAGAGCAGGAGGAAGTGTCCGTGAAATGGATCCGTGCCGTCTTTGGCATGGCGGCCGCGCTCGCGGTCGCGTTCGCCGCACATGAC
>DATJSJ010000058.1:0-5050 GCA_035504175.1 Acetobacteraceae bacterium
GAGTGCGGCCAGCATCGGCATGCCGGGCAATGCCATGCGTAGAGACAGCATGGTTTCGATGCCTTCGCCGGCGGCCATCGTGTCACTCGCCACGCCAAAGCGGACGCCGTGGCCGAGGAGGTGACCCATCGCGCGGCGCGGCGTGTCGATCGGCGCCTTGGCGCAGCCGGACGGGTCGAGCCAGGTGCGGTGCACGCCGGTGATCCAGCCGTCGAGGTCGGTGACGGCGGCGATCAATGCCGGCCAGATCTCGGTCGGAGAGTGCGGGTCGGAGCGATAGAAGCAGCGCGGGTGGAAGCGCAGGGCTTCGGTTCCGGCGACCACGGTTATTCCGCGCTCGCGCAAATAGGCCTCGGCAACGGTGTCGGCGATCGGCCGCGACATCGCGAACAGGCGCCGGGCGGATTCCGGGTAACCGGTAGATGCCGAGGTCGAGCGATGGACCCGGTCGAGATCCGCTGCCGGCCGCGGCAGGCGCAGGAAAGCGCGGGCCTCGTCGAGCGTGTCATGCAGATGGTCGAGGCCGCGGTTGAGCGCGATCAGATCGAGCAGATCGCCATACTGACCCGAGGCAGCGTCGGTCCAATTGCCCGCAGCACCCTTGCCGGATTCCGGTCCGGTCAGCCGGACGAAGAGGCTGCGGCCCGGCGTGTTGCCGACGTCGCCGACGAGCCAGTAGCGGCCGCTGCGCCGGCCGTTCGACAGGCAATGGCGGCACACCGCCTCGGCATCGCGCGCGAGGCACCGCGCCAGTTCGGCAGCAAGGGAGGACATCGCCGTCTCATGCCGCCTGCCTGCCGGCAAGGCGGACGAGCGGGAAGCGGTCCAGAAGGGTGCCGAGGATTGTCGGCCCGGCATCCCCGGTCGGCACGAACAGCCTGAGCTTCCAGGTGATGATCTCGGAAACGAGGCCCATCGCCTTCAGGCGGTCGACCAATCCGCTCGTAAAGCCCGAGAGCTCGACGCGGTATTCGCCCATGACCCGGACGCGGCGGAGCTCGAGCCCGTCCTGCAACTGCAGAATGGTCCTGCCGCCGAGCACGGCGTTCCACGCGTCGGCGGGGGCCAGGGCCGGCGTGTCGGTGGCGGCCTGCGCGACCCAGGCAGGCGAGACGAGGCGGCCGATGACGCGTTCGCCGTCGTCCGTCTGCAGCCGGTAGACGCGGCAGTGTTCGTCGGGCAGTCGCCGCCAGATTGGCAACAGCAGGCCGGTGACAATGTGCAAATCGCTATCGGTGAAGACCGGGATCTCGGCGAGTTCTGCCTCCCAGGCGCAGGCAAAGCTTTCCCGATCGGCCTTCTGCCAATGGGTCTGGGCGAGTCGATCCAGCGGGATCGCCGTGCGGTCCATCGGCCGCAGCAGGCGCACGCGGCGCTCGACGCGGCCGTCGTCGAGCATCAGGCTCGGCGCCGGCACCTGGACCGCTGCGCGGCCGGATTGGGTATTAACGAGCAGGACGGCGCGCGGATCGCCGGCGCGGTCGAGCGCGGCTTCGAGGGTCATCGGCCGGTTACGCTCGCGCCGCCGGATCGTGAAGATCTCCGTTTCGGCGCCGGTCTGTGGATGGACATAGAGCGTCCGCCGGCCTGCGATGGTCAGGCTCTCGGCGGTCAATGTCTCGACGCCGAGATCGTAGGTGCCGGAGGCGATCGCGCCCTCGATCTTTGCCTGCAGGAGGTCGTCGAAGACGCCGAAGAGCCGGTTCTGCAGCTCGATCGTCAGCGCCAGCAGGCGGTTGAGGAAGGTCGTGACCGGCGGCAGGTCCTCGCGCAGGCTGCCGTCATTGCCGGTGAGCTTGAGCCCCGTCGCGTCCTCGAAGGCCTGCAGCGGGCACTCCTCGATCTTGCCGGAATAGAGCAGCACGTAGAGCTGGCGCAGCGCGGCGCGGGCATAGACCGATTCGAGGTTGTCGTCGGCGCGGAACAGCCCGTGCCCGCCGGTCTGGCGCTGGCCGCGGGTGATCGCACCCAAGGTGTCGAGCCGGCGCGCGATCGTCGACAGAAAGCGCTTCTCAGCCTTGACGTTGGTCGCGATCGGCCGGAACAGCGGCGGCTGCGCCTGGTTCGTCCGGTTGCTGCGCCCGAGGCCCTGAATCGCCGTGTCGGCCTTCCAGCCGGCCTCGAGCAGGTAATGGACGCGCAGCCGCCGGTTCTTGGCCGCGAAATCGGCGTGGTAGCTGCGGCCGGTGCCGCCGGCGTCGCTGAAGACGAGGATCCGCTTCTCGTCCTCCATGAAGGCCTGCGCCTCGGCGAGGTTGACCGAAGCGGCGCGGCTCTCGACGCAGAGCCGCTCGTTCTTGCGGACGCATGCGCCGTACATCGCCTGTGACTACGCTTGTCCTGATCCGGCCACGCAGGTTGCTTCCCGATGCCGCCCTTTCCCGGAGAGCCTGAAGCGAAATCAATTCGAGCTCACCGATTTCATAGCTCGTGCCATTGATCCGAGAGCAGAGTCTCCCGCTCGTGACTTCAAGCCGGGCACGGGTTTCCTCGTAACCGTCTTCTCGAAACCCGGTGAGCGTTTCGAACCAATCCATCGGCGACCCCCTTTTCTCAGCACGCTGTCGAGCGAAGACTGAGGACGTACTCTTCTTGCTCGGATGTCCTCTCGGTCCTCAGCTCCCAGGACTGGGTACGGCCGCCTGGCAGCACAGCAGCGTGCGACACCACCAGCCGCTTCAGCGCTTCCCATTCCGAGATGGCGCCCGCGCGAGGGCCGGTGCTCCTCAAGGTCAATTACGGCGGCGACCTCAACCTCACCCAGCTGGCACACGGCACCGGTGTTCTCGACGAGCGCTACGCCGAGCATCTCGCGCGCTGCGGCTACCGCTTCTGACCGCCACCAACACGCACCCCGTGAGGCCTCGCGCCGCTTCGGCGTGGCGCCAGCGGTGTGTGGCCGACATCATCGTTCGGCGCGTTTTCCCCGGTCCGTTCGCAGAAAGACCCCGACAACTGGCGGGGTGACGAGCGCAAGAACAGCGAAGAGCCGCTACCGCGGGCGCCGGCGGCGCCGCAAGGGAAGCCGCTGCGCGGCCGCCCGAGGCGCCCTTGCCCCGCCGGCGGCTCCGCGGTCCCGCGCACGCCAGCGAGCAAAGTGAAGCGGAAAAGCAGGCGTGCCATCCGCGCTGCCGCTCGCCGGGAGAAGAAAACCATGCAAGCCGAGGATGCGGAGCTCGACGCGTTCCGCAAAGGGGTGCACTGCGCCGCACTGCTCGAAGCCTGGCCGCAGCCATGGCGGCTCGACCACAGGGAAAGCACACGCAACGCCCTCAAATATCGCCGCGGCACCGGCGAGATCCTGATCGTCAACCACGAGGGCCGCGGCTGGTGGGATCCGCAGGGCGCCGCCAAGGGCGACGTCTTCGATCTCGTCCAATATCTCGATCCGAACCTGAATTTCGGCCAGGTGCGGCGGGAGCTGCGGCGCGTCGTCGGGGCTGTTCCGGCGTTTCCGGAAATCTCGTTCGGCGCCGGGGAAACGGGGCCCGGAATGCCCGTCCCGCTGCGCTGGGGTCGGCGCCGCCGGCTACACCACGGTTCGCCGGTCTGGAATTATCTCACCGCCACCCGTCACCTACCAGGAGACGTCCTCGACGCCGCCGCTGAGGCCGACGTTCTGCGTGAGGGACCTTACGGCAGCGCCTGGTTCGCGCATCGCGGCGACGGCGGTGCCGTGACGCATGTCGAGATCCGCGGGCGGGTCTTCAAAGGCTCATTGCGCGGCGGCACCAAGACCCTGTTCCGCCTGCCGGGTGCAGCCTCACCGTGCCGCCGCCTGGCAATCGCCGAGGCGCCGATCGACGCGCTTAGCCTCGCGGCGATCGAGAATATCCGCGCCGACACACTTTACTCCGCGACCGGCGGCGGCATGGGACCTGCCACCCTGCGCCTCATCGAGCACCTTCTCAGACGACTTGCACCACTGCCCGGTGCATGCGTCGCGGGCGCCAGCGACGCGAACCCGGCCGGCGAGCGCTACGCGGCTCGGCACGCCGAACTCGCCGCCGCGGCCGGCGTCCCGTTCGAACGGCTGCGGCCACCCATCGGCACCGATTGGAACGACGTCCTGCAGATCGGCGGAGAGGTCGGAAAATGACGGCCCCCGCGCGATGCTTCTCCAGCCTCACACCGCAACAGGCTGCGGCAGCGGTGAAGCCCGGCGCCGTGCTGGTGCTGGCCGGTGCTGGGACCGGCAAGACCCGGACCTTGACCGCGGCGATCACGGATCGGATCGGCAGGCGCGGCATCGCCGCAAACCGCATTCTCAGCGTCACCTTCACGAACAAGGCCGCGGCCGAAATACGCGACCGCGTCGGCGCCGCTCTCGACGGAGCAGCACCGTCCTGGCTCGGCACGTTCCACGGCCTCGCGGCGCGCCAGCTGCGCGAGGAGCCCGAGATCGCCGGGCTGCGCCCCGGTTTCGACATCCTCGACGCCGACGACAGCCGCCGGCTTTTGAAGCGCACGCTCAAGGCGCTGAACCTTTCGGATACCGATGACGGCGCCGGCAATGGCCGCGACCCGCTGAAGCTGATGTGCCAGCGGCTCGCCCGGTTCAAGGATGACCTCGTTGCACCCGGCGAGGCGCCGGCGCGGACCGAGGCGATGATCGCAGAAGCCAGGCGCTCCGGATTGCCGATCGACCCGGAAGGATTCCGCAGGTGCGCGCTACTTTACGGCGAATACCAGCGCCGCCTGCGCGAGGCGAATGCCGCGGATTTCGGGGACCTGCTCCTATGGCCGGTGGTGGTGATGCAGGCGGATGCCGGCTACCGTCGGCGCTGGGCGGATCGCTTTGGCTGCGTCCTCGCCGACGAGTTCCAGGATGTCAACCTCGCCCAGTTCACCTGGTTGCGGCTGTTGGCGGCCGACCACGGCGAGATCTTCGTAGTCGGCGATGACGACCAGAGCGTCTACGGCTGGCGCGGCGCCGATGTCGGCTATATCCGTCGCTTCACCTGCGACTTCCCCGGCGCAGCAGTCTTCCGCCTCGAAGAGAATTTCCGGTCAACCGGGCACATCCTCGGCGCCGCGAACGCCGTCATCG
>DATJSJ010000059.1:0-10921 GCA_035504175.1 Acetobacteraceae bacterium
CTAAGCCTGGAGCGCAAGTGAGCGGAAATATACAATTCTCCATCACGGTAGCGCTCGCAGATATTGGTCTCGGCGGCCGCCCACAGGCGCTGACTGCGTTTCACACATTCGTCAGCGAAACGGAGCGCGTCCTCATGGCTACCGAAGCAGAGGTGCGGCGCCTCTTCCCGCATCTTTTTCAGTCCTGACCTAACTATCATTCTGTCGCGCTTGAGAAGGCATACTGTCTCTGTCACACTTCGAAAAATACTTAACTCGCATGTATATAACTTGTAATTGTATTCACAAACCCAATAGTAGTACAGCTTCGAATTTTGTCAAGTTTGTATTTTTCGTTGCCAATATCCGCAGAAATCCACGCTAGGTCGTGATTGGAGGGCTAGCCCGACAATCCGGCGCGTCTGTTCCCCGTTACTGAGACGTCGGTAATCCTCACGCCACGCGCTTTCCTGGGCATACCGGGCGAGATAGGTCCCAGCCATGTGGTGATGGTGGCCAATCTCGGCTCGGCGCATCCGTGAGAAGAAGCTCTCGGCGCCGTTCGTGCAGGCACCGTCTAAGCTGTAGGCGATCTGGTGATTGATCCGCTTCATTACATAGCGGGCATGCAGAGCGTTCCAGGCTGCCGAGTCGTCAGCCATGATCTCTGTGCCCTTGGCGACACGTTGCCGAATGAATTTGAGTGCGTCGCCTTCTGAATGGAAGGCTGCCGGTAGCGTGTGGCCGTCTCGCTGACGGATCACCACGACACATCGGCGCTTGCCGGTCTGATTCTCGGCCTTGCGCCGATCCCTGCGATTTTCCCTGTGGTTTGCCGGCTTCGCGTAGCCGCCGAAATAGCCGCCGTCGATTTCTACGATCGTCCCGAGACCGCCGAGCTGGGCGCCCTTGATCTCTGATGCCAGGGCTTCTCGGATTTTATGGGACAGGACGAAAGCAGTTTTATATTGCACATCCAAATCGCGAGAGAGCGCCAAGGCACTCTTTCCCTTCACCTCATTGCAGAAGATCGCGACAGCCGCAAGGTAGGTTTGGAGCGGCAACTTGTGAAAGGCAAAGAGGGTTCCGGATGTAAGAGAGAAATCCTTTCGGCATGCCTTGCATCGGAACCGGAGCGAGCCATTCGGCCGGCGCGCCTCATAGCAGGTCGGGCATTCACAATACGGACAAACCGGCTTGCCATCCGTCTTAGGCCACCGGAGTTCGGCGAATAGCTTTTCGGCCGCTCTATCCTCCATGCGAAGGACTGTCGCGAGTCGGAGCGACCGAGCCTTTGCCGAGAGGAGGAAGTGCTGTGGCACCGAACATATCCGTTATTAAACGAACGGATATGTAAGGTATCTCTTCTCGGTTTGCAAGGGAAAAAGCGAACACTTATGTTAGGTTCCGGTCGGATCAGTGAGGAACCCAATGGCCACAACCAGTCAACGGTGGGCAGACCATGCCAAACGGCATCTGAAAGCTGAATTGAAACGAGCAGATGTGAGTTACGCTGAATTAGCTCGGCGCTTAACCGAGATGGGGTTGCCTGAGACCGAGGGATCGGTAACCGTCAAAATCAACCGTGGGGCGTTTCCGGCATGGTTTCTATTCGCCACAATGCGCGCAATTGGTGCTCATGTATTACGTGTGGAGGACTGGTCTTAGTAATTGTGGTAGTTATACTATCCTATAGCTGCAATGAGACCTACGCTCAAAACGAGACAGAGCACTCCACCGACCAAATAAATACATGGCCTATCTCTGTTATCAGCGATATTTATAAGTATTCCTGTAGTAACCCACAGAACTCCGAGCAGGAAAATCTCTGCATAGAGCGGTACGCCATGAAGGCTGCAAAGAAAGAAGCTACTTGGTCGGAATGGACATTCTTTGTCGGATTCTGCGGCACAACTGTCATAGCTATTACATTGTGGTTCACTCGCCGCTCTGCTAATGCTGCTCATAGAGCTGCTCTGGTTCTCCCTACCATAGAAGCGGCGCACGTATTCATTGTTCCTAACGAAAATACTGTTGGAATCTCCATGAATTATGGATTTGGAGATGGTATACGAATGGGGTACATGAATGAAACGGATACTCCAACGGTAACTTTTTATGTTCAAAATCTCGGCAAAACTCCCGCTATGGTAAACTCCATTTTCGCAAAAATAGAGATTGGAAGGAAACCGACCGATACTAGCTTGGTTGCTGATGAAATAGTTATAAGCGATATATTCATAGCTTCCGATGGTGGAAGAACAGGAGACATCTATGTATCTGGAAGAAAATTCGTCCCTGGGGATAAAATACCCTGGATGAATGATCAGATCTTTCTCTGGTTTATAGGCCGTGTTATGTATAAGGATATTTTTAACAATTCTCGTTGTACTACCTTCTGTTGGAGATATGACAAAACTCATTGTTTCGCCCCGTACGGGGATAAAGGCAATGAACGAAATTAAGAAAATGAACCACCAGTTTCGTTGATACGCTTTTGTGAACGTCTTACGATGGTGGTGGGTGCTACATAATACCGGAATCTCCGACGGCGTGAATCATGGTCTGAAAACCAATCACTAGAGCCGGATCACCCGGCACGGTCAGCGTGTTTCTGCTTCAGCCCGGGATCGCTCTGACCGTGCGGCGCGATCGCGATCGAGTCGCTGCCTTTCGGACGACGAATTCACCCGCGCCGCGGAGTCCGGGCCCGCCGGCTCCGCGCCATCGGCTGCGCCGGGAGCCGCGGCACCCGTCGGGGAAGGTTACAGAGCGGCGCTTGCGTCGGCAGCGGGGACCTGTATTCACCCCGCTACTGCCGGTCCCGCCGCCCGGTGGCGGGCCGGGAAGGGATGCCGCGTCGATGCATGGGATGCGCTCTTGCCGGGACTGACCCTCCGGCCGCCGGATGCTGCGGTGCTGGACCCGGGCTGGGGCGCGCCGCCCGACGCGAGGCCGGATGCCGGCCGCCGGCGTGGCCGGCTGGGGCCGATGCTGGCGGGCTCGGTGCTGCTGCACCTGCTGGTGCTGGCACTGTTGCTGATCACGCTGCACCGGCGTCACCAGCGCGAGGAATGGCTGCCGCCGCCGTCGGTGGCGATGGTGTTCGAATCCGGCGGCGCCCGCACGCCGACCGTGCCGGAGCCGACGCCGCAGGCCTCACCGACTGCGCCGCCGACGCCCGAGGCCGCCCGGCCGACCCCGACGCCGCCCGAACAGGCGCCGCTGCCGGTGCCGCCGGTACCCCCGGCGCCGTCGCCGCCGGAAGCCGCACCCTCGCCGCCACCGACGGCACCCGTGCCGCAACCGGCGGCGCCATCGACCTCGCCGTCGCCGCCCGTGCCACGGGCTCCGACGCCGCCGGCGCCACCCGTGCCGCGTGCTCCGACGCCCCCGGCCCCGACCGCCGCGCCTGCCCCTGCCGCGTCCGCACCGACCGTCGCACCGGCGCCGCCCGCGACGCGGGCGACCGCCCCGCCGCGCGTGTCGGCACCGCCGGTTCCAACCGCGCCACCGACGGCGTCGACCGTGCCGGTGCCGCCGCCCGAGGCGTTGCCGCGTCAGGCGGCGCCGGCGGCGCCCCGCGAGGCGCCGATACCGCTGCCGCCGGTGCCGCTACCCACCCCACCCGTGCCGAGCGTGCCGCAGGCCCGGCAGCCCCCGGCGCAACCCGCACCGGCGAAGCCGCAGGCGCCGCCGGAGATCCGGCTGCAGGGGCCGCTGCTCGACCTGCCGCAGGCGCCGCCCCTGCCGCTGGCCCCGCCGATGCCGGCGCCGGCGCCGCCGCGGCACGCCGCGCGACAGCCGCGCCGCACGGCCCGACCCTTCGCCTCGCTGTCGGCGCCGATGAATTTCTCCTACGGGCCGGCCAATCGCGGCGCCTATTCGCCGGAGCACCGCTCCGACATCAGCTCCCGCGACGCCAGCCCGGACTGGCTCAATCTGCTCAGCGCCTGGATGAACCGGCACAGCTTCTATCCGGAAGAGGCGCGTGACGCCGGCGAGCAGGGCACGGTGGAGCTCGAGATCGTGGTGAGCCGGGACGGGCGGGTGCGATCGCTCGAAATGCAGGGCAGTTCCGGATCGCAGTGGCTGGATCTCGCGGCGCAGGGGCTGTTCCGCAACGCGCGCCTGCCGCCTTTCCCGGACGAGGGCAGTCCGCCGCAGGTCACGGTCGATCTGAACCTGCACTACATCCTGGTGCGCTAGGCCGTGATCGCCCCGGGGGGGAACCGCCGAAGGCGCAAATCATGCTCTGAAAACAGCAGGCTGGACCAGGATCGCCGGTGCGGGTCAGAGCAATCCTGGGCCAGTTGTGGCGCGGCGATGCACGCCTGCAAAGGATTCTGGTCCTAATCCCACCGCCCGACTATGGTCCGGCCCGTCGCCGGCAGCCGGGAAATCGCAGCATGGACGGGAACGATTCGGGGCAGGACAGCGCGGCGCGCGACGGGCGGCGGCCACGTCGGTGCTGGGACCTGCGGCCGCGGCAGACGAAGCAGGCGGCGCTGATCGCGGCGGGCATCCGGATGCTTGCGCGCGACGGGCTCGGCCAGCTCTCGATCCGCGGCGTGATGCGTGAGGCAGGGCTGGGCGAAGCGCTGTTCCATCGCTGGTACAGCGGCCAGGAGGCGTTCCTCGCCGATCTCTGTTCGCACGCCTTCACCCCGATCCTGCGCGCGGTCGAGGCGGCGGACCGGCCGGAGCTGGCGCCGCGCGCGCGACTTGAGGCGCTCGCCGTGGCATTGGCGGCGGCGCTGGCGGCGGATCCGGCGGCGCATCGGGTGCTGCTGATCGGGCTCGCGGTGCTGCCCGGCTCGTTGCTCGAGGGCGACGTGATGACCCGGCTGCGCTGGCTGTCGGCGCTGTTCGAGGCGGCGCTGGAGGAGGCGGTTCCGGATCTCGCGGCGCATCGCGACATCTCATCGAGCGCCGCCTTCGCGCTGTTCCGGATGCTGATCGCCCGGCCGCTGCTCGCTGCCCCTGGCGAGGCCGGGTTCGGTCAGGACGCGGCCCGTTTCGCGGCGGTCGCGGCGACGGCGAGCGCCGGGGCGGCGCTGCGGGCGCGGCTGGCGACGGCCGCGGTGGCCGAGGTTGCGGCCGGGACCCGGGTTGGCGTCGTGCCGCGACCGGCGCGGCGACGTCGAGCGGCGGCGGCGCCGAAGCCTGTGGCCGCGCGCAAGCTGGCGCGCAAGCCCCGGCCACGCGGGCGTGGAGCGGCGGGTCGGGGTCGCGGCGTCGCCCGCTGATCCGGGATCGCCCGACCGACCAGGTCCGGGCCGGATGCGGTGCAGGTACGAAGTGCGGCGGCGTTGATTCGCAGTGCGCACGCGGCGCCGCTCAGTCGGGCGACAGGCTCCCGGTCGCGCTTCCCGAATGCGCCAGGGGATGCGTCTGACGATAGGCGCGCGGGTTCACTCCGTGGCGGCGCTGGAAGGCCTTGGCGAAGTAATTGGCGTCTTCGAAGCCGCAGCGGCGGGCGATCGCCTTCACCGGCGCCGGATCGGCGCGCAGCAGCCGCGCCGCCTCGTCGAGCCGCAGCTGCAGCAGGTAACGCGCCGGCGAGACGCCGACCCGGGCGGCGAACAGCCGGCTGAAATGGTAGCGGCTGTAGCCGGCGGCGCGTGCGAGTTGCGCGACGTCGAGCCGGGCCGAGGGATCGGCGTGGCAGAGCGAGACCGCGCGCTCCAGCCCGCCGGGCCGCGTCACGGTCGCGACCGGCGGATCCCAGGACAGCAGCGCATCGGCGAGCTGCATCGCCGCCTCATAGGCGGTCGCGGAGCAGGCGGCGGGTGAGCCGGTTTCCTGCCGCAGCAGCGACAGGCAGAGCGCGGCGAGGCGCCCGGCACAGGGCGCCGGCAGCGCCGCGACCGGACCATGCGCTGCCATCACCTCGCGCCAGACCCGCAGCACTTCGCGGCCGGTGAGCAGCAGCCAGAAGAACTCCCAGCGTTCGCCGCGGCCGAGCCAGTAGCGGTTGTCGTGCGGGAAGCGCAGCAGCATCGCCTGGCCCGGCCGGACCACGAAGCGGCGGGATTCGAAGCGCAGCCGCCCCTGCCCGGCGATCGTGTATTGCAGCAGGGCGAACGGCGCCTCGCCACGGCGCGTGCCGTGCCAGTCATAGGTGCGGCCGGCGACGTTGTCGTAGCCGGCGCTCGCAACCATCGCATGCAGCCGATAGCGCTCGCGCGGGAAGGCGAGCGAGACCCGGTCGGGCCCGCGGGCGCGCAGCGCGGCGACGGCATCGCCGGGCGGATCGGGCGCGGACGGGTCCGGGGCGGGGCGCATGGAAGCGCGTGCAATAGCACGAAATTCCTGTTCCGCGGACCGGCCGCGGCGCCGTAAGCCTGCGTCCCGGATCGTCACGCCCGGGTCGGCCCGCGATGCGGCCGGCGGCGCGGTCGCCGTCGCTGATCGCGGCGACGACAGGTGATCGGCGCAATGAGGCGACCGGGGCCGTGCGCCCCGACGCAGCGCGGGGGCGATGCCCCCGGCCGTCAGGAGGACACGATGAAGGTAGCGGTGATCGGTGCGGGCAGCGTCGGCTTCACCAGGAAACTCGTGCGCGACATCCTGCTCGTCCCCGAATTCGCCGACACCGAGTTCGCGCTGCACGACATCAACCCGGCCAATCTCGACATGGTGGCGCAGATCCTGCGGCGCGACATCGAGGGCAATGGTCTGCTGGCGCGGATTACGACCGCCGTCGAGCGGCGCCGTGCGCTGGAGGGTGCGCGCTACGTGATCTGCTGCGTGCGGATCGGCGGCCTCGAGGCGTTCCGCAGCGACATCGAGATCCCGCTGAAATACGGCGTCGACCAGTGTGTCGGCGATACGATCTGCGCCGGCGGCATCCTCTACGGCCAGCGCAGCATTCCGGCGATCCTGGAATTCTGCCGCGACATCAGGGCGGAGGCCGAGTCCGGCGCCTGGTTCCTGAACTACGCCAACCCGATGGCGATGAACACCTGGGCCGCGATCGAGCATGGCGGCATCGCCAATACGATCGGCCTGTGCCATGGCGTGCAGCATGGCTGGCACCAGATCGCCGAGGTGCTCGGCGCCGACGACGCGCGCGAGGTCGAGTACATCTGCGCCGGCATCAATCACCAGACCTGGTATATCGACGTGCGGCTGCGCGGCCGGCGCATCGATGCCGAGGAACTGCTCGCGGCGTTCGAGCACCACCCGGAGATCAGCCGGCAGGAGAAGGTGCGGATCGACGTGCTGCGCCGCTTCGGCTGCTATTCGACCGAGAGCAACGGCCATCTCAGCGAGTACCTGCCGTGGTACCGCAAGCGGCCGGGCGAGATCAACCGCTGGATCGACCTGTCGAACTGGATCAACGGCGAGACCGGCGGCTACCTGCGCTATTGCACCGAGCAGCGCAACTGGTTCGAGACCGATTTCCCGCGCTGGCTCGCCGAGGCCGGGACGACGCTCGATCCGGCGCAGCGCACCGAGGAACACGCGAGCCACATCCTCGAGGGGCTGGAATCCGGGCGCGTCTATCGCGGCCATTTCAACGTGCGCAATCGTGGGCTGATCACCAACCTGCCGCAGGATTGCATCGTCGAGACGCCGGGCTTCGTCGACCGGTTCGGGCTCAACATGGTGGCCGGGCTCAGCCTGCCGATGGGCTGCGCCGCGACCTGCACCGCCTCGGTCAACGTGCAGCGCATGGCGGTGCGGGCCGCGGTGACCGGCGATCTCGACCTGCTGCGCCTCGCCGTGCTGCACGACCCGCTGGTCGGTGCGGTCTGCAACCCGGACGAGGTGTGGCAGATGGTCGACGAGATGCTGGTGGCGCAGGCGGAATGGCTGCCGCAATACGCGCATGAAGTCGCGGGCGCGAAGCAGCGGCTGGCGCACGCGACGGTTCCGACCCGCGAATGGAGCGGTGCCGCGCGGCAGCAGGTGCGCAGCGTCGACGAATTGCGCGCCCGCGCGGCACGGCGGGAGGGCCAGAAACTGCCGGCCTGACGGCGACGCCAGGCCGCACCGATTGCCGAAGCGTGACGAGGGCCGCTGCAAGATGGCCCGTGGGAAGGGAGGCGAGACGATGCGATGGACGGCATTGCTGCGGACGTCGACATTGCCTGGCGCGCTGCTGGGCCTGTTCCTGCTGCTGTCGCCCGGATCGGGCCAGGCGCAGAGCAAGACGGTGGTGCATTTCTGGGTGGCGTGGGATCCGCAGCAGGCGGACGCGATCGCCGCGAAGAAGGAGATCGCCGCCTACGAACAGGCGCATCCCGACGTCACGATCGACGTGCAGAACATCACCTATGACGCGCTGCACGACAAGCTGATCACCGCGGTCGCGGGCGGCGAGGGACCGGACATCAGTTGGGGCCTGCCGGAATGGTTCGGCGAGCTCTACCGCATGGGCGCGCTGATGGATCTCTCCGGCTTCGAGCAGCACTGGGCGGCGCGGCCGGAGATCTATCCGAACGTGCTGAAGGCGCTGACCATCCACGGCAAGCTGATGGCGCTGCCGCATTATCTCGGCATCCGGGCGCTGCTCTCGCATGCCGACATGCTGAAGGCTGCCGGCATCGCGGCGCCGCCGAAGAGCTGGGCCGAGCTGATCGCCGATTCCAAGGTGATCCACCAGAAGCTCGGCAAGCCCGGCTTCGGCATCGCCGGCACCGGCGTGCGCGCGCCGCAGGAACTGATCATGTACCTGGCGCAGAACGACCTCGCGGTCGCGCGCCCGACCAGGGACGGCAAGTACCGCAACACCTGGAACGACGACAAGGCGCAGCTCGCGCGCGCGGCGCAGGTCTTCGCCTTCTACCATGATCTGCAGGCGAGCGGCGCGATCTCGCCGGACGCGAGCGGCTGGGGCTGGGAGGAGGAGGACACGGATTTCGCGCTCGGCCGCTACGCCATGGCAATCGACGGGCCGTGGATGGAGTCGCGCGAGGCGCAGAACCCGAAGGAAATGGCGGATGTCGAGATCACCGCGCCGCCGACCATCCGCACGCCGGCGACCTTCTTCGAGATCAACCCGTTCTACGTCTTCAAGGCGACCGCGCACCCCCAGGCCACGCTCGACTTCGCCGCCTTCCTGACCGGCCGGGAGTTCCAGCAGGCGGTGCATCCGCAGAACTCGCCGCGCATGGACGTGCACAGCGACAACAAATGGGGCCGCGACTTCATGACGCTGGCCGCGAGCGGCGTCGTGTTCCCGCCGGTGCCGCTGGCTGGGATCACGCGCGACATGGAGGACGCGATCGGTCGCGTGCTGCTGCGGCACGAGACGCCGCAATCGGTGGCACGCTGGCTCGGGCAGGCGATCAACCGCGACCTGCGCCAGTCGGGCGAGCTCGGCTCCGCCTCCTGAGCGCGATGCCGGTGTTGCGGCTGCGATGCGCGGTGTGACGCGGCTGCCGGCGGCGGGCCTGCGCTGGCCCGCCGCCCTGGCCCGACGCGCGACGCCGCAGGCGCGACCGGCGCCGGTGCTGAGCCGGGCGGCGCAACGTCGCCGCGCGGCGTTGCTTTACGTCGCGCCGGCAGCGCTGTTCTTCCTGGTGTTGATCGCCTATCCGCTGCTGCGGGTGCTGTGGCTCAGCATCCGCAACGCCAACCTGGTCGACCCGAGCGTCGGCGGCTTCGCCGGCTGGGACAACTACGCGACCGTCCTCTCCGACGACGAGTTCCTCTCCTCGCTCTGGCACACGCTGCTCTGGACCACGCTCTCGGTCACCGGCGAATACCTGCTGGGGCTCGGCTCGGCGCTCGCCTTGGCGCAGCCGGTGCGCGGACGGGCGATCTTCCGCGGCATCATCATCATCCCCTGGGTGATCCCGATCGTGGTCGCCGGGCTCGACTGGACCTGGATGCTGTCGCCGGAATACGGCGTGCTGAACCTCTGGATGGTCAAGCTCGGCATCCTGACGCATCCGTTCTACTTCCTCGGCCGCATCGATTCCGCGCTGCTGACCGTAACCTTCGTCAACATCTGGCGCAGCTTCCCGTTCTACACGATCAGCCTGCTCGCCGCGCTGCAGGCGATCCCGACCGATCTGCACGAGGCGGCGGCGCTGGACGGCGCCGGCACGATCCGGCGCTGGCGCGTCATCACCATGCCGCACCTGAAGACCGTGTCGCTCATCCTGATCCTGCTGCACGTGATCTGGACGGCGATCAATTTCGACTTCATCTGGGTGATGACGCAGGGCGGCCCGCTCGCCGCCTCGGAGACGCTGCCGATCCTGATCTACCGCTACGCGATGCAGACCTTCGATGTCGGCGCCGCCTGCGCGCTGGCCAGCATGATGATGGGCGGGATGGCGACGCTGTTCTTCGTCTGGTACTACGCGGCGCGCCGCCGCGCGGCGGTCGCCTGACATGGTCGAGGGTCGTCTCCGCCGCGTCACCTTCAGGACGCTGACCTACGCGGTACTGTTCGGCTTCGCCGTGTACTGCCTGTTCCCGTTCCTGTGGATGGTGGACACGGCGCTGAAGCCGCTGCACGAGGTGCTGACCAGCACGCCGACCTTCCTGATCCGGCATCCGACGCTGGCGAATTTCGCGACCGTGCTGCTGCACTCCAACATCCCGGTGTATTTCCGCAACAGCCTGGTGGTCGGGCTCGCGACCACCGTGCTGACCCTGGTCGTCTCGACGTTCTGCGCCTACGCGCTGAGCCGCTGGCCGCATCTGCCGCCGGTGCGGACGGTGGGCGGGGCGCTGCTGGTGTCGCAGATGATCCCGGGCGTGCTGCTGCTGATCCCGCTCTACATCCTGATGCAGTCGCTGCACCTGCTCAGCACGTATGCGGCGCTGATCATCTGCTACTGCACCTTCGCCGTGCCGCTCTGCACCTTCATGCTGCGCGGCTTTTTCGACGCGGTGCCGGCGGAGCTGGAGGAGGCGTCCGAGCTCGACGGCTGCAGCCGGGTCGGGTTCATCCGCCGCGTGCTGCTGCCGCTGACCG
>DATJSJ010000060.1:0-30402 GCA_035504175.1 Acetobacteraceae bacterium
GATGGCGATGCTGCGGCTGAACGTGCCGAGCGTGTTCATGTACGGCGGCTCGATCCTGCCCGGGAATTTTCGCGGCCGCGAGGTCACGGTCGGCGACGTGTTCGAGGCGGTCGGCGAGCACGCCGCGGGCCGGATCAGCGATGAGGATCTGCACGAGCTGGAATGCGTCGCCTGTCCCTCGGCCGGCGCCTGCGGCGGCCAGTTCACCGCCAACACGATGGCGATGGTGAGCGAAGCGATCGGCCTCGCGCTGCCTGGGTCCGCCGGGGCGCCGGCGCCGTACGAGGACCGCGACCGCTGGGCGGTGGAGAGCGGCCGCGCCGTGATGGCGCTGGTTGAGCGGTCGATCCGACCGCGCGACATCGTCACCCGCGAGGCACTGGAAAACGCGGCCGTGGTGGTCGGTGCGACCGGCGGCTCGACCAATGCCGGGCTGCATCTGCCGGCGATCGCGCACGAGGCGGGAATCAGCTTCACGCTCGAGGACGTGGTCGCGATCATGCGGCGGACGCCGTACATCGCCGATCTCAAGCCCGGCGGCCGCTACGTCGCGTTGGACGTGCACCGGATCGGCGGCGTGCCGGTGATCCTCAAGGCGTTGCTTGATGCCGGGCTGCTGCACGGCGACTGCCTGACGGTGACCGGACGCAGCCTGGCCGAAAGCCTTGCCGACATCGTCTTTCCCGCCGACCAGGACGTGGTGCACCCGGTGGCGCGGCCGCTCTCGCCAACCGGCGGCGTGGTCGGGCTGCGCGGCAACCTCGCCCCGGACGGCGCGATCGTGAAAGTCGCCGGCATGAAGCGGCTGCGCTTCGAGGGCGTCGCGCGCTGCTTCGACAGCGAGGAGGCAGCGTTCACGGCGGTGCAGGAGCGCGCCTACCAGGCGGGCGATGTGATCGTGATCCGCTACGAGGGGCCGAGGGGCGGGCCGGGGATGCGCGAGATGCTGGCCACCACCGGCGCGATCTACGGCCAGGGCATGGGCGACCAGGTGGCGCTGATCACGGATGGGCGCTTCTCCGGGGCCACGCGCGGCTTCTGCGTCGGCCATGTCGGGCCGGAAGCAGCGGTGGGCGGCCCGATTGCGCTGTTGCGCGACGGCGATCGCATCATCCTCGATGCCGACGCCGGGACGATCGAGGTGGCGCTGTCGACGGCGGAACTGGCCGAGCGCCGCGCCGCCTGGGCGCCGCGCGCCACCGACTACCAGAGCGGGGCGCTGTGGAAATACGCCCAGCTCGTCGGCCCGGCGCATCTCGGGGCAGTCACGCATCCGGGCGGCGCGGCCGAGACCCACTGTTACGCCGACATCTGACCGGCGCCGGCGTCAAACGCCGGACTGCCACCATGGCAGGCCTCCTGCGTTAAGGCGGGCCGAGGTTACGGAAGGTTGCCCGGTGCCCTGGCGCCGTCCCAGCCCCGCCATCGCGCTGCCATCGACTCGCGGCCGACTGGCAATCTCACTCAGCCGTCTGCAACCGAGTATGGAGTGACTATGAAACGCATGCTTCTCGCCGCGGCGCTGACCCTGGGCGTTGCCGGGCCGGCGCTGGCGCAGCCCTACCCCCCAGTCCCGCCGCCCCGCTACGAGCAGATCCCGCCACCGCCCGGCACGCGCTATGTCTGGGAAGGCGGCCACTGGCACTGGAACGGTGCCGCCTATGTCTGGGTGCATGGCCGCTACGTGATCCGCCAGGCCAGCTATCATCATTGGGTGGCGGGCCACTGGGCGAATCGCTATGGCCGCTGGGAGTGGGTGCCGGCGCACTGGACCTGACCGCCGGTCCGTGAGGATTTCGGCCGGGCCGGTTGCCGCCGGTCCGGCCGCCAGACCCTGACTGGTCTGACGTGCCAAGCGATCCGGGTCTGACCAGCCCGCGATTCGACTTTCCGCGATGCTGGTTCAGGCGATCTCCACCAGCACGGGGACGTGGTCGGAGGGCTGATCCTCCGCCCGTTCCTGCCGGTCCGGCACCGCGGCGACCAACCGCTCCGCGAGCGTCGGCGAGAGCAGCGCGTGATCGATGCGCAAGCCCCGGTCGCGCGGCCAGCAGCCGGCCTGATAGTCCCAGAACGTGTAGATCGGCCCATTCGGATGCAGCTCTCGCACCGCATCCGCGAGGCCGAGCCAGCGCAGCGCCCGGAAGCGGGCGCGGGTCTCCGGACGAACCAGCGCGTCACCGGGCGGAAGCACGCCCGGCGCGAGGTCGTCCGGCTCCGGACAGACATTGTAGTCGCCCGCCAGAACGAGCGGCTGATCCTGCGCCAGCATCGCCCCGGCATGGGCGGCCAGGCACTCCATCCAGCGCAGCTTGTAGGCATAGCCCGCCTCACCGCCGGAATTGCCGTTCGGGAGATAGAGGTTGCCGACCGTGATGCCGTCCAGGGCCACCTCGGCATAGCGCGCCTGGGCGTCGTCATCGGCCAGGCCGGGCAGGGCGGTCAGGCGTGTCTCGACCGGCAGCCGCGATAGCACCGCGACGCCGTTGTAGCTCTTCTGCCCGACCACGACGGCACGGTAGCCGACATCGGAGAAATCCGGGAAGGCAGCCGCCTCGCACTTGATCTCCTGCAGCAGCAGCAGATCCGGCGCCACCCGTTGCAGCCAGCTCCGTACATGCGTCTGCCGGCTGCGGATCGAGTTGACGTTCCAGGTGGCGAGCCTCATCGCCCCGCCATTCCGTGCCCTGGTGCTTTCAGTCGACCGAGAAGCTGCTGCCGCAGCCGCAGGCGGACGAGGCGTTCGGATTGCGCACCGTGAAATGGCTGCCCATCAGCGCGTCGGTGAAATCGAGTTCTGCGCCGGCCAGCAGATCGAGACTGGTCGCGTCCACCAACACCCGGGCACCGGCCCGCTCGACCACGAGATCCTCCGCCGCGGCCGGCGCCTCGTCCAGCTCGAATCGATACTGAAAGCCGCTGCAACCGCCCGCCAGCACGGCGACGCGCAGCGCGGCGGGCCGGCCTTGGGCGGCGACGATTTCGCCGATGCGAGCGGCGGCACGATCGGAGACGGCGAAGCGCGGAGCGGTGCTGGTATCCATGCCGGAAAGATAGCGATCCGGCGGCCGGCATTGAAGGAGGGCGGCATTGAAGGTGGGCCGCATTGAAGAGCCGCAGCCCCGGGTGGTAAGCCCGCCGCGAATTTTCAGCCAGGCCCATGCAGCGCGCCCCCTACGCGGTCCAGCCGGATTCCGCCCGCGGCCGGCTCCACCCTGAGCCGGAGGCACCGACGCGCAGCCCGTGGCAGCGCGACCGCGACCGGGTGATCCACAGCTCCGCCTTCCGCCGGCTGCAGTACAAGACTCAGGTCTTCGTCAACCACGAGGGCGATTTCTTCCGCACCCGGCTGACCCACAGCATCGAGGTGGCGCAGATCGGCCGCTCCATTGCCCGCGAACTGGCGTTGGACGATGACCTGACCGAGGCGCTGGCGCTAGCGCACGATCTCGGCCATCCGCCCTTCGGGCATTCCGGGGAGGAGGCGCTGGCGGCCGGCATGCGGCCCTGGGGCGGGTTCGACCACAACGCCCAGTCACTGCGCATCGTGACGCTGCTGGAGAGCCGCTACGCGGGGTTCGACGGGCTGAACCTGACCTGGGAGACGCTCGAGGGCCTGGCCAAGCACAACGGCCCGCTGCGCCGGCCGCCGGCCTACATCGCCGAGTACGACCGTCGGCATTGCCTCGAACTGGGCACTTTTGCCTCGGCCGAGGCGCAGGTGGCGGCGCTGGCCGATGATATCGCCTACCACAGCCATGACCTCGATGACGGGCTGCGCGCCGGTCTGTTCGGGATCACCGAGCTCGCGCATCTGCCCGTCGTGGGTGCCGCCTTGGCCGCGGCGCGCCGGGCGAGTCTGGACATGCCCCCGCCGCGGCTGCGCCATGAGACGATCCGGCGGGTGATCGACACCTTCGTGACCGACCTGGTGCAGGAAGCCCGGCGGCGCATCGCCGCGCTTGCGCCGCGCGATGCGAACGCGATTCGCGGCGCGGATCACCCGGTGGTGGCGTTCAGCCAGCCGATCGCGGAGGCCAACCGGACGGTGAAGGAGTTCCTGTTCGCGCACATGTACCGGCATTGGCGGGTCAATCGGATGACTGCCAAGGCGCGGCGGGTGACCGAAGATCTGTTCCGGCTGCTGTTCGCCGATGCGTCGCTCCTGCCGGACGAGTGGCGGGCGCGGTCGGGCGACGGGGATCCGGCGCGGGCGGCGCTGACGGTGTGCGATTACATTGCCGGAATGACGGATCGGTATGCGGTGGAGGAGCACCGGCGGCTGACGGATCTTTCGGTGCCCGGGTAAGACAAGGAAGGCCAGGGCTCCGCCCTGGACCCGCCGGGGCCGTACGGCCCCGGACCCCATGGACTTAAGTCATGCGGGTCTGGGGGCGCTTGCCCCCAGCGGGGTCCAGGGGCAGAGCCCCTGGCCTTACCTTCCTTTACGAGAGTTCAGATGCCCCCAGACCTTTACGCCCAGATGCGCGACCGCGTCCTCGCAGCCGTCGCCACCTTCGCCGCGGCGCTCCCCGAGGAGGCGTTGTCCCGCGTCGAGGTGACGCCCACGCGCGATGTCGCGCACGGCGACATGGCGACGAATGCCGCGCTGGTGCTGGCAAAGCCGGCGGCGATGAAGCCGCGCGATTTCGCGGCCGCGCTGGCCGCGGCGCTGACGGCGCCGGAGATCGATTCGGTCGAGGTTGCGGGTCCCGGCTTCGTCAATCTGCGGCTGCGTGCGAGCGCTTTGCAGCAGCAGCTTGGCGCGATCCTTGGTGCCGGCACCGCCTACGGCGACGGTGGGGCCGGCGCGGGCACACGGGTGAACGTGGAGTATGTCTCTGCCAATCCGACCGGCCCGATGCATATCGGCCATTGCCGTGGTGCCGTGGTCGGTGACGCACTGGCCAACCTGCTGGCCAAAGCCGGCTTCAGCGTCACCAAAGAGTATTACATCAACGATGCTGGGGCGCAGGTCGCAGCACTCGCCTGGGCGGCGTACTGGCGGTACCTGCAGGCACTTGGCACGTCACTGACCGAGCAGGACTACGCGGCGCGCGTGCCAGGCGGCCTGCAATACCGCGGCGAGTACCTGATTCCCGTCGGCGAGAAACTTGCGGCGCTGCACGGTGCCGATCTGGCCGCTCCCGGGGCGATGCCGGCGGATCCGGCGATCTGGCTCGATCGTGTGCGCGACTTCACGGTTGCCGAGATGATGCAGGCGGTGCGCGAGGACCTGGCGCTGCTCGGCGTGCGCCAGGACGTGTTCACCTCCGAGCGCGGGCTCTACGAGGCGGGTCGCGCCGATGCGGTGATCGAGCAGCTGCGCGGCGCCGGGCTGATCTACGAGGGCGTGCTGGAGCCGCCGAAGGGCAAGACGCCGGAGGATTGGGAACCGCGGCCGCAGACGCTGTTCCGCTCGACGGCGTTCGGCGACGACGTCGACCGGCCGCTGCGCAAATCCGACGGCAGCAACACGTATTTCGCGAACGACATCGCCTATCACGCGGACAAGATCGCGCGCGGCGCCGAGGTGCTGATCGACGTGCTCGGCGCCGATCATGGCGGCTACGTGCCGCGGATGCGCGCGGCGGTGGCAGCACTTGGCGGCGGTCGCGTCGCGTTCGAGGCGGTGTTGTGCCAGATCGTGCACGTGATGCGCGGCGGCCAGCCGGTGCGGATGTCCAAGCGCGCCGGCACCTTCGTGACGTTGCGCGACCTGATCGAGGAGGTCGGGCCGGACGCGGTGCGCTTCACCATGCTGATGCGCAAGTCGGATGCGCAAATGGAGTTCGACCTCGACGCGGTGGTGGCGCAGACGCGGGAGAACCCGGTCTTCTACGTGCAGTATGCGCATGCCCGATGCCGGTCGGTGCTGCGGGCGGCGGTCGAGATGTTCGGGGCGGCGGCGGTGGCCGAGGCAGCACTCGCCGCGGCCCCGGTCGAGTCGCTGACCGCCGAGCCGGAACTGGCCCTGATGCGCCGCATGATCGGCTGGCCGCGCGCCGTCGAGGCCGCGGCAATTGCTCGGGAACCGCACCGAATCGCGTTTTTCCTCTATGACTTGGCGAGCGACTTTCATATGTTGTGGAACCGCGGGAAGGACGATGCGGCGCTGCGGTTCCTGCAGCGGGACCGCCCGGACGAGACGTTCGCGCGGCTGGCCCTGGTCGCCGCCACGGCCATCCTTCTCCGCTCCGGTCTCGCCGTGCTGGGCGTGACCCCGGTCGAGGAGATGCGCTGACATGTCATCTGACGAGCTCGAGATCCCGGCACCCGTCTATCGTCCCTCCCGGCCGCAGGCGGGCCTGGATCCGGCGACGCGCCGGCTGCTGCTGATCGCCGGCGGGCTGGGGGCCGGGCTGCTGCTGATCGTGGCCGGCTGGTCGCTGAGCGGGCATCAGCACTCCGGCGTGCCGGTGATCGAGCCACAGAGCGGCCCGGTACGGGTGAAGCCGGAGAATCCCGGCGGCATGCAGCCCTCCGGCCTGAAGGAGGACGTGTTTGCGGGCAGCGGCAGCGGCACCGGCGCGGAGCTTGCGCCGCCGCCCGAGACGCCGCAGCCGCAGACGCTGCACGAGGAGATGCAGGAAGCGAAACGCGCCGAGGCGCTCCGGCCCGCAACCGCGCCTTCCGGGAACGCACCGCACGCCGCTGCATCCGTCCCGCCGGCGACGCGCACGGCAGCCGCACCGCCGGCGGTGAGCCACGCGCCTCCGGTGAGCGCGCCGGCGCCGGTCGCGAGTCGCGAGACACCGGCCACACCGGCCGCCACGACCCGGACGGCGACGCCGGCCGCCGGCATGACCCGGGTGCAGCTCGCGGCCCTCGGCTCCGAGCAGGCGGCGCGAACGGAATGGCAGCGCCTGTCGCGGCGCATGCCGCATCTGCTGGACGGGCGCTCGCCCGAAATCCTGCGGTACGACCACGATGGCCACGTGTTCTGGCGCCTGCGCACCGGCGGCTTCGCCGACATCGCCGCCGCCACCGTCTTCTGCGAGCACGTGCGCTCCAAAGGCGGGGACTGCACCATCGCCAGTTTCTGATGCCGGCGCTGCCGGGTGCGCGGCGCCCGGGTTTGGCCGCGCGATGAAGGCGGCGATCGTCGGCCTCTCCGGTCCGGTGCTGACCGGCGAGGAGGCGGCGCTGCTGCGGGCACACCCGCCGGCCGGCATCGTGCTGTTCGCGCGCAATGTCGCCGATCCGGCGCAGCTCGCGGCGTTGATGGCGGCGCTGCGAACCATGCTGGCGTCGGACGCGGTGCTGATGGTGGATCAGGAGGGCGGCCGGGTGGCCCGGCTGCGCCCGCCGCACTGGCGCGCGCATCCGCCGGCGGCGCGGATCGGCCGGCTGCATGAGGCGGACGCGACGGCGGGGCTGCGCGCTGCCTGGCTGACCGGCGCGCTGATCGGGGCCGAGTGCCGGCACGCCGGCTTCGATGTGGTCGCGGCGCCGGTGCTCGATCTGCTCTACCCGGATGCCAACAGCGCCGTGGTCGGCGACCGCAGTTTTGCGCCCGAGCCAGAGGCGGTGGCGGCGCTGGGCCGGGCGATGGCCGACGGGCTGCTCGCTGCCGGGGTGATACCGGTCGGCAAGCACGCGCCCGGCCACGGCCGCGCCCGCGTCGACAGCCATGCCACCCTGCCGCGCGTCGATGCGGCGGACCTCGATGCGGACCTTCTCCCCTTCGCCCGCAATGCCGATCTGCCCTGGATGATGACCGCCCATATCCTGTATGCGGCGCTCGACCCGGCAACCCCGGCGACCTTGTCGGGCCCGGTCATCGCGCGGATCATCCGCGGCCGCATCGGCTTCGAAGGGGTGTTGGTGTCCGACGACCTGGCGATGAATGCGCTTTCCGGCCCGGCTTCCGAGCGGGCGCTGGTGGCGCTCGCCGCCGGCTGTGACCTGGCGCTGCATTGCAGCGGCCAGCCCGCCGACAATGCGGCGGTACTCGGCGCCTGCCCCGAGGTGACCGGGGCCGCCGCGGCCCGCATGGCAGCGGGGGCGCGGCTGGCGGCGCGGCTTCGGCTCGATCTGGATACCGCTGCTCTGGCGGCGGAGCGGGACCGGCTGCTGGCGTGAGCGCGCTCATCCGCGAATTGCTGATCGCCGTCATCCCGGTGGTGCTGGCGATCACGCTGCACGAGGCGGCGCACGGCTATGCCGCGCTGGCGCTCGGCGACGACACCGCCAAGCGCATGGGGCGGCTGTCGCTCAACCCGATCGCGCATATCGACCGGTTCGGTACCATCATCCTGCCCGGCTTCCTGCTGATCGCGCAGCTCCTGACCATCCATCGCATCGCCTTCATGTTCGGCTGGGCGAAGCCGGTGCCGGTCGATGCCCGGCGCTTTCGCGACCCGCGGCGGGGCATGATGGTGGTGGCGGCGGCCGGGCCGGCGATGAACTTCCTGCTCGCCTGGATCGCGGCGCTGCTGCTGCCGGGCTGGGCGCTGATCGGGCTCGGGCCGTTGCCGTTCTGGGTCGAGATGCTGCAGCTCTTCCTGCTGGCCAACCTGGTGCTCGGCCTGTTCAACCTGATTCCGATCCCGCCGCTGGATGGCGGCCGCATCGCCGTGGGGCTGCTGCCGCTCGAGCTGGCACGCCGCTGGGCGCGGCTGGAGCGGGCCGGGATCATCATCGTGCTGCTGGTCGTGTTCCTCCTTCCGGCAGTGTTGCGCGAGGCCGGCATCGCGTTCGACCCGGTCGGCGCCGCCCTGCAGACCGTGGTCCCGTGGTCGATGCGCGTGGTGCTCAATCTCGCCGGCCATCATGTCTGAGGGCGCGGCATCGGAGGCCGGCGGGGCGGTCGCGGCGGACCGGCTGCTGGTGCGGCTGGACGGGTTCGAGGGGCCGCTCGACCTGCTGCTCGACCTGGCACGGACACAGAAGCTCGACCTCGCACGGATTTCCATCCTGTCGCTGGTCGAGCAATACCTCGCGATCCTCGAAGGCGCGCGACAGGTGCGGCTGGAACTCGCGGCGGACTGGCTGGTGATGGCGGCGTGGCTCGCCTGGCTGAAATCGCGCCTGCTGCTGCCGCCCGAGGCCGACGGGGCGGAAGAAGGCGAGCTGGCGGCCGACGCGCTGGCGGCCCGGCTGCGGCTGCTGGCAGGGATGCGGGCGGCTTCGGCCTGGCTCGGCGCCCGGCCGGTGCTGGGCCAGGACGTGTTCGCACGCGGCGCGCCGGAGGATTTCGCCCAGGTGGACCGGTCGCGGCTGCGCACGGATCTGCCGTCGCTGCTGCGCGCCTATCTCGGCGCGGCGCGTCGGGCCGGGGCGCAGCGCGTCTACCGCCCGCCGGCGATGACGCTCTGGAGCGTGCAGGAGGCGCTCGGCCGCCTGGCCAGCCTGGTCGGCCGCGTGCCGGACTGGACCAGCCTGGAGCGGTTCCTGCCCGAGGGGCTGCGCGAGCCGTTGCAGCGTCGCGCGGCGGTGGCCAGCACCTTGCTGGCCGGGCTGGAGATGGCCCGCGGGGGTGGGCTGTGGCTGCGCCAGGAGGCACCGTTCGGCCCGATCCTGGTGCGTGCCAGCGCCTCGGCGGCGACGAGGGAGAACGGATGATGGGCGAGACGCAATCCCCGCCGGACGCGCCGGAACAGGCGCGGGATGGGGTGCCGGAGGAAGTACGGGACGCGGCGCGGGTCGAGGGGACGGACGAGATGCTGCGGCTCGCCGAGGCCCTCATCTTCGCCAGCGCCGAGCCGGTGTCGCTGCGGGCGCTGGCGCAGCTTCTGCCGCCGGAGGTGGAGGTCGAGGCGGTCGCGTCGGCGCTGCGCGAGCGCTATGCCGGGCACGGCGTCGAGCTGGTGGAGGTCGCCGGCGGCTGGCAGTTCCGCACCGCCGCCGATCTGGCGCCGCGGTTGACCAAGGTGCTGCCGCGGCCGCGCCGGCTGCCGCGTGCGGCGATGGAAACGCTGGCGATCATTGCCTACCACCAGCCGGTGACGCGGCCGGAGATCGAGGAGATCCGCGGCGCAGCACTGGCGCAGCAGACGCTGGACGCGCTGCTCGAGGCCGGGCTCGTCGCGCCGCGCGGCCGCAAGGAGGTGCCGGGACGGCCGACGCTCTGGGGCACCACGCCGGGCTTCCTGGCGCAGTTCGGCCTGCGCGACCTGCGCGACCTGCCGCGGCGCGAGGAGCTGATCGTCGACGCACAGCCGGGCCTGCCGCCCGGCGTCGGGGCGGCACCGGACGCCGAGGCGCAATCCGGCTCCGCGGGTCAGCCCGGCCCATGAGCGGCGTGTTCGCGCCCCGGCCGCGGTTTTATCTCCGCGCAATTCCTGCTACCTAGCGCGCCATGTTCGACTTTGCCTGGTCCGAAATCGCGCTGATCGGCGTCGTCGCCCTGATCGCGATCGGGCCGAAGGACATGCCCGGCGCCGTCAAGGCGGTGAGCGACGTGGTGAAGAAGGCGCGCCGGATGGCCGCCGAGTTCCAGACCCATGTCGACGACCTGGTGCGCGAGGCGGACCTGCACGAGGTGCGCCAGCAGATCAACGAGATCCGCGGCTTCGATCTGCGCGGCACGGTCGAGCGCGCGATCGACGAGGACGGGTCGCTGCGGCGGGTGCTGAACGAGGATCCGCTGCGGCAGGATTTCGCCGGGACGCCGGTCGCCGGCACCGATGCCGCGGTCGACGGCGCCGCCGGTGACGCCATGGTGGCAGAACTGGTCGAGGAACGGCCGGAGTATGCGATCGCGCCGCCGGACGCGGCGGACCCATCCTCGCCGCTGCTGCGGGCGCCGCCCGCCTTCATCCCGCCGGCGATTGCCGCCGAGCTTGCCGCGGAGGCCGCCGCGCCGCCGCCGCCCGCTTTCATCCCGCCCGGACTGGCGACGTCCCGCCGCCCCGGCGCGACGCCGCGCGCCTGACCGTCCGCCGCCGCAGGAACGACCGTGTCACCGCGCGATATCCACACGCCTGAAGACGATCCGATCCATGACAAGCCGATGCCGTTGCTCGAGCATATCATCGAGCTGCGGCGGCGGCTGATGTGGTCGATTGCGGCGTTCTTCATCGCCTTTCTGGTCTGCTACCACTTCGCCGGGCAGATCTACCTGTTCCTGGCGCAGCCGCTGGCCGACATCATGCGCCAGCGCGGCGAGCAGCCGCATCTGATCTACACGGCGCTGTATGAAGCATTTTTCACCTACCTGCGCGTCGGACTGTTCGGCGCGGCCTTCATCTCCTTCCCCGTCGTCGCCTCGCAGATCTGGCTGTTCGTGGCGCCGGGCCTGTACCGCAGCGAGAAGCGCGCGATCCTGCCCTTCCTGGTTGCGACTCCGGTGCTGTTCGTGCTGGGCGCGGCGCTTGCCTACTATTTCGTATTTCCCTTTGCGTGGCGGTTCTTCCTGAGCTTCCAGACGCCGACCGGGGCGGACGGGCTGCAGATCACGCTCGAAGCCAAGGTCAGCGAATATCTCGGCCTGGTCATGAAGCTTATCATGGCGTTCGGCATATCCTTCCAGTTGCCGGTGCTGCTGACCCTGCTGGCGCGGGTCGGGATCGTCACCTCGCGCGGGCTGAAGCGCTTCCGGCGCTATGCCTATGTCGGCATGTTCGTGATCGCGGCGGTGCTGGCGCCGCCCGATGTGCTGACGCAGTGCGGCCTCGCCCTGCCGCTGGTGCTGCTGTACGAGGTTTCCATCCTCTCCGCCCGGTTCGTCGAGCCGAAGCCGGTCGAGGTCTGATGCACGACATCCGTGCGATCCGAGAGGATCCATGGTCCTTCAACGCGGCCATGGTTCGGCGGGATTCTCGCTTTTCGAATATCTCTGACAGACTTGTGCAACTTGACAAGGAGCGCCGGGAACTCGCCGGGAAGCTTCAGGAGCAGCAGTCGCGACGAAATGAGTTGGCGAAGGAGATCGGGCTGCGGCGGCGTGAGGGCGCGGACACGCAGCAAATGGAGAGTGAGGCGCTCAGCCTTAAGGCACATATCGCAACATTGGAGCATGGCCTAGAGGCTCTTGAGCAAGAGCTCAGGCGCGAACTCGAGGTGCTGCCAAATATTCTCGACCACGACGTGCCGGACGGGTTCGACGAGCGCGACAATCAGGTAGAGCGGCAGGTTGGCACGCTGCCTGCGTTCGACTTCACCCCCCGCCAGCACTTCGAGCTCGGCGAGGCGCTCGGCCAGATGGATTTCGCCGCCGCCGCGAAGCTCGCCGGCAGCCGATTCACCATCCTGCGCGGGCCGCTGGCGCGGTTGGAGCGCGCGCTCGGCCAGTTCATGCTCGACCTGCACACGCGCCAGCACGGCTACGAGGAAGTCGCGATCCCGCTGCTGGTCAACGACGCCACCGCCTACGGCACCGCGCAACTGCCGAAATTCGCCGAGGATCTGTTCCGCACCACCGACGGGCGATGGCTGGTCCCGACCGCGGAGGTGCCGCTCACCAACCTCGCCGCCGGCGAGATCCTGCCGGAGGCGGCGCTGCCGCTACGCGTCACCGCGCTCTCCGACTGCTTCCGCAGCGAAGCCGGTGCCGCCGGTAAGGACACCCGCGGCATGCTGCGCCAGCACCAGTTCCGCAAGGTCGAGCTGGTGTCGATCACGCGCCCGGAGGATAGCGTCGCGGAGCACGAGCGGATGACGGAATGCGCCGAAGCTGTACTGAAACTGCTGGAACTGCCGTACCGCCGGGTGCTGCTCTGCGCCGGCGACACCGGCTTCGCCTCGGCCAAGACCTACGATCTCGAGGTCTGGCTGCCCGGCCAGCAGGCCTGGCGCGAGATCAGTTCCTGCTCCAATTGCCGCGACTTTCAGGCCCGACGGATGAACGCGCGCTATCGCCCGGCCGAGGGCAAGGGTGTCGCGCATGTGCACACGCTGAACGGCTCCGGCGTCGCGGTCGGACGCGCGCTGATCGCGGTGATGGAAAATCACCAGCAGGCGGACGGCACGATCCGGGTGCCGGCGGTGCTCCGGCCGTATCTCCCCGGATTGGAACAGATCAGCGCGGCCTGAGCGCCGGGAAACCGGCCGAGACCGCTCAATCGAGTGCGGTTGGGCGTAACGCCTTGCCATCGAATTCCCGTCGCGCCGGTCGACGAGACCGGAACCAGGGTGGAATCCCGGCCTGCCTTCCTGCACGCGCGTTCACGTTGCAATGAGCAACCGTTGCTAGTGCGAACCAGTCCGGGCTAGGGTCCCGCGCACGATATCTCCCATCCCGGGAGGAGGGCGTGTGCGATGTCAGTCATCCAGGTAGGCCTGGTCGATACGACCGGAGAACTCGACCCCGAGCTCGTGCAGGCCGCGGCGGCGGCGATCAACATTCAGGTGACGCGCGACCTGACGCAGTTCTGGCCGATCACCGCGACGGTGCGCTACCTGCCGGACCGGTCGCGCATCCCGTCGGGCGTCTGGCCGGTGCGCCTCGTCCGGCATCTGCCGCCGGGCGAGGGCGGGTTTCATCTCGACAAGCACAACCAGCCCTATGCCGAGGTTATCGGCACGCCGGACGACCCGGGCTGGACGATCGATGCCAGCCACGAGATCCTCGAGATGCTGGTCGATCCCTACGGCAACCGGATGCATTCGTCGCGCGGCATCGAGGTCGTCGACGGAAAACTCCGCGATGGCACCGACGAGTTCAGCTATCTCGTCGAGGCTTGTGATCCCTGCGAGGCGAACAACCACGCCTACACGATCCAGGGCGTTGCGGTGTCCGATTTCATCACTCCGCATTTCTACGACCCGGAGGCGACACCCGGCACGCGCTACAGCTTCACCGGCGCGCTCTCCGGCCCGCGTCAGCTCCTGCCCGGCGGCTACATCTCCTTCGTGAACCAGGAGACGGATGAGTGGCAGCAGATCCTCTGGGTCGATCCCCATTCGCCGCCGATGGTGAGGGATCTCGGCCCGGCGACCGGCCGCAGTCTGCGGGAATGGATCGACGGGGCGATCGCCAAATCCGACCAGCGCCAGCATGTCCGCCGGGCGATACGCGAGCTTGCGCCCGCCATGCTGACGCATCTGCGGGAACGCCACGCCAGGCTCGAGAAGATTGCCAGGCGCCGCGCGAAACTCTACCCGCATTGAGCCCGCGCCGCCCGCACCCGAGGCGGCGCACGGAGGCGGGCGCCGCGCTGATCTCCGTGCCTGCGCCGCGCGACAGGCGCATGCACTCATCCCACCGCCCGTCTCGGGAGCGATGACATGATGCTTGCGCGATCCCTGCTGACGATGGCCCTCGCGCTCGGATTGGACAGCTTCATCGCCGGGCTTGCGGTCGGCACGTTGCGCCTCTCCTGGCGCACGCGCTTCGCCTTCGCCGCGCTGCTTGGCGTCGCCGACGGCGCCGCGACGCTGCTGGGCGCTGCCATCTCGCATGCGCTGCCCGCGCCGCCCGAGGCTCTTCTCTACCTGCTCGCGGCTGCGGCGCTGGTGCTCGCGGCGAGGCACAGCCGCGCCTGGCTGTTCTCGCTGCCGCTCTGGCTCAGCCTCGACAATCTCGCCGCGGGCGCTCCGGCCGCCGAGGCGCCGGCGCTGGCGCTGTCGAGCATGGCGCTGGCGCTCGCCGGCCTCGCCCTTGCGGCGCTGGGCCGGTTCGTGGCGACACGCGCGGCCGCCCGGATCCGCGCCGCCTGATGGGGGTCGCGCTGATCGCCTGGGGGCGTTTCTTCGACCGGCACGGCAACCGGATCACCGTGCCTGCGCCGTCCACCACGCCGGGAGTGCCCTGGCTGCTGGATTTCCTGGCCGCCGAGTCCGGCCGGCTCGCCGCGGCCGGGTTCTCCGCCCTGCAACTGCCGCCGGTCGGCAAGGCGCAGGGCGGTGCCGGCGACGGTTGCGACGGCTACGGCGTGTTCGACCGCCGCGACATCGGCAGCAAGGACCAGCAGGGCAGCCGGCCGACCCGCTACGGCGATGCGGATGCGTTGCGACGCAGCGTCGCCAGCGCGCACGCCGCCGGACTCGACGTCTATCTCGACCTCGTGCTGCACCAGTTGATGGGAGAGAATGGCGGGCCGGGCGTGTTCCGCTACCTCGGCGCCGACGGCAAGGCGAACGCGGGCCGGGGCGCGATGAACCCGGGATGCTTCCGCGGCGTGCCGCCGGCCAACCGGCCCGAGGACGCCGTCCCGGTGCCGGCGGATGATTTCGAGTTCGGCCGCGAGCTCGTCTATCAGCATTCCGATCCGCCCCGCTACACGATCGACGACGCGCTCGATTTCGGCGACTGGCTGTTCCGCACCACCGATGCCGACGGCGCGCGGTTCGACGACACCAAGGGCACCTGGGCACCGTTCGTCAGCGAGTTCATGCGCAGCCGGACGATGGCGCACAAATTCTTCCTCAGCGAATATTTCGACGGCAATCCCGGCAATCTCGACTGGTGGACGACATCGCAACCGATGTCGTCACGCTCGCTGGTCGAGGATTTCCCGATGCACTGGGCGCTGCAGGCCGCCTGCAACGGCGGCGCCGCCTGGCCGCTGGAAGGCTGTGGCTACGCCGCGCGCAATCCGTTTCTGGCCTGCACCTTTGTCGACAATCCCGACACCGACACCAGCCCCGGGCAGCAGGTGGTCAGCAGCAAGCTGCTCGCCTACGCCTTCCTGCTCTCGGTCGAGGGCTATCCGTTCGTCTACGGCAAGGACTACTTCCCGTCCTCGGTCTGGCCGGGCGCCTACGGTTTGCGGCCCTGGATCGACAATCTCGTCTGGATCCACGAGCGGCTGGCAGCGGGTGCGACGGTCACCCGCTACATGGACGGATCCGTCATGGTGCTGAACCGCACCGGCTGGCCCGGCCTGCTGACCGCGCTCAACTTCGACACCTGGAACGCGCGCACGATCACCTGCGACACCGCCTTCGGCCCGGGCGTCGCGCTGCACGACTACACCGGCCACCACCCGGACATCCGCACCGACGGCAGCGGGCGCGCAACCTTCCGCCTGTCGAGCAACGCCTATCAGAACGGCCAGTCCTATCTCTGCTTCTCGCGCGCCGGGATGGACGGGCCGGTCCGGCGGCAGGGGCGCAGCACGACGCAGACCTTCTTCGGTGCCGCCGACCTCGACATCCCGCCGGCGAGCCCCGGCCGGACGGTTGCCGCCGGCCGTATCTGGTGCCGCAGCGGCACGGCGGTGCAGGCGCAGCTCGTCGTGCACGGGCAGGCCGGGGCGCCGGCGGCCACGTTCGAGATCCTCGCGCCATCGGGACAATCGCTGCTGCACGGAACCGCGACGGCGCACGCGACGGCGACGGAGACCGGCTGGCACACGCTGCACGTCGCGATGCCGGCCGCCGCCTCGGCCGGCGCGCCATTCGAGCTGACCGTAACCTACACCGGCGACTGGGAGCACGTGCGATGAAGCCGATCAACGACACCTGCCCCTGGTCCGGCAAGCCGGTCAGCATGGACGCGCTGACCCGGCACGGCGAGCACGTCGTCGGCTTCTGCTCCACCGCGCATCGCGATCAGTTCGCCGCCGCGATCACCCATTTCGCCATCGCCGCCACGCCGCCCGTCACCACCCGCGCCTTCGACAACACGCGCAGCGGCGCCAACACGCACGAGACCGTCCTGACGCCGGACGCGGTGCGCCAGCGTGGCATCAAGCGGCTGTTCAGCCTGCCGCTGTCGGGCGATGCCCGCGGCTCGGAGGCGCAACCCCTCCTGGTGCCAGGTCTCACGATGGTGGATGGCAACCAGCACGACGTGGTGTTCCTCGCCAGCATGGCCAACCAGGTCTGGGCCTATGACGCGAATGACGGGACGCTGCTCTGGGAGCGCGAGCTCGCCCCGCCGATCAACGGCAGCGCCGCGATCGACTACCACCTGATCAACGACCATTGGGGCATCCTGAGCACCCCGGTGATCGATGTTGCCGCCGGCCTGCTCTATGCCTGCACCTGGACCAGCCATGACGGCACCGCGGACAACGGCCAGCACCTGCTGCAGGCGCTGCGACTGAGCGACGGCACGGCCGCCAAACCGGCGCTGAATCTGGAAGGCGCGGCCTACGACCCCGGCCACGGATTGCCGGCGCAGCAATTCCGGTCCGCCGAGCGCAAGCAGCGCGCGGCGCTCACCCTGACCCAGGGCGCGGTGCTGATTCCGTTCGGCACGATCGCCGAAACCGCGAAGACCGCGCGCGGCTGGCTGATCGCCGTCGATACGCAAAGCTGGACGATCGCCGCGACCTGGTGCTCGACCGCGCGCGGCAGCGGTGGCGGCATCTGGCATTCCGGCAGCGGTCCGGCCGTGCACCCCGACGGCCACATCTTCGTCGTGACCGGCAACGGCGACTTCGACGGCGTCACCGATTTCGGCGAGAGCATCGTCAAGCTGCTCTACACGCCGCCGGCCGGCGGAAAACCGGGCTCGGTCGCCGCCGTCGACTGGTGGACGCCCTGGACGGATGACGGGCGCACCGGTGGCAATCCCGAAGGCGAGGCGGCCGACGCGAAGCCCATGCCGTCGAATTTCCGCCTGCTCTCGCATCTCGCCCGGATGGGCATGGCGGCGATGGACATGGGCGCCGCCTGGGGCGACCAGGATTTCGGCGCCGGCGGCCCGGTGCTCGCCGCCGCCGGCGCGACGCTGCTCGCCGCCGGCAAGGACGGCATCCTCTACACCGCCAACACGCAGGCGCTCGGCAAGACCGCGCCGGCCGATCTCGACGCTGCGCACGTCGCCGCCAACTACGCCCGGCTGCGCACTGCGCCGATCTTCTACACCTTCTATCCCGGGCCGCAGCCGAGCGCGGCGCCAGGCTCGCCCAATGCGCTCAACACGCTGTTCGCGCAGCGCACGCATCATCTTCACGGCACGCCGGTGGTCTGGGAGAGCGGGACGCACGGCACGATGCATTTCTGCGGCGGCGAGAACGGCAACCTGCGTGCCTGGACGCTGAACGCCGACGGCAGCTCCACCTATCTTGCCTGCAGCGCCGAGGTCGCATCCCCGCAATCGCCGGTCCCGCCGGGCGGCATGCCGGGCTGGATGATCTCGCTCTCCGCCAACGGCACCGGCGGCGGGATCGTCTGGGCGCTGGTCCCGGCGGGCGACGCCAACATGGAGCTGACGCCCGGCCGGCTGCTCGCCTACGATGCGAGCAATTTCGGCGTCTATGGCGATGGCAGCAAACAGCTCGTCGTATTGTGGGACAGCTGGAACTGGGGCGAGGGGTGCGCCTTCACCCATCCGAAATTCAACCGACCGGTCGCGTGGAACGGCAAGGTCTACGTTCCGACCTATGACGGCAGGGTCGACGTCTACGGCCTCGCGTGAAGACGGACGCCGGTCCGAACCGCCGCGGCGACACCGTCCGCGGCCGGGGGCGCGTTCCCGCCAACGGCTGAGGGATCGCGGGTCCCATTGCCGTCGCGGCCTGCGGCGACCTACAAACGTATTCCCTCCAGCAGGACGAGGCTGAATGCATCCCGAGACGATCGCTCGGCCGGACCCGGTCACGCGGGGCCACAGCCCACCCCACGCGGCTTCTCCGGCCTATGGCTGCGCCGAGGCGGAGTGCGGCATGCCGGCGGCCGGTGCCGGATTCCTGGTCTGCCGCCGCTGCGCCCGCAGCCTGCGCCCGATCGACGGCATCATGGTCGATTCCGCCCTGCCGCCGGCCGCGGACGCGATCCCGGTCGATGCCGAGGCGCTGCGTCAGGTCTCCGCGGTAAGCAGCGCCCGGCTCGGCGATCACTGGTGGTCCATGCTGCGGCAGGAATTCGGCGAGCGCAGCGATCTCGACCTGCTGGAGGTCGGCGCCGGTCCCGGCGTGCTCACCCTGGGCCTCGCCACCCGCGGCCGCGCGCGCCGGCTCGTCGTCTCGGACGCCTCCCGCTCCTTGCTCGCGGCCAACCGGCTGCTGTTGCTGGAGGCCGGCGTCGAGCCGGGGCCGCATCTCACCTGGCTCGCCGGCTCGATCGGCGACCTGCCGCTTCGCTCCGAAAGCCTGGACGCCGTGCTGGGCAACTCGGTCTTGCGCCAGGTGCGGGACTACACCGCCGTGCTGGCGGTGCTGGCACGGCTGCTACGACCGGGCGGCGTGCTGATTCTCGGCGAGCCGGTGCTGCAGGGGCGGGCCTTCATCGGCCTGCTCGCCCGCCTGCTGCACGATCTCGATATCCGCACCGCAGCGCCGCTGTTTTCCACCGACGAGCACCGCCTGCTGTTCGACCTCGCCACCATGTCGCGATCGGAATTCTGGCGCGGCGAGGGCGCCTCCGGCCCGACCGGCGATCAGCACCTGTTCGATGTCGAGGAGATCCGTCGCCTCGCGCCCGCGCTCGGCTATGCCGATCTCGAGGTCCGGCCCTGGAAGCTCATCGAGGACGGATTCCTCGCCGAGTTCCGGGAGGCGCTGCGTGGCATGGGCATCAACGACGCGCCGCTCGCCGCCTACACCTTTCTGTTCGAGGCGGTGCAGGACCAACTCGTCGCCCAGCTCGGCGCGGCCGTGCCAACCGCCTTCGCCCACCTGGTGTTCCGCAGGTAGACGCCGGCGCCTGCTCCCGCGCCGCCGCGCATCACCCGGCGACGCCGGTCCCGCGCGCGCCCGCCGCCACGCCGAGCCGACCCGCCAGATCCTGGATGAACTGCCACGCGACCCGGCCGGACCGCGCACCCCGCGTCACCGACCACTCGACCGCTTCCGCCCGCAGTGCCTCGTCGCCGATCGGCAGGCCGAGGCTTTCCGCATAGCCTTCGACCATGCGGAAAAACGTCTCCTGATCGCAATTGTGAAATCCGATCCACAGCCCGAACCGGTCCGACAGCGAGACTTTCTCCTCGGTCGCCTCGGACGGGCTGATCGCCGTCGAGCGCTCGTTCTCGATCATGTCCCGCGGCATGAGATGCCGGCGATTCGACGTGGCATAGAACAGCACGTTCGCCGGCCGCCCCTCGATGCCGCCGTCCAGCACCGATTTCAGCGCCTTGTAATCCGCGTCCTCGCGCTCGAACGAGAGATCGTCGCAGAAGATCAGGCACCGCCGCGCCGCCCCGCGCACCGCATTCAGCAGCACTGGCAGGCTGGCGATGTCCTCGCGATGGATCTCGATCAAAACCAGGCTGCCCGGCACCGCCGCGTTCGCCGCCGCATGCGCCGCCTTGACCAGCGACGATTTGCCCATCCCGCGCGCACCCCACAACATCACGTTGTTCGCCGGCAGGCCGCGCGCGAAACGCAGCGTGTTCTCGAGCAGCAGTGTCTTCTGCCGCTCCACCCCCTGCAGCAGCCCGATCGCGACGCGCGACACCTCCGCAACCGGCGCGAGACCCGGCGGCTCGGGATGCCACACGAAGGCATCCGCCGCGGCGAGATCCGGCGGCACCGGCGCCGGCGGCGCCAGCCGCTCCAGCGCCGCGGCAATCCGGGCAAGCAGGTCGGTCGTTCGGTCATCCATGGCCGGCGCGGATCGCCTCATGCTTGACGTGCGGGGGGCGGAAACTATGGTCCCGCCCCAATCTCGGCAACCCGGAAGACCTCCATGCTGATCACCCCGGCCTACGCCCAGGACCTCTCGGGCGCCATGGGAGGCGTCACCCAGTTCCTGCCGCTCATCCTGATCTTTGGGGTGTTCTATTTCATCCTGATCCGGCCGCAGCAGCAGCGGCAGAAGGAGCTGAAGAGTTCGCTGGCGGCGCTCAAGCGCGGCGATCGCGTGGTGACGGGCGGGGGAATCGTCGGCACGGTGCAGCGGGTGAAGGACGGATCGAACGAAATCGAAGTGGAGATTGCGCCGAACGTGCGTGTGCTGGTTGTCAGGGAAACGATCAACAGCGTGATCAAGCCGGTCGCGGCAAACGACGCGAAGCCGCCGGCGAAGGCGTCTTAGACAAGGGAAAAGGCCAGGGGGCTCCGCCCCCTGCACCCCCGGCCGGGGCCTGAGGTCCCGGACCCCCCTTACATCAGAGCTTTGATTCCGCGAACTCGTAGTTCGCGACCTTGTCCATCCAGTTCTGCACGTAATCCGGACGGCGATTGCGGAAGTCCAGATAATAGCTGTGCTCCCACACATCGATGCCGAGCAGCGCCTTGCCCTCGCCGGTGGCAAACGGATTGGAACCGTTCGGCGTCTTCGTCACCTTCAGCTTGCCGTCCGGCGCCAGCACCAGCCACGCCCAGCCCGAGCCGAACTGGCTGACCGCCGCCTGCTTGAACGCCTCCTTGAACTTGTCGACGCCACCGAAATCCTCGGCAAGCTTGCGCTCCAGCCGGCCCGGAATGCCGCCGCCGGTCGGTGACATCGCCGGCCAGAACAGCGTGTGGTTCCAGTGCTGCCCCGCATTGTTGAACACCGGTGCCTTCGCGGCATCCTGATGCGTCGCCTTGATGATCTCCTCGAGCGACTTGCCCTGCAGACTCGCATCCTTCTCGACGAAGCCGTTCAGCGCCGTGACATAGGCCTGATGGTGCTTGTCGTGATGCAGCTCCAGCGTCTCCTGGCACATGCCCCGGCTGGCGAGCGCGCCATGCGAATAGGGCAGGGACGGAAGTTCGAAAGCCATGATGCGTTCTCCGTTCGCTGTTCTGAGGCGAAGCGTCTGATCCGGTCATGCTGTCCGGGCCGGAGCGGCCCCGGAGCGACACTCGGCGCGCGGCAGGGATGACCTCGGTCCGCGCTGCACCGTATGGAGGCTCCGGTATGGTGTCCGAGAGCTATGGCCCGGCCTGCCCGGCGTCAAGCTTGCGCCGCCCCGCACGCTCCGCCATCTCCGCCCCATGCTGTCACCAATTGGCGAGAGCGTGCGGCGGCACGACCCCGACCGCTTCCTCACCGCCCTCTTCGCCCCGCCCGCGCACCGCGAGACGCTGTTTGTGCTTTACGCCTTCAACCATGAGTTGGCGCGCGCCCGCGAGGTCGCCTCCGAGCCGACCCTCGCGCTGATCCGCCTGCAATGGTGGCGCGAAACGGTCGAAGGCGCGCCGCGCCGCCACGAACTCGCTGGGCCGCTACGCGCCGCAATCGACGCCGGCGCCCTCGACCCCGCGCCGCTTCTGGCCATGATCGAGGGCCGGGAGATCGAAGCCGACCCCGAAATCCCCGATCGCCTCGCCTGGTCCGCCTACCTCCAGGCCACCGCCGGCGAGGTGATGCTGGCCGCCGGCCGTGCCCTCGGCGCCGCCGCCTCGGACGCCGCGCGGCTCCGCCAGCTCGGCGCCGCCTACGGCGCCGCCGGCGTGCTGCGCAGCATCGGCGCCGTGGCCCGCCAGGGGCGCTGCCTGCTGCCCCGCGACAGCCTGGCGAGCCACGGGCTGCAGCCGGAGGAGGTCATCGCGGCACCAGCCGACCCGCGCCTCCGGCCGGTCGTCGCCGCCCTCGCCGCCGAGGGCCAGGCGATGCTTCGCACCGGCCCCGGACCCGCCCTCCCGCGAGGCGCCGTCGCCGCCGTCCTCCCGGCCATCCTGGCAATGCGCGACCTCCGGCGGCTGCGAACCTGGCGCGGCGATGACGGGCGGGCCGGCGGCCGCCGCTTCGGCGACCGGCTGGCCGTCACCCTCGCCGGGCTCCGCCCGAGCGCCTGCTTGCGTGCCTTTGGCATGCACGCCGTGCCCGGCTAACCGGTATCGGCACCGCCGTGCATCAGGAACCCGTCATGCCCATCGCCGCAATCGTCATCCTTGCCGTCATCGTGCTGCTTCTCCTGCGCTCCGTGCGGCTGATCCAGGAATGGCGCCGCGCCGTGGTGCTGCGCCTCGGGCGCATGCACGCGGTGAAGGGACCCGGCCTGTTCTTCCTCATCCCGCTGGTCGATCAGATCGCCTCGATCATCGACATGCGCATCCAGACCAGCAGCATCGCCGCCGAGCAGGCGCTGACCCGCGACATGGTCGCGGTCGGCGTCGATGCCATCGTCTTCTGGCAGGTCGAGGACGCGCGCGCCGCCGCCATCGGCATCGCCAACTACCGCGAGGCGGTCGAGCGGGTTGCCCAGACCAGCTTGCGCGAGATGATCGGCTCGACCGAACTCAGTCAGCTCCTCGCCGACCGCCAGGCCGCGGACGCCAAGCTGCGCACGACCATCGCTGCCAAGACCACTTCCTGGGGTGTCGCAGTACGCTCCGTGGAAATCCGCGACGTCGCCATCCCGGCGATCCTGCAGGACGCGATGAGCCGCCAGGCCCAAGCCGAGCGGGAGAAGAACGCGCGCGTCACCCTGGCCTCCGCCGAGGCGGAGATTGCCCGCCAGGTGCTCGAGGCCGCCGCCATCTACAGCAGCGACCCGGTGGCGCTGCAGCTCCGCCAGATGAACCTGCTCTACGAGATGAACAAGGAACGCGGTGCCACCGTGCTGATCCCGACCGACATGGCGACCAGCCTCGGCGCGGTACTCCGCGCCGCCGGCGCCAGCCCGATCACCCCGCCGCCCGCCGCCTGATCAGCGCCGCCCCCCGAAGGAGACTCCGATGCTCGCGCCGCCCCGTTTCGCCCCCGCCGTCCCGGTGCGGGTCAACCTCTTCTCGGACACTCAGACCCGGCCCACCGACGCGATGAAACGCGCGATGATGGCAGCCGAGGTCGGCGACGAACAGCACGGCGCCGATCCGACCGTGCTCGCGCTCTGCGACCGCATGGCGGCGCTGCTCGGCAAGGAAGCGGCGCTCTTCCTGCCGAGTGGCACCATGTGCAACCAGGTGGCCCTGGCGACGCACTGCCGCCCGGGCGACGAAGTGCTGGCGCACGAGACCGCGCACATCCTGGTCAGCGAGGGCGGCGCACCCGGCGCGATCACCGGCGCGCTGATCCGCAGCCTGCCCGGCGCAAGCGGCCAGTTCGACGCCGCAACCCTCGCCGCGGCGATCCGCCCGGTCTCCCGCTACAGCCCGCCGCAGACCCTGGTCGCCGTGGAGCAGACCGCCAATCTCGGCGGCGGCAGCGTCTGGCCGCTCGACGCACTGCGCGCCATAGCCACCCTCGCGCACGAGCACGGCATGGCAACGCACATGGACGGCGCCCGCCTGATGAACGCCGCCATCGCCCTCGGCTCGCCTGCTGCCGAAATTGCCGCCGGGTACGACAGCGTGTGGCTGGATTTCACCAAAGGCCTCGGCGCGCCGCTCGGCGCCGTGCTCTGCGGGTCTGAGGCCTTCATCGACGCTGCCTGGCGCTGGAAACAGCGCCTCGGCGGCTCCATGCGTCAGGGCGGCCTCTGCGCCGCGGCGTGCCTATACGCCCTCGACCACAACATCGAGCGCCTCGCCGAGGATCACGCCAACGCCCGCGCCCTCGCACGCGGCCTCGCGCAATGCCCGGGGATCGAGGTCGAAACGCCGGATACCAATCTGGTGTTTTTCGACACGAAAGCGACCGGGGTCACGGCGGACGCGCTGGCCGAGCGGCTGCTCCGCGAGGGCGTGCTCATATCCACCATCGGGCAATGGCGTGGGCGAGCTTGCACGCACCTGGATGTGAACGCGGCGGATATCGAGATGGCGCTCGCGGCGTTCCGGCGGGTGCTGCAGTAAGCAAGAGCCTCCGGCGGGCAGGGGACAGTCGTCCCCTGCACCCCTTTGACGAAGAGGAGCATGCGCTTGACCGGGATTCGGGGCCTGCGCTGTACTCCGCGCGGCCACCAAAAAGGGGGGACGCGATGCGAACCAGTGCAGACGCCAGGAACGGGCGACGCCGGCTCCGGTCGGGGCTCCCCTGGCTCGCTGCGGCGTTGGCGGGCGCCATCGCGGCGTCGGCGCCCGGCGCCACGCTCGCGGCCGGTAACGGCGACGCCTACGCCGGCAAGCTCACCTACTGGTTCTGGGGGGAGAGCGACATCCCCGGCATCAACAAATGGATGCAGCAGCGCATCGCCGCCTACGAGAAATTGCACGCCCAGGTCCAGATCGACTTCGTGCCGCAGGCGACCGATACCCTGATCGGCGCCTTCCGCCTGGCTGCGCAAAGCCACCAGGGACCCGACATCGACACGCAATGGGCAACGCTGCCGACGCTGACACCCTACTGGGAGAAGGCGGCGGTTCCGATCTCGGACTACGTCCCGGCCAGCGAAACCGCGCAATGGGTCGAGACCAGCGAAAACACCGTCGACGGCAAGATCATCGCCGTGCCGATCTACCTGATCGGCGTGCCGCTCGTCTGGAACAAGCAGCTCTTCAAGCGGGCCGGACTCGATCCGGACAAGGCACCGGCAACCTGGAGCGACTTCCTCGCCGACTGCGCCGCGCTGAAGGCGCACGGCATCACGCCCTTCGGCATGGGCAACAAGGACGGCTACTTCGGCGCCTGGATGTTCGCGATCTACCTGACCCAGGAACTCGACTCGCTGGGGCAGATCGAATCCGCGATCGGCGACACCGGCCAGTTCAGCATGGCGCAGTTCGGCGGGCTGCTGCGCAACCTCTACACGATGATGGCCGAGCTGATGCAGAAGGGCTACCTCAACCCCGACGTCGCCTCGCTCGACCTCAACCAGGGCTGGCAGCTCTTCCCGCAGAAGAAGGCCGCCATGGCCTTCACCACGGACGGCAACGTCCTCGCCTGGGGCAAGGCGATCGGCGAGGCGAATATCGGCGTTGCAGAGCCGCCGCGCTGGGGCCACGGCAAGCTCGCCGACGTCTACGACGTGACCCAATCCTCCGACGAGTTCATCACCAGCTGGGCGCCGGACAAGGCGGCAGCCGCCACCTTCCTCGCCTGGCTGCACACGCCGGACAACCTCAAGGCGCTGTACGCGGAAACCGGTGCCTTCCCGGCCGACAAGCGCTTCCCCGCCAGCGCCATCACCGATCCGTTGCCACGCCAGCTCTACCAGCTCGACACGGCGAAGCAATCCGTCTGGCTGGAGAACTACCTGCCGCCTCAGGTCGACAATGACGCCGACCTGCCCGCGGGCGAGCTCATCACCTCGAAATCCGGCACGCCCGACCAGGCGGTCGAGATCTGGAACCGCGTCATCCGCAAGTGGCGGCTGGAGCAGGTGCCAGCTTTCCACCAATACCAGGCCTGGGCCAAGAGCAATGGCTGAGTCCGGACGGCACCCGGCCGGCGCGGCGCTCGCCGCACGGCCGGGCCGCGGCTGAAACCGCCGGCGCCGGAGGCGGCTCCCTCGGCATGGCGCGCCCGCCCCGCCGCCGGCGGCACGTCCCCTGGGCCTATCTGTTCATCGCCCCGGCGGTCCTGGCACTCGCCGGCACCTTCGCCTACCCGCTGATCGAGGTCGTCCGCTTCAGCTTCTACTCCGGCTCGCTCGGCGACCTCGTCTTCGTCGGCACCGCCAACTACCAGGGGCTGTGGGAAGACCCGGTCTTCCTGACCTCGCTGCTGAACAACCTCAAGCTGCTCGCGACCGTGCCGATCATGACAGTGCTGGCGCTCGCGATCGCGCTGATCCTGAACGCGCAGGTCGCCGGCTGGCGGCAGTACCGGGCGATCGTCTTCCTGCCCTACATCCTGCCGGCGACCGCGATCGGCCTCGTCTTCGGCTATCTGCTCGAGGAAGACGGCGTGCTGAACCGGGAACTCCGCGCGCTGCATCTCGGTGTCCTGGCCCGCGACTGGCTCGGGTCGGCCACGAACGTCGTGCCGACGATCGGCTCGGTGATCATCTGGCAGCAGCTCGGCTTCGGCATCGTCGTCTTCGCCGCCGCCCTGCTCGCCGTGCCGCGCGAGCTGGTCGAGGCGGCGCGCATCGACGGTGCGACCGGCTGGCAGGTGCAGCGCCTGATCCTGATCCCGCAGATCCGCCGCGTCATCGAGTTCTTCATGGTGCTCGAGGCGATCACCATCCTGTCCGCGATCTTCACCTACGTCTTCGTGCTGACCAAGGGCGGGCCGGCCGAGGCCTCCAGCATCATCGAATACTACGTGTTCGAGAACGGCTTCGAGAACGGCGCGATCGGCATCGCCTCGGCCGCCGTGGTGGTGCTGCTCGGGCTCGCCTCGATCCTGATCGGCGCCTATCTGCGCCTGCGCGCCCGCGCCGCGGAGGCGGGGTGATGCGCCGCCTGCCGGTCGTCGTTTTGCAGCAGCTTCTGCTGATCGGGCTGAGCCTGATCTCGCTCTACCCGCTCTGGTTCGTCATGCAGACCGCGCTCAAGTCGCGCCAGGCCTATATGGCCGATCCGACCGGGCTGCCGCGCGCGCCGACGCTCGAGAACATAATCGAGCTGTTCCGGGCGATGCCGTTCGGGCGCTGGACGCTGAACAGCCTGGCGGTGGTGGTCGTGGCGGTCCTGGCGGCGACGCTGATCGCCTCCTTCGCCGCCTATGCCATCGCCTTCGGACGCTTCGCCGGGCGGCGCCTGTTCTTCAACCTCAACATCGCGCTGATGGCGCTGCCGCCGATCGCGCTGGTCGTGCCGCTGTTCACGGTGATGGTGCAGGCGGGGCTGATCAACACGCTGCCGTCCGTGATGCTGGTCTATACCGGGCTGTTGATCCCGTTCTCGGTCTTCTTCCTGGTCAATTTCTTCCGCGAGCTGCCGTTCGAGCTGATCGAGGCGGCGACGATCGACGGCGCCTCGCCGGCGCGGATCCTGCTGCGCATCGTCATGCCGCTCTCGGTCGCGACGATGTCGACGCTGGTGATCGTCAATGCGATCTGGGTGTGGAACGAGCTGCTGTTCGCGCTGGTGTTCCTGCAGGATAACAGCCAGCGCACGCTGATGGCGGGTCTGACGTTGTTCCAGGGGCGGTATTCCACCGACCAGCCGCTGGTGATGGCGGGTGCGTTTCTCTCGATCCTGCCGCTGGTGGCGCTGTATCTCGGCAGCCAGTCGTTTTTCGTGCGGGGGATGACGGCGGGGATCGGGAAGTAGGGCGACGGGGCGCGGGATGGGCCGATTTGGGCTCGGCTTTCGCCCCATTTTCGTCAGTCGCGCACCACTGGCCGCTTCCGGAAGGCTGTCATTCGGTGCACCCGGACTTTGCGGTCGGGTCCGAGCCTGCTCGTCGAGCCGCATGGATCACGAATGGCGCAGTATGAACAGACGAGGGAAAACACGCGGGATTGCCCCGCCTCAGGGAGTCACGGTTAGCGCCCTCAGTTCCTTCCGGGCCGTACCAAAGCTGCCGAGCTGATAGACCGACGCGCCCGCCGCCGAGAACGTGAACGATGCGAATGGCTCAGCCAGCATCCGGTCGAGATAATCCTCGGTTGCAACGCCGATCGTCACGTGCGGATTGAACCGTTTGCCGGCCGCGTCGGTCGTGAAATGGGCGACATAGTCAATCAGTTCGTCTTGGATATCCCTTCCCTCGTCATCGCTGAAGAACGCCGCCGAGGTCCCGGTCTTCACGGTGTAGGGGTCAACGGCTGCTATGAGTTCATCTTGCAGCCGATGCAAGTCATCAGTCGGCTCAACTACAATTCCGGCAACTCCGAACGGCGGAGCCGGTATATAGTAATACTTGATCGCCTTCAGCGGCCAAGTCAGGGGTTTTTCTTTGGCAAGAACCGCGTTTGCCGCGGCGAATACCTTGTCTAGAGCTTCCGTCCGGACGAACTGCTGCAACAACGTGATGTGCGGGTGATGCGTCTCATCCAGTGCAAAACCCTTCGGAAATGATTTGCGAAGTCGAGCGTTGGCGGCCATCGCGTGCTGAACCATCGTCGCGTCGGGTTCTAACGCGATGTCGATGGCGGTGACCGGGTTCTGTTGCGCGGCTGCGTTTTGGACGGCCATGACCGCCAATCCTAGCCCGAGCCCGAGGGCCGTAAAGACCTGCAAAGGGTCATGCATGGTCCTCCCTCCCTGTGGGTGCTTGACCCATCCGCGGGTAGCACTAGTGGCCTTCTTGACTTCGTGTCAAACGACTCGTTTGTGTGCGGGTTCAAAGCCCGCTCCGGGCCGGAGGCATCGATGGCGGACGGTCAGACGCTTCCCTCGTGGCGCGACGGGGCGGCGAAATCCGCGATCCTCGATCTCGTCGCGCGGGTGACGCGGCAAGGCGGCCGCGACTTCGTGCCGCCGGCCGGGCGCATCGCCACGTTCGACAATGACGGCACACTCTGGTGCGAGCAGCCGCTTCAGGCCCAGCTCCTGTTCGCCTTCGACCGCGTCGCGCAGTTGGCGGCCGACGACCCGACGCTGCGCGAGCGCCAGCCGTTCAGGGCCGTGCTCGAGCACGATTACAACGCGCTGTTCGGCCTCGGCAAACAGGCGCTGTTCGAATTGGCGTTCGCGACCCATGCCGGCATGACCGATGAGGCGTTCGAGCAGGCGGCGAGCGCATGGTTCGGGACCGCGCGGCATCCCAAATTCGGCCGGCCGTTCAAGCAATGCACCTATCGGCCGCAGGTCGAATTGCTGGCCTATCTGCGCGAGAACGGCTTCAAGACCTATATCGTGTCGGCCGGCGGCCTGGACTTCATGCGCGCGTTCGCGGCGGAGGCGTACGGCATCCCGCGCGAGCAGGTGATCGGCTCCAGCGTCAAACTGCGCTATGAGGTGAGCGACGACCGGGTTTCGCTCGTGAAGCTGCCCGAGCTCAACAGTTTCGGCGATCGGGAGGTGAAGGCGCTGAACATCGGCCTGCATATCGGCCGCAGACCGCTCCTGGCGTTCGGCAATTCCGACGGCGATCTCGCGATGCTGCGTTACACGAAGTCCGGTTCAGGGTTGCGGCTCGCGTTGCTTCTCCATCATGATGACGCCGCCCGGGAGACGGCCTACGACCGGGAGTTCCGGTTGAGCCCGCTGTCGGAGGCGCTCGACAAGGCTCAGGACTACGGCATCACCGTCGTGAGCATGGAGCGCGACTGGAACGTCGTGTTCTGATCGCCGCAAGGACGGAGCGCGCCTTCGGTCCTCGCCACCCCCTGGACACCCCGCCCCCGATCCGCTACACGCCCGCCCCTCACGATGGAACGCGGGAGACGGGGCGCGCCGGACGGCGCCCCCGTCGCATGCACCGCGGTCCCGGGGCAGAAGGAGGCCCTCGGATGGCGAAGAAGATCGTCGGCTACGTCAAGCTGCAGATCCCGGCCGGCAAGGCCAACCCGTCCCCGCCCGTCGGCCCGGCACTCGGCCAGCGCGGCCTGAACATCATGCAGTTCTGCAAGGAGTTCAACGCCGCGACCCAGGCCATGGAGCCCGGCATGCCGGTCCCGGTGGTGATCACCGCCTATGCCGACCGCAGCTTCAGCTTCATCACCAAGACTCCGCCCAACACCTATTTCCTGATGAAGGCGGCGAAGCTCGACAAGGGCAGCACCGCCGCCGGCAAGGGCAGCCCGATCGGCCAGGTCACGACCAGCCAGCTCCGCGAGATCGCCGCGCAGAAGATGAAGGACATGAACGCCAACGACGTCGAGGGCGCGGTCCGCATGCTGGCCGGCTCCGCCCGCTCGATGGGCCTGACCGTGGTGGAGGGCTGAGCCATGGCGAAGAAGGGCAAGCGCCTGCGCGCCGGCTACGCCGCCTTCGACCACAGCCGCTATTACCCGCTGCCGGAAGCGGTGCAGCT
>DATJSJ010000061.1:0-3235 GCA_035504175.1 Acetobacteraceae bacterium
CGCTCCCCCGGCAGCTCTGGCACCGTGCCTTTCGGGCTCATGGCCAGCAGCATGGTGGGGCGCAGCTCGCCTTTGCCCGCCTCGATCTCCTTGATGCGGATCGAATAGGCGTCGGCAGGAAGCTGCATGTTGTCCTGAATGCGCACCGGCGGCAGCACGAAACCCATCTCAGCAACGATCGCCCGGCGCAGGTTCTTGATCTGCTCGGTCAGTCGCGGCGTGTCACCGCCGGCCAATGTCAGCAGCCCGTAGCCGAGCTCCAGTCTGATCTGGTCCAGTCGCAGCGAATCGGCGATCGGCGGCTCGGTCGGCACGGGCGCTGGCGCGGCGACGTCACCGGGAGGCGGCGGCGGGTGCTTGTAGCGCAACCACGCGCCGCCACCCGCCAAGCCGGCCAGCGCCATGAACGGCAGCATCGGCAGGCCGGGCAGCAGCGCCAGGACGCTCGCAGCGCCCGCCGCCAGGGCCAGCGGCTTCGGGCTGCCGCCGAGCTGGCGGATCAGCGCCGCATCGGCCGGCCCTTCCATGCCGCTCTTGGTCACCACGATGCCGGCCGCGGTCGAAACCAGCAGCGACGGGATCTGCGACACCAGCCCGTCGCCGAGACTCAGCGTGGAGTAAGTCGAAATCGCATCGTTCAGCGGCATACCATGGCGCAGCAGACCGATCATCAAGCCGCCAACGAGATTGATCGAGGTGATGATCAGACCGGCGATGGCATCGCCGCGCACGAACCGCGCGGCGCCGTCCATGGCGCCATAGAACGCACTCTCCGCCTCCAGCTCGCGGCGCCGGCGCTTCGCCGTCTTCTCGTCGGTCAGGCCCGACGACAGGTCGGCGTCGATCGCCATCTGCTTGCCCGGCATTGCGTCCAGGCTGAACCGCGCGGCGACTTCGGCGATTCGGCCGGAACCGCGGGTGATCACCATGAAATTCACCACCAGCAGGATGGCGAACAGAATCAGTCCGATCACCACGTCGTCGCCCATCAGGAAGCCGCCGAACGCGGCAACGACGTGCCCCGCAGCGGTCGGGCCGTCGCTGCCGTGCGACAGAACTCGGCGCGTGACCGCCACGTTCAGCGATAGGCGCAGCAGGGTGGTCAACAGCAGCAGGGTCGGGAAGCTGGTGAAATCGAGCGGGCGGTCGAGCAGCAGCGCCACCATCAGGACAAGCACGGCGGCGGTGATGGAGATCGCCAGTCCGACGTCTAGAATCATTGGGGGCAGCGGCAGGATCAGGACCGCGAGCAGCATGATGACGCCGAGCGCGAGCCCGACGTCGCTGCCCGGCGCGAAGTGGCGCAGCCGGTTGATGAGCTCCGTCGGAAGGATACCGCTGAGCATCAGGCCCTAGGCTAAAGAACGCAGAGAGGGTCTCGGGGTGCCGGCACCCTCACCCGCCACGCTGCGCGTGGCGACCTCTCCCGCAGAGCGGGAGAGGTGTTTGATGTGTTCGTTGTGTTGGCTTTCAATCACTACCAAATGGCCCTACGCCGCTATCCCCGCCGACGGGGGCGGCACAGGGAGGCCCTGGGCTGCGTAGTCGCGCAGCTTGTTGCGCAGCGCACGGATCGAGATGCCGAGAATGGTCGCCGCATGGGTGCGGTTGCCCAGGGTGCGTCCGAGCGTCTCGAGGATCAGGTCGCGCTCGACCTCTTCCATCTTCTGGCCGACCAGGGCAGCCACGCCAGTCGGTCGCTGGCCGGACGGGAGCACCTCCGCGGACCCGGCGGGGGCCCCGAGTTCGATCGCCTCCAGCCCGATCTCATCGCCCTCGGCCAGCAGCACGGCACGATGGATCGCGTTCTCCAGCTCGCGCACGTTGCCGCGCCACTGATGCGAGGTGAGCCGCATGCCAGCGGACGGCGACAGCGGGCGGAACGGCAGACCGTTCACCTCGGCGTAGCGGCGGGCGAAATGCTCGGCCAGGGGCGCGATGTCGCCGGGCCGCTCGCGCAAGGGCGGGATGCGCAGGTTGACGACGTTGAGCCGGAAATAGAGGTCCTCGCGGAACCGGCCGCTTCTCGCCTCGGCGGCGAGATCACGGTTGGTGGTCGCCAGGATGCGCACGTTCACCTTGACCGGCGCGGCGCCGCCCAGGCGGTCGATCTCACGCTCCTGCAGTGCGCGCAGCAGCTTGGCTTGTAGCCGCACGTCCATCTCGCTGATCTCGTCGAGCAGCAGGGTGCCGCCGTCGGCCGCCTCGAACTTGCCGACGCGGCGGGCCACGGCGCCGGAGAAGGCGCCGCGCTCGTGGCCGAACAGCTCCGATTCCAGCAGGTTGTCCGGGATCGCGGCACAGTTGAGCGCGACGAAGGGGCCGCCCGAGCGGCGTGAGCGGCGATGGATGTGCCGCGCCAGAACCTCCTTGCCGGTGCCGGATTCGCCGGAGATGAGGACGGACGCCTCCGAGGCGGCGACCTGCTCGGCACGGCGGATCGTGGCGGCCATGGCGGGATCGCGGGCAACCATGGCGTGGCTCTCGCCGGCGGCTGCTTCCAGGATGGCGGCGATCAGGTCGGGATCGGGGGGCAGCGGCAGGAACTCGCGGGCGCCGGCACGGATCGCCTGTACCGCGACATCGGGATCGGTGGAGGTGCCGCAGGCGACTACCGGCACTGCCATGCGCTCGGCAGTCAGCGCGCGGACTACGGCGCCGACGTCGTGCGCCACGTCGCATAGCACGAGATCCAGGCGGGCGTCGGCGCGGAGCCGGATCAGGGCGGCGCCGAGCTCGTCCGCCTGGTCGAGGCGGACGCCGCGGGCAACCGCGATGCGGGCGGCTTGGCCCAGGCCGCCTGCGAGCGAGCCGATGATCAGGATGCGCATGCGGCGACTGCCCCGGCGGTCCGGCCTGTAGCGCGCGGTTTGTTGTCATTGCGAGCGCAGCGAAGCAATCTCCTTGCCCGCCCGGTCGGGGATTGCTTCGTCGCGCTTCGCTTCGCTCGCGCTCCTCGCAATGACATCATCATACGGGGCGATCGGCTTTGACGATTTCGGTCATGGTGACGCCGAGCCGGCTCTCATCGACCATCACCACCTCCCCGCGGGCGACCAGGCGGTTGTTGACGTAAATGTCGATCGCCTCGCCGAGCTTGCGGTCCAGCTCCACCACCGCACCGCGGCCGAGCTTGAGGATCTGGCTGACCTGCATGGTCGCCTTGCCGAGCACCGCGCTGACGGTGACGGGAATGTCGTACACCGCTTCCAGTTCGCGGGCGCCGCCGCGCGAC
>DATJSJ010000062.1:0-9277 GCA_035504175.1 Acetobacteraceae bacterium
CGTTGCGGTTGGGACGTCCGTCAACCAGGTCAGCGTGCCGACAATAAGAGGTGCATATGGGTACGCATTCGGATGTCTTTACGGCCCTTGGGCTCGGGTTGGGCTTCGTGTTCGCGTTTGCCCAGGTGTCGGTCGCGCAACAAGTTCCGGTGACAGCGATCGACATCGCGCTCGAACCAGACGCGACCATGGTTCAGCACGCGATGGCCGCCAACGCCCGACTGCGCGGATCATTTCCGCAGGGCTTTGCTCTGGATGAGACGCGCCACCCGCACATCACCCTGTTGCAGCAATTCGTTCGCACGGACGACCTCGATAAGGTCTTTGCGGCGGCCAACGCGGTTCTGGCCAAAGAGAGGCCCACGGCATGGACGTTGAAGGCGATCAAATACTACTACATTCCGTCTGCGCCGCTCGGCCTCGCGGGAATCGTCGTCGAACCGACCGACGATCTGCATCGGATGCAAGACGAGCTCATCGCAGCCATCGGGCCCTACACGGTGAAGACCGGAACCCCGGCCGCGTTTTTCAGCGACGAGGGCGGGCGGGATATTCAAAATTCACTGATCGACTACGTCGCCAATTTCACCACGGTCGCGGCGGGCAAGCGATTCAACCCGCATGTAACGATTGGCGTTGCAACGGAAACGTATCTGGACAAGATGTTGGCGGAACCGTTCGCGTCGTTCACATTCTCGCCGACCGGCGCGTCAGTTTACCAACTTGGCAGCTTTGGCACGGCCCGGAAGGAACTCAGGGCACTGACCGTGACGCCCTGACGCGGGATCGGCGGAGATCGCCGTAGACTTCAGCAGAGGCCAGAACTCCGACGCGATTGTCTGACGCGATTACGATGGTTCGCCAATGCGCCTGATATCGGCAGTGGTTTCGCGGCTGTGGGGTGGCGGCTTGTCGTGCATACAGGCGGAAAAGCGTCATCGCGATGAAGCGGCAGGAACTGACTGCACGCTGCGGTCGTCGCCATTCTCGCAACCGCGCGGTTACGCGGTCTGTCTCGAGACCCCGTCCTCAATACCCCTGGCGTGACCCGATCAATCTCTGGCGCCCACTGATGTACCCGTTGGGTCCCGTGCGCCTGTGACCCGCTCCACGCCGGCGCCTCTTTCCCCGACCCGGGATGGTAACCGGCCGCGCCAGCGCCACGTAGGGCGAGGAGGAGAATTCCGAGGCGAGGTGTGCGATGTTGATACGCAAGCGGCAAGGCTGGGAGATCGGCGAGTCGGCGGTGACGCCGGAAGCCACGGTCATGGGGCGACGCGCCCTGCTCGCAGGCGCCGGCGCCGTGGCTGCCGGGATGGCGATGGCGGGCACCGCCCGGGCGGCCCCCGACCCGCGCTTCCCGCCCGGCCGGCCGATCACGCCGGAGAGCGACGCGACCACCTACAACAATTATTACGAGTTCGCCGAGGACAAGGACATCTGGGAGGCGGCGCAGAAGCTGCCGCAGAGCCCCTGGACGCTGAAGATCGACGGGCTGGTCGAGAAGCCGCGCAGCATCGGCCTCGACGACCTGGTGCGCCAGATGCACGTGGAGGAGCGGGTCTACCGCCACCGCTGCGTCGAGGCCTGGTCGATGGTGGTGCCCTGGACCGGTTTCACCCTGAAGGAGTTCGTCGCCTTCGCCCGGCCGCTCGGCTCGGCCAAATACGTCCGCTTCCAGACCATCGAGGATGACAGCGTGATGCCGGGCCTGTCGCAGCCCTTCTACCCCTGGCCCTATATCGAGGCGCTGACCATGCAGGAGGCGATGAACGAGCTGCCGTTCATGGTCACCGGCATGTATGGCAAGAAGCTGCCGCCGCAGAATGGCGGGCCGCTGCGGGTTCACATTCCCTGGAAATACGGTTTCAAGTCGGGCAAGGCGCTGGTGCGGATCAGTTTCGTCGAGAAGCGGCCGGACACGTTCTGGGCGACGCTCGGCCCGAGCGAATACGGCTTCTGGGCGAACGTGAACCCGGCCGTGCCGCATCCGCGCTGGAGCCAGGCGACGGAGCGGGTGCTCGGCACCAATGAGCGGGTGCCAACCGTGATCTGGAACGGCTATGGTACCTGGGTCGCGGCGATGTATGCCGATAAGACCAACCAGAAGCTGTTCATGTGATGACTGCTCGCGTCCTCGCGGTTCTGGCGGCGGTGCTCCTGATCGGAGCCTTCGCGATCGCCTCCCTGGCCTCGCCCGATATGCCGCTCGGGGAGGCGGTGTTCATGATCGACCAGAACCTCCTGGGCGCGGCTGAGCATGGCATCCAGGCGAATTTCTGGCCCTGGGTGTGGAACGGCGTCGCGGTGCCGCTGCTGCTGCGGCCGGCCTGGCTGATCCCCGCCTCGCTTGGACTGATCTGTGCCGGGGCTGCGGCGACGCTGACCTCGCGCCACGTGCCCCGGACGCGCCGGCGCAGCTAGGCCGGACGTGGGATCCCGGAAGGCGTGATCATCCTCTGAGACCGAAAAGCCGGAGCGGGATCGCCCGGCACGGTCGGAGCGATCCTGCGCTGGCGCGGCCCGGCGGGCCGGGATGCGTGGTTTGGTTCCGACCGGCGGCGGGTCAGGCCGGCCTACTCGAAGTCCTCGTCCGGCTGCACCGCCCGCACCGTGACCGCCTCCGGGCCGGAGCCGCCGGTCGCCTCCGCATAGGTGACAACCGTGCCGATGGCGAGGTCCTCGAACCGGCCGTCGATGACGGCGTCGCGCCCGAAGCCAAGCTGCGATCCGTCGGCGGCGAGCAATACGCCGTGGCCCGCCGCGTCATCCAGCAGGATCACCTCGCCGGAGAGCGTCGGCGCCGGTCTGCCGGCAGGGACGGGTGGCGCCGCAAGGGCACGCGCGGCGGCGTCGAACGCGGTGGCAATCGCCGTCCGCATGTCCGACTGCGCATCCGGCGCCGCGTCGCCGGTGACCGCCAGGCTCCGCCCGGCCAGGGCGAGATCGATCTGCACCAGATAGGTGCTGGTGCCGCGCTGGCGCTCATGCACCGCCTCGACCGCAACCCGGCAGCCCGCGAGTTCCGGATAATCTTCGTACAGCGCTGCCGCCTGCCGCCGAATCTCCGCCTGCAGCGGCTCGGAACTCGGCGCGTTGCGGAAGGTGATCTCCAGCGGTCGATCCATGGGCTTCTCCGCTCACCTGCGGGACGTCGCCGCAGGCCGGGTCGTGATGCAACGCCTCGTGCGGCGACGGGGCGGCCGGTCGCGCTCCGGCCTCCACGCGGGTGCGTGAGGCGTTAACGCGGCTTCGTCTCGACGGCTGCACCGTCCGTCGGACGCGACGTCCGGCTGTGGCCGCGGAATCACGCCCGGGCTCACGCGAGCAGCCGGCGGGCGATGCCGATCACGCGCAAGGCCTCGTCCCAGAGCTCGTAATTCGCAAGCCGGTCCACCGGCGCCCAGGCGACGGCGCTGACGTCCCCGCCAGCGACCGGCTCGCCGTCTCGCCACCGGGCGGCGAAATCCAGGATGGTGTAGTGAAAGCGGATCCGGCCGGCCGCGTCGCGATGGATGCTGTCGACATTCGCCGCCAGGTGCAGCGTCCCGACCGCAAGCCCCGCCTCCTCCTCGAGCTCCCGCCGCGCCGCCGCCTCGGCCGTCTCGCCGAGTTCCTGTGCGCCGCCCGGCAGGCTCCACTGGCCCAGCGCCGGGGCGCGGCCACGCCGTACCAGGAGCACCGAATCCGCTTTCAGCACCACGATGCCGATACCGACCAGAGGGCGCGCCGGATATTCGCGCCGGTCATCCAGATTCACTTCCGTCATCGCGTGGGGGAGTATGGCAGGCCTGCGCCGATTTGCGTCGTCATCATTTCATTATGAGTTAGGATCAATGCCGCGTGGATGATAGGGCAGAGTGTTTCAATTCCCCGCCCGCACGTCCAGGCGGCGACAGATGCGTCAGCCCGAAAGCAGCGTGCGCAGCGCCGCACCACGGTCGAACAGGCGCAAAAGCAGGCGGATGGCGCGGCCGCGCGGGGTTTCCAGCTTCGGGTCGCGCTCGATCAACACCGCGGCATCCTGATGCGCCATGTGCAGCAGCGCCTCGTGCCGCACCGGGTCGGCGAGCCGGAAGCCGGGCTGCCCGGACTGCCGCGTCCCGAGCAGCTCGCCGCCGCCGCGGGCGCGGAAATCCTCGTCGGCGATGACGAACCCGTCCTCGGTGTCGCGCAGCAGGGTGAGCCGCCGGCGCGCCGCCTCGGTCACACCATCTTCATGAAGCAGCAGGCAGAAGCTCTGCGCGGCACCGCGCCCGACCCGGCCCCGGAGCTGATGCAGCTGGGCCAGGCCGAAGCGCTCCGCGTGCTCGATCACCATGACGCTGGCCTCGGGCACGTCGACCCCGACCTCGATCACCGTGGTCGCGACGAGCAGCTGGGTCTGCCCGCCGGCGAAGGCGGCCAGCGCCACATCGCGAACGGCCGGATCCTGCTGCCCGTGCGCCAGACCGACCCTGGCGCCGAAGATGCGGCGCAGGCTCGCGTATCGCTCCTCGGCGGCGGCGAGGTCGGAGGCCTCGCTCTCCGCCACCATCGGGCAGACCCAGTAGATCTGAGACCCGCCGTCGAGCGCCCTTCGCAGCCCGTCCACCAGTTCGGGCAGGGTGGCGAGCGAATGCAAGGTGGTGCGGATCGGCGCGCGGCCCGCGGGCTTGGCGCCGAGCCGGCTCACCTCCATCTCGCCCCATTGCGTCAGCAGCAGGGTGCGTGGGATCGGGGTCGCGGTCATGACGAGGACATCGGTCTGCTCGCCCTTGGCGCCCATCGTCACCCGCTGGTCGACGCCGAACCGGTGCTGCTCGTCGATCACGGCGAGGCCGAGATCGCGATACGCCACCGCCTCCTGGAACAGCGCATGCGTGCCGACCACCAGCGGAACCCGGCCGCTGGCGAGCCCGGCCAGGATCTCCCGCCGCGCCGCGCCCTTCACTGCGCCGGTCAGCAGCGCCACCGAGACCGGGCAGATCGCGGCGAGCGTACGATGATGCTGCCGCGCCAGCACCTCGGTCGGCGCCATCAAGGCCGCCTGCGCGCCCGCTTCCACGGCGCGCAGCATGGCGAGTGCCGCGACCAGCGTCTTGCCCGAGCCGACATCGCCCTGCAGCAGCCGCAGCATGCGCCGCGGCGAGGCGAGATCGGCATCGATCTCCGCCAGGGCCTCGACCTGCGCCCGGGTCGGCGTGTGGCCGAACGCGGCGAGCGCCCGGGCGCGCAGCGTGCCATCGCCGGCGAGCGACCGGCCGGGCCGCTTGCGCTCGCGGTTGCGCATCCAGGCGATCGCCACCTGGTCCGCGAGCAGCTCGTCATAGGCGAGGCGCAGGCGGCAGGGCTCCGCCGGTGCCGTCGCCTCCGGCGCCTGCACCGCGCGCAGCGCGGCCGCGAACCCCGGCCACTCTTCGCGCTTCAGCAGGGCCGCATCATGCCATTCCGGCAGGTCGGGGATCCGGCCGAGCGCCTCGCGCATGGCCCGCCACAGCACGCGCGGGAACAGGCCGGCGGTGAGCGGCCAGACCGGCTCGATCGCCGGCAGCTCGTCCGGACGGTCCTGCGGCACCAGGTGATCCGGATGCGGCAGGCTGACCCGGCCGCCATAGAGCTCGACGCGGCCGGAGACCAGCAGCCGCGCCCCGATCGGTGCCCGGCGCAATTGCTGCGGGCTGAAGAACACCAGCTCGGCGGTGCCGGTGCCGTCGCTGACCACCACGCGCCAGGGCTGGCGCGGCGTCTGCGGCTTCTCGTGTCGCAGCACCTCGACCGCGAGCGTTGCGGTCTGGCCGGCGCGGACGCTGCGGATGGTCGGGCGCTCCCGCCGGTCGAGATAGGAGTCCGGCATATGGAACAGCAGGTCGCGCACCAGTGGTCCGCCCGCCGCCTTGCCGATCAATGCGGCGACCGCCGGCCCGACCCCGCGCAGCGCGGTCACTGGTTGCAGCAGCGGGGTCAGCGGATCGTGGTGCATGGCTGGGTCGCGCGGCTCCGCCGCCCGGCCGACTCCGGGCCGGCGCTGACAGGGCATGGGGCGGCCGCTATATGACATCGCGTCCCATGGAACAAACTCCGCCCTCCGCGGATGCCGCCGCGCTCGACCCGAGGCGCCGGCGCGTCCTGTATCGCGCCACCCATCGTGGCACGCGGGAGAATGATCTGCTGATCGGTGGCTACGTCGCACGCCGTATCGCCGGCATGGAAGCCGCGGAACTCGATGCGCTGGAGGCGCTGATGGAGCTGCCCGACGCGGCGCTGGCCGACTGGCTGACCGGACGGCAGCCGATCCCGGCCGGCCCGTACGCGGGGCTGCTGGCGGCGATCCGCGCCGCGGCCCTGGCATGACCGCGGCCACCGTCTATGGCGCGCCGGAAGGGTTCGACGCGCAGCTGCTCGCCCGCCGCCGCGCCGAGATGGCGGACGGTGCGGTGCTGCACGTCACGCGCGACGACGCGCGCATGGCGCGGCTCGCGGAGGCGCTGGCCTTCTTCGCCCCGACGCTGGACGTGCTGCGCTTTCCGGCCTGGGATTGCCTTCCCTACGACCGCGTTTCCCCCAATCCCGAGATCGTCGCCGAACGCATCGCGACGCTGACCCGGCTGCTGGAGCCGTCGCCGCGGCCGCGCATCGTGCTGACCACGGTGAACGCGCTGGTGCAGCGCGTGCCGCCGCGGCATGCGTTCCGGGGTGCTGCGATGACGCTGGAGTCCGGCGGCACGGTCGATCCGGACGCGCTGGTGCGCTTCCTCGAGGCGAACGGCTATGGCCGCGCCGGCACGGTGATGGAGCCGGGCGAATACGCGACCCGCGGCGGCATCATCGACCTGTTCCCGGCCGGCGAGGCGGAGCCGGTGCGGCTCGACCTGTTCGGCGATGTGATCGAGAGCATCCGCCACTTCGATCCGGCGACCCAACGCAGCGGCGCGCGGGTCGAGCGACTGGCGCTGCGGCCGGTCTCCGAGGTGCTGCTGGAGCCGGCGAGCATCGCCCGCTTCCGCACCGGCTGGCGCGAGAACTTCGGCCCGGGGGCGGTCGAGGATCCGATCTACCAGTCGATCTCCGAGGGGCGGCGGCATCCCGGCATGGAGCACTGGGTGCCGTTGTTCCATGAGGCGATGGAGACGCTGCTCGACTACCTGCCGGGCGCCTCGGTCAGCCTGGATCACCAGGCGGAGGCCGCACTCGCGGCGCGGCTGGAGATGATCGCCGACCATTACGAGGCGCGCCGCGCCGTGCCGCGTGACGGCGAGGTGCCGTACCGCGCGTTGCCGCCGGCGATGCTGTACCTCGACCAGGCGACCTGGGACGCGGTGCTGGCGCAGGGCCCGCTCTTCGCCTTCAGCCCGTACGCGCGGGCCGAGGGGGCGGCGGGGATTGATGCCGGCGGCCGGCCGGGCGTCGTGTTCACCCAGGCCGGCGCCGGGCCGTCGGGCACGGTGTTCGAGCAGCTCAAGGCGCAGGCGGCGCAATGGGGCAAGGCTGGGCGCCGCACGCATGTCGCGGCCTGGACCCGCGGCTCGCGCGACCGGATTGCCAATCTGCTGCGCGAGCACGGGCTGCGCGCCGAGGCGGTCGATGACTGGGCGGCGGCGGGCAGGCTGCCGGCCGGCGCGATCGGGCTGATGACGCTTGGGCTGGAGCGCGGCTTCGTCGCCGAGCAGGTGGCGATCGTCGGCGAGCAGGATCTGCTCGGCGAGCGCATCAGCCGCCCGCCGCGCCGCCGCCGCGCCGCCGCGGAGTTCATCGCCGAGGCGACCGAGATCGCCGAGGGCGACCTGGTGGTGCACCAGGATTACGGCATCGGCCGCTATGACGGCCTGGAGACGCTGACCGCCGACGGCGCGCCGCATGACTGCCTGCGGCTGATCTATGACGGCGACGAGAAGCTGTTCCTGCCGGTCGAGAACATCGAGATGCTGTCGCGCTTCGGCAGCGAGACCGCGGGCGTGGCGCTCGACAAGCTCGGCGGCGCCGGCTGGCAGACGCGCAAGGCGCGCGCCGCGCAGCGCATCCGCGACATGGCCGGCGAGCTGATCCGCGTCGCCGCGGCACGGCGGGTGCGCGAGGCCGAGATGATGGCGCCGCCCGAGGGGATGTGGGACGAGTTCTGCGCCCGCTTCCCCTTCGCCGAAACTGACGACCAGGCGCGGGCGATCAGCGACGTGCTGGAGGACCTCGCCTCCGGCCGGCCGATGGACCGGCTGATCTGCGGCGACGTCGGTTTCGGCAAGACGGAGGTCGCCTTGCGCGCCGCCTTCATCGCCGCGATGGCGGGCAGCCAGGTCGCGGTGGTGGTGCCGACGACGCTGCTCGCCCGGCAGCACTACCGCACGTTTTCGGCGCGGTTCGCCGGCTTGCCGGTGCAGGTGGCGCAGCTCTCGCGCATGGTCGGCGCCAAGGATGCGGCGGCCGTGCGCAAGGGCATCACCGACGGCAGCGTCAACATCGTCATCGGCACGCATGCGCTGCTGGCCAAGGGCGTCGAATTCGCCGAGCTCGGCCTGCTGGTCATCGACGAGGAGCAGCATTTCGGCGTCGCGCACAAGGAGAAGCTGAAGCAGCTCAAGGCCGACGTGCATGTGCTGACGCTGACCGCGACGCCGATCCCGCGCACCTTGCAGCTCGCGCTGACCGGCGTGCGCGAGATGAGCGTGATCGCCACACCGCCGGTCGATCGCCTCGCCGTGCGCACCTTCATCATGCCGTTCGACGGCGTGGTGGTCCGCGAGGCGATCCAGCGCGAGCGCTTCCGCGGCGGCCAGATCTTCTGCGTCGTGCCGCGTATCGAGGATCTCGGCCGTATGGCGGAGCGGCTGCGCGAGATCGTGCCGGAGGCGAAGATCGCCGAGGCGCATGGGCGGCTGGCGCCGACCGAGCTCGAGCGGGTGATGACCGAGTTCGGCGACGGGCGCTACGACATCCTGCTCTCCACCAACATTGTCGAGAGCGGGCTCGACATGCCGGCGGTGAACACGCTGGTGATCCATCGCGCCGACATGTTCGGGCTGGGGCAGCTCTATCAGCTGCGCGGCCGGGTGGGACGCGGCAAGCAGCGCGGCTACGCCTATCTGACCTGGCCGCCGAACCACCGGCTGTCCGGGGCGGCGCAGAAGCGGCTCGAGGTGATGCAGACGCTGGACAGCCTCGGCGCGGGCTTCACGCTGGCGAGCCACGATCTCGACATCCGCGGCGCCGGCAACCTGCTGGGCGACGAGCAGTCGGGGCATATCCGCGAGGTCGGCATCGAGCTCTATCAGCAGATGCTGGAGGATGCGGTGGCCGAGATGCG
>DATJSJ010000063.1:0-8080 GCA_035504175.1 Acetobacteraceae bacterium
GCGACGCGGGCCAGCGCTTCGTCCGGCCGTCCCTCCGGCCGCGGCGCATCGACCGGCAAGCGCTGCGCCAGCCGTGCCATCGCCGTTCGGACCCAGTCCGACCAGGCCTGCCACGCCGCCGGCGCGAGCCCGGCGCGCCACTCCCCGGCGAGCTGCAGCGCCGAGAGCCGGCCGGCCAGGCGCCGCAGCGCCGCATCCACCACCATCGCCGCCTCCAACCGGTCGCGGCGCTGCTGGACATCGGTCAGTGTCGGCTCGAGCAGCGCGCGTGACAGCGATGTCTCCAGCGCATTGCTGGCCACGCCTGCCGCCCGCCGCGCCGCCTGCACGGCGACGGGATCGGCCCCGTCCAGCACCGTCCGGGCATACTCCGCATGTGTGGCAACGGCGTTGTCCAGCTCCCGCCGCAGCCGATCCGGTTCCCAGCTCGGCCACAGCACGAGGCAGCCGATCACCGCAATGAGGCCGCCGGTCAGCGTGTAGAGCGTGCGCATCGCCGCGATCGTCAGCTCCGCCGTGCCCGGCCGGCCAAGCTCGGTCAGCAGGATCACGAGCGGCGTGATCAGCGTGATGAAGGCGCCGAAACTCACCTGCCGCACGGCAAAGGTCGCGATCGTCAGCGGAAACAGTGCCGCGGCGATGGCAAGCGGCGTGGTGCACAGCATCGCCAGGATGGCGGCGAGAATCCCGCCGAGCAGCGTGCCGACGATCCGCTCGACCGCGCGCTGCCAGGTCAGCGCGAAGAACGGCTGCATCGTCAGGACCAGCGTGATCGTCAGCCAGTGTTCGTAGCCATGGTACCAGTGCAGCGTGAACACCAGCGCCGGCGCGGCAAGCACGGCGGCGCGCAGCGCGTGGCGCAGTGCCGGCGAATCGAAGCTGCGATTGGCGCGCAGCCCATTCGCGAATCGATCGCGCAGCGTCGGCTCGACCGGCGCCGGCGAACCGCCCGGCAGTACCGAATCCGGCGCCGCCAGGGTGACGAAAATGCGCAGCCGCTCCGTGATCGCATCGCCGATGCGCGCGAGCGCGGCGGCGCCGGCGCAGCTCAGGTCGATCGCGGTGATCGCCTGCAACATCCGCTGCGGCGGCAGCGTGCGGTCCGCCGCCGTCGCCCGCCCCAGCACGAACAGCAGCACCCGCAACAGTCGCAGCAGCCGGTCGGCGGCCGCACGCACCGCCGGATCGCGCGTCTGCTCCAGCAGATCGGACAGCGCGACCAGCGCCTCGAACAACTGATCGACGGCCTCCAGCCGGATCAGACTCTGTGCCGCCGGGCCGCTGAGCGGCCCGCGCACCCGCACCGTGTCCAGCACGGCACCGCGCGCCGTCTCGATCGCGTCCCGCACCTGCCGCCGATGCGCGCGTGCGTGCGTCTCCCAGTCTGCGGCCGATGCCTGTCGACGCAGCAAAACGCGCAGATCGCCGGCCAGGACGCCGAGCCGGCGAAATGCCTCGCCGACGGCTCGCCGCGCCGGCGCGTACGGATGCAATCGCCAGATCACCAGAGTCAGCAGCAACGCCCATACGCTGCCGCCGAGAAACATGCCCGCCAGCCGCGCTGCCTGCGGCAACGCCGCGGGCCGCGCCACGGCCACCAGCAATACGACGGTGAGCAGGTTGCCGACCTGCATCGCCGACGGGCCCCAGATCCGCGCCAGGCTGGTGCCGAAAATGCCGATCGTGGCGAGGAGGATCGCCCCCGGTAGACCGATGATTCGCAGCGCGGGAAAGGCGCAGGTGAAGAGGGTGCCGATGAGCGCGAAACTCAGCAGGGCAGGCAGGCGACGATGCACCGGACCACCGGCATCGCACAGACAGGTCAGCAGCGCGCCAAGCGCCGCCTCCATGAGGAGGGGGCGGGCGAGCCATTCGGCGGCGGCAATGATCAGCGCGACGGAAAGGCCGGCACGCAATCCTTCGGCCAGGCTGATGGCGCGGAGATTGAGCTGGACGGGAAGCCGGGCGAGGTCACCTCCCGGGCCGGTGATCAGGCGGCGAAGAAAGGAAGGCCAGGGGCTCCGCACCTGGACCCCGGCAAAGGCTAGCCTTTGCAATCCATGTCTGAAGGCCAAGGCATTCGCGACGCCGGAGCCTCGCGGCCGTCAGGCGGCGCGGACCATGCCGCGTAACACGTAGTGCAAGATGCCGCCGTGGCGATAATACTCGACCTCGTCGGCGGTATCGACGCGGCAAAGCACGGGCACCTGTTGCGTCGAGCCATCGGCGCGGTGGATTGCCATGGTCAGCCGCACCTTCGGCCGCAGCCCTTCCAGCCCGGTGATATCGATCACCTCGTCACCTTTGAGAGCCAATGACTGCCGCGTCGTGCCGTCCTCGAACAGCAGCGGCAACACACCCATGCCCACCAGGTTGGAACGGTGAATGCGCTCGAAACTCTCGGCGATCACCGCCTTCACCCCAAGCAGCAACGTGCCCTTCGCGGCCCAGTCGCGGCTCGAGCCCATGCCGTACTCCTTGCCGCCAATCACCACCAGCGGCACGCCTTCCTGCCGGTAGCGCATGGCGGCGTCGTAAATCGAAAGCTGCTCGCCCGACGGGTAGTGCCTGGTCTCGCCGCCTTCGACGCCGGGGATCATCTCGTTTCGGATGCGGATGTTGGCGAACGTCCCGCGCATCATGACTTCGTGGTTGCCGCGGCGCGAGCCGTAGCTGTTGAAATCCACCGGCCGCACCTGATGCTGGATCAGGTACTCGCCGGCCGGCGAATTGCGTCGGATCGATCCGGCGGGCGATATGTGGTCGGTCGTGATGTTGTCGCCCAGCAACGCCAGGATGCGCGCACCCTGCACGTCCGCGACACCCGGCGGCTCCATCGTCATGCCCTCGAAATACGGCGGGTTCTTCACGTAGGTGGAGCCGTCATTCCAGCGATAGGTGTCGCTGTCGGCCGCGACGTCCAGCGCCTGCCATTCCGGCGTGCCGCGGAACACCTCGCCATAGCGGTGGATGAACTGCTCGCGCCCCATGCTGGCGGCGACCGTCTCCGCGATCTCCTTGTTGCTCGGCCAGATGTCCTTCAGATGCACCGGCTGCCCGTCGCTGCCGGTGCCGAGCGGCGCGGTCGTGATGTCCTCGCGCATCGTGCCGAGCAGCGAATACGCCACCACCAGCGGCGGCGAAGCGAGATAGTTGGCGCGCACGTTCGGATGCACGCGCCCCTCGAAATTGCGGTTGCCGGACAGCACGGAGGCGGCGACCAGGTGATTGTCCTCGATCGCCTCGGCGATCGGCTCCTCCAGCGGGCCGGAATTGCCGATGCAGGTGGTGCAGCCATAGCCCACCAGGTTAAAGCCGATCGCGTCCAGATCCTTCGACAGGCCGGATTTCTCCAGATACTCCGTCACCACCTGCGAGCCCGGCGCGAGCGAGGTCTTCACCCAGGGCTTGGGTTTCAGCCCGCGCTCATGCGCGCGCCGCGCCACCAGCCCCGCACCCACCATCACGTACGGGTTCGAGGTATTGGTGCACGACGTGATCGCGGCGATGACGACGTCGCCATGCCCGATCTCCTCGAGCTTGTCGTCGACCTGGACGCGCTTGCCGGTCTCGCCCGCCGGCACGCCCAACCCCTTGGTGAGCTCCGCCTCGAATGCGGCGCTCGCGTCGCGCAGCGCCACCCGGTCCTGCGGCCGCTTCGGCCCGGCAAGCGAGGGCTGCACCGTTCCGAGATCGAGTTCCAGCGTCGCGGTGAACACCGGCTCCGGCGAGCTGGCGTCACGGAACATGCCCTGCGCCTTGGTATACGCCTCGACCAGCGCGATCCGCGCCTCCTCGCGCCCGGTCTGGCGCAGATAATCGAGCGTCATCGCGTCCACGGGGAAGAAGCCGCAGGTCGCACCATACTCGGGCGCCATGTTGCCGATCGTGGCGCGGTCGGCGACCGGCAGATGATCCAGCGCCGGGCCGTAGAACTCGACAAACTTGCCGACCACGCCGAGCTTGCGGAGCATCTGCGTCACGGTCAGCACGAGGTCGGTCGCGGTCGCACCCTCCGGCAGCGTGCCGGTCAGCCGGAAGCCCACCACGTCCGGGATCAGCATGGCGATCGGCTGGCCGAGCATCGCCGCTTCTGCCTCGATCCCGCCGACGCCCCACCCCAGCACGCCCATGCCGTTCACCATGGTGGTGTGGCTGTCGGTGCCGAACAGCGTGTCGGGATAGGCGTAGGTCGTGCCGTCGAGCTCCGCCGTCCACACCGCCTGCGCCAGGTATTCGAGGTTCACCTGATGGCAGATGCCGGTGCCGGGCGGCACGACGCGAAAACTCTCGAACGCCGACTGGCCCCAGCGCAGGAACTGGTAGCGTTCGCCGTTGCGCTCGAATTCGATCTGCACGTTGCGGCGCAGCGCGTCGGGCGTGCCGAACGCGTCCACCATCACCGAATGGTCGATCACGAGATCGACCGGGATCAGCGGGTTGACCCGCCGCGGATCGCCGCCGAGGCGCGTAATGCCGTCGCGCATGGCGGCGAGATCGACCACCGCCGGCACGCCGGTGAAATCCTGCATCAGGATGCGGGCGGGACGGAACGGCACCTCCTGCGTGCTGCGCCGCTCGGCGAGCCAGCCGGCGATCGCGCGCGCATCCTCGAGCTTGTAGCTCTGCCCGTTCTCGAACCGCAGGATGTTCTCGAGCAGAACCTTGAGGCTGACCGGCAGTCGCGAGAGGTCGCCGAGCTTCGCCTCCGCTTCGGGGATCGAAAAATAGGCGTGGTCGCGACCCTGCACGGTGAGGGTACGACGCACCCCCAGACTGTCCTGCCCGACCGACTTCATCCGCCTGCCTCTTGTCTGCGGCATGTCCCCGCGCCTCCGGGCATCTTCCTGCGGCGCCTTCCCGCATCGGCGGCGCGCCATTCGGAGCAGGGGCATGTCTGGTGCATGTCTCGCCGCGCGGCTTAAACCATACCGCCCCCGGCCGTCCACTTGGCCGGGAGGATCCAGGCCGGGGGAACCATGGCATTGCGTGCCGAAGGGCTGGCAGCCTTCCGGGCGGAGCGGCTGGTGCTGCGCGACGTCGATCTCGCCGTCGGCGCTGGCGGCGCGCTGCTTCTCCTCGGCCCGAACGGCTCGGGTAAGTCGACGCTGCTCCGCCTGCTCGCCGGGCTGAAGCGGCCCGATGCCGGAACGATCACCTGGGCGGATGAGGACATCGCCGCCGATCCCGGCGCGCATGCCGGCCGGGTCGCCTATGTCGGCCATCTCGATGCGGTGAAGCCGGGGCTGACCGCGGCCGAGAACCTCGCTTTCGCCGCGCGCCTCTCCGGCCGCGACCCGCGCGCCGCCCTGGCCGCGGTGGATCTCGCCCCGCTGGCTGCACTGCCGGCGCGCATGCTTTCGGCCGGGCAGCGGCGCCGGCTGGCGCTGGCGCGCCTGGCGCTGAGCCCGGCGCCGCTCTGGCTGCTGGACGAGCCGACGATCGGGCTCGACACCGGGGCGATCGATCGCTTCGCCGTCATGCTGGCCGGCCACCGGGAGGCAGGCGGACTGGTCGTGGCGGCAACCCATATCGCCCTGCCGCTGCCGCGCGCCGCGGAGCTGCGCCTCGGGTGAAGGCCTTTCTGGCCCTGGTCGGACGCGAGCTACGGCTCTCGCTGCGGCATGGCGCCGATACGCTTGCGGTGCTGCTGTTCTTCGTGCTCGCCGCCTCGCTCTTCCCGCTGGCGATCGGGCCGGGACCGGCAACGCTCGGGCGCATCGCGCCGGGCATCGTCTGGGTTTGCGCGCTGCTCGCTGCGGTGCTGCCGCTCGACCGGCTGTTCGGCGCCGATTTCGAGGACGGCTCGCTCGACCACCTGCTGCTGTGCGGCCTTCCGGCCTCGCTGGTGGCGGCGGCCAAGGCGCTGGCGCACTGGCTGACCACCGGCCTGCCGCTGCTGCTCGCGGCCGGGCCGCTGGCCGAGATGCTGCGCATGGATCCCCGTGCGCTGCCGGCCCTGCTCGCGGGGCTGCTGCCCGGCACGCTCGATCTCTCCCTGCTTGGCGCCATGGCCGCAGCGATCGTGCTGGGCGCGCGACGGGGCGGGGTGCTGCTGCCGCTGCTCGTTCTGCCGCTGGCGACGCCGGTGCTGATCTTCGGCGCGGCGGCAGCGAGCGCGGTGCAGACCGGACTCAGCCCCCGCCCGCACCTGCTGCTGCTCTGCGCCGTGCTCGCCGCGGCGCTGCCGATCTGCCTTCTCGCCGCCGGCGGCGCGCTGCGCGGTGCCGCGGAGTAGCGTCGCCTGCACCCGAGACGCGTCGCGGAGATCTGGTCACGGTCTACGCTACCGCTCTTGTGATGCGGCTCGCGCCCGGGCGCGCATCCGCGGCAAATTTTTGGGCTTGCGTGTGCTCGTTACTTATCAGTAAGAACAGTAGCGGCTGTGGTGGGTGGGCCTGCAGCGCCCACCCTATTCTTGCCGCGGCCCTGTGACGATGCCCGGTCATTCGGGCATCAGCCCACTCCGTCAAACGGAAAATGCAGCGCGGTGGAGCGACAGGTACATGTCAGGATCTTCAGCCGTTGGTGCCAATCCATCGCCCCGGTCGTCCGGCGCTCAGCCGCGTCGGAAATATCTCGATGCCTTGATCGCGGAAATTCGCATCCTCAGCCGGGCCGTTGCCAATGACCCGACCAAGCGCGTGTCCGACATCAAGCTGACCTGGCAGGACCCGCAGGGAAGGGACGACACCTACACCTTCCGGCGCATTGTCAAGGAGGTGGCGGATATTGAGGCCGGCACTTCGGCGCGCGATGACATCGAGGCAATTGGCCTGCTGCAGGCGGTAAAGGACGAGTTAATCAGCAAAACCCAGCCGGCGACCGGGCTGACGATCGCCTACACGGCTCTGGTGGCAGGGTCGCAGCGGACGCTCGATGCTGAGTCTTCGTACTGGCTGGCGCAACAGGCCTACGGCAACCTGACGCGCACCGCGAACCGGCACCGACGGTTCATGTACGGGCTCGCCGCATTCGCCCTGTGGCTGGCCATATTCGCGGCCTGGGAGGCAACGAAGATCTCGCTCGGAAAAAGCCTGCTCGAGGTGCTGGAGCCATTGCGGGCGCAGCAGGCGGTGCTAATCCAGGACAAGTTCCGGCTGGAGGAGTCGATCGACAAGGCAACGCCACCGGCGCAGGGCCCAGCCGCTGCAGAGGATGTCAGCTTCGCGACCCTGCTGCCGGTCTGCGACCGGTACCGGCTTGCCCGCGTCCCGACTGACTATCAAAAGGTCGTTGCGGGCATGCATTTGCATTCTAGCCCGGAAATCCGGGAGGTCTGCGGCCGCGATGAGGTACTCGCCGCAGATTTCCATCGCGCCCATCTCGGTCTGCAACATTTCGGGACCGACTGGCCCGGCCAGGTCGGCGGTCTCTACGGCGCGACTGCAAAGGTCGTGCGCTGGAGCAAATCTGTCGGATGGATGCTTATCGCTTGGATTCCCGTTCCGCCCTCTGCGACACTGCCCAGTGGTGGCCCATGCGCGAGCGCGGGTGTCGGGTCCGGCTGCGATGCGTTCGGCGACGTGGAGTTCCAAGTAGCGCCGGTGATCCAGGCAATTTCCAGCTACATTCTGCCCTTCACCTTCGGTGTGATCGGCTCACTGCTCTACGTGCTTCTGCAGCACTACACCGATCTGCGGACGAATACGCTCAGTCCAAAGGAGTTTCCGGTTTCCGTGCTCCGGGTCATCCTCGGTGTGGTGGTCGCTGCCTGTGTCAGCCTCTTGATTACCTCCTACGCGGGCCCGAGCGCCCCGGTGCAGCCTGTTCCAACCGGCACGTCGCCACCCCAGGCACTGGTCGGTTCACTCACCCTCTCCGCCTCCGGAATCACCTTCCTCGCGGGTTTCGGCGCGGAGGCGGTGTTCCGCTTCCTCCAAACCCTGGTGGAGCGGGTCTTCCAGATGCAAAAAGCGTAAGCGCGACGCAGAACGAGGCTCGCGGCGGATGCCTTGCTTTCCGGCAGGCAGCGCAACCTTCTACCGCTCCGCGGAACTCGCCTGCTTGCCGCCGGAGCCTTCGCAGATCCGCTTGATGCTTTGCAGCGCCGATTCGAGCCCGTCCTGCATCACCGCAT
>DATJSJ010000064.1:0-32932 GCA_035504175.1 Acetobacteraceae bacterium
CCCGATCGCGCGCCGCATGCGCGCCGCGGTCGAGCCGCTCGCACGCTTCGGCTTCATCACCCCGATGGCGGCGGTGGCGGGCGCGGTGGCGGAGGCGGTGCTCGCGGCGATGGTCGCGGCGGCGCCGCTGCGGCGCGCGGCGGTGAACAATGGCGGCGACATCGCGCTGCATCTGGCCCCCGGCGAATGTTTCGCGACAGGCATGGTGGCGCGCCCGGCGCCGGGCGCGCCTGATCTGTTCGGCCGCGTCGTCCTGCGCGACGCCGACTGCGTGCGGGGGATTGCGACCAGCGGTTGGCGCGGACGCAGCTTCTCGCTCGGCATTGCCGATGCGGTGACGGTGCTGGCCGCACGCGCCGCCGCGGCGGATGCCGCGGCGACCGTGATCGCCAACGCGGTCGATCTGCCGGGCCATCCGGCGGTGCAGCGCTGCCCCGCCACCGATTTGCAGCCGGACAGCGATCTCGGCGAGCGCCCGGTCACGCACGCGGTGGGCGCGCTTGCCGAGGCGGAGATTGCAACCGCGCTCGACGCCGGGCTGCGGCGGGCCGAGGCGCTGGTCGCGGCATGCGAGATCATCGCCGCGGCGCTGCACCTGCAGGGCCGGACCGTGCTGACCGCCGCCGCAGGCGATCCGTTGTCCGCGCCGGGGAGCGCTGCCGATGACTGAGACCGTGCAACTGCGCAAGCGCCTGATCAGCGTGGAGGAGATCTTCCACGAGGGTGGGCCACCGGAAGTGGTGCCGCTGCGACGCGGCGCGGTCCTGGCGGTGATCGCCAACCCGTTCGCCGGCCGCTACGTCGCGGACATCCAGTTCTTCATGCGCGCGCTCGAACCGCTCGGGCTCGCGCTGGCGCGCGCGCTGGTCGCGGCGCTGGGCGGCGAGGCGGGGCGGGTGCAGGGCTACGGCAAGGGCGCGATCATCGGCGTCGCGGGTGAGCTCGAGCACGGCGCGCTGTGGCACGCGCCAGGCGGGTACGCGATGCGCGGCGTGCTCGGCGACGCCAAGGCGATCGTACCGTCCACCAAGAAAGTGGGCGCCGCCGGCGCGCGGCTGGACGTGCCGGTGACGCACATCAATGCCTCCTACGTGCGCAGCCATTTCGACGCGATGGAGGTCGGCGTGCCCGACGCGCCGCGGCCGGACGAAATGGTGCTGGCACTGGTGATGACCACCGGTCCGCGCATCCATGCCCGCGCCGGCGGACTTGCCGCCTCCGACATCAAGGGCGAGGACGGGCTGCGATGAGCCCGACAGGACGCATCGACGCACCGCGCGGTGCGATTCGACGGGGTCGGCACGAAACAGGAGACCGAGCATGAGTCTGCCACGCGGACTGGGACTGGCGGCGCTGGGCGCGATCATCGGCATCGGCGCGGCACGGGCGGCGGAGCCGATCAGGATCGGCGAGATCAACAGCTATTCCGCCCTGCCCGCCTTCACCGTGCCGTATCGCAAGGGCTGGCAGCTGGCGCTCGACGAGATCAACGCCGCGGGCGGCGTCAACGGCCGCAAGATCGAGGTGATCTCCAAGGATGACGGCGGCAAGCCCGGCGCGGCGCTGACCGCGGCGAACGAGCTCACCATGCAGGACGGCGTGGTCATGCTGATGGGCGGGTTCTTCTCCAATATCGGGCTGGCGCTCGGCGACTACGCCGCGCACCGGCACGTCTTCTACCTGGCCGGCGAGCCGCTGACCGATGCGATGGTCTGGAAGGACGGCAACCGCTACACGTTCCGGCTGCGGCCGGACAATTACGAGCAGGCCGCGATGCTCGCCGATGCGGCGGCGAAGCTGCCGGCGAAGCGCTGGGCCTCGATCGCGCCGAACTACGAGTACGGCCAGTCGGCGGTGCGCGTGTTCAAGCAGTTGCTGGCGAAAAAGCGGCCGGACGTGCAATGGGTCGCCGAGCAATGGCCGCCGCAGGGCAAGATCGACGCCGGCGCGGTCGCCGAGGCGATCGCCCAGGCGAAGCCGGATGCGATCCTCAACGTCACCTTCGGCCCGGATCTGGTCAAGCTGGTGCGCGAGGGCGAGGCGCGCGGCCTGTTCAAGGGCGTGACCGTGGTGAGCTTCCTGACCGGCGAGCCGGAATATCTCGAGCCGATGAAAGCCGAGGCGCCGAGCGGCTGGATCGTCACCGGCTATCCCTGGTACGGCATCGACACGCCGGCGCACAAGGCGTTCCTCGACGCCTATGAGACGAAATACCACCAGCACCCGTATATGGGATCGGTGGTCGGCTACACCGAGATGAAGGTCGCCGCCGCGATCCTGGCCAAGGCCGGCGGCACCGAGACGGATAAGCTGATCGCCGCGGCGGAGGGGCTGAGCGTGCCCTCGCCATTCGGCGAGATCACGCTGCGCAGGATCGATCACCAGTCGACGCTCGGCACTTATCTCGGCAAGACTGCGCTGAAGAACGACAGCGGCGTGATGGTCGATTTCCGCTACGAGCCCGGGCAGGACTTCCTGCCGTCCGATGCCGAGGTGCGGGCGATGCGGCCGCAGGGGTGAGCGCGCGTCACTAAAGGACGGAGCGGCATCGCCGTGAGCTTCGTGCTCGCGCAGTTCCTGACCGGCCTGGCCAGCGCCGCCTCGCTGTTCCTGGCCGCGTCGGGCCTCTCCCTGATCTTCGGCGTCAGCCGCGTGGTCAACTTCGCGCACGGCGCCTTCTACATGCTCGGCGCCTATATCGCGTACACGCTGACCACGCATCTTGCCGGCAGTGCCGTCGGATTCTGGGCGGCGGTGCTGCTGGCGGCGCTGGCGACGGCGGCGATCGGCACGCTGATGGAGATCACGCTGCTGCGCCGGATCTACCGCGCGCCGCCGCTGTTCCAGCTCCTCGCGACCTTCGGGGTGGCGCTGATGGCCGAGGACCTGGTGCTGCTGATCTGGGGCCCGTCGGATCTGCTCGGGCCGCGCGCCCCCGGCCTGTCCGGCGCGTTCCACATCCTCGGCGCGCCGCTGCCGCGCTACGACGCGCTGCTGATCGTGGTCGGGCCGTCCGTGCTCGGCCTGCTCTGGCTGCTGCTGCATCGCACGCGCTGGGGCCGGATGCTGCGCGCGGCGACCGAGGATCGCGAAATGGTCGCAGTCCTCGGGATCAATCAGAAATGGCTGTTCACCGGCGCGTTCGCGCTCGGCATCTTCCTCGCCGGGCTCGGCGGCGCGCTGCAGATCCCGCGCGAATCCGTCAGCCACGACATGGATCTCGGCATCATCGTCGAGGTGTTCGTGATCGTGGTGATCGGCGGCCTCGGCAGCATCCCCGGCGCCTTCCTCGCCGCCCTGCTGGTCTCCGAACTCAACGTGTTCGGCATCATGCTGCTGCCCACCGCTTCGCTCGTGCTGGTGTTCGCGGTCATGGCGGCGGTGCTGATCCTGCGGCCGTACGGGCTGCTCGGCGCGCCGGAAGCAATGCGGGCGGCCGGCGAATGGGCCGGGCGGGTCTGGAAGCCGATGCCGCGCGGCGCCCGGCTGCTCGCCCCGGCCGCGCTGCTGCTCGCGGCTTCCGCACCGCTCTGGCTCGGCGGCTATGCGCTCAGCGTGGGCGCGGAGATCCTGATCGCCGCGATCTTCGCCGCCAGCCTGCAATTCCTGATGAGCGTCGGCGGCCAGGCGAGCTTCGGCCACGCCGCCTATTTCGGCCTCGGCGCCTATGGCGCGGCGATGGCGACCGCCGCAGGGCTCGGCATGCCAGCGTCCCTCCTGATCGGCATCGCCGCTTCGCTTGCTGGCGGCATCGCGTTCGGCTGGTTCTGCGTCCGGCTCGCGGGCGTCTATTTCGCCATGCTGACATTGGCCTTCGCGCAGATCCTCTGGACCGTGGTGTTCCAATGGGTCGATGTCACCGGCGGCGACAACGGCATCCTGAACGTCTGGCCGGCACGCTGGGCCTCCAGTGCCGCGCATTTCTACTGGCTGACGCTCGCGGCCATGGCGGGAAGCGTGCTGCTGCTGCGGATCGTCGCATTCTCGCCCTTCGGCTACGCGCTGCGGGCTACGCGCGATTCGCCGCTGCGCGCGGCGGCGATCGGCATCGACGTCAGCCGCACGCGCTGGCTCGCCTTCGCACTGGCTGCCGCTTTCGCCGGGCTCGCCGGGGCACTGTTCGCCTTTCTCAAGGGCAGCGTCTTCCCCGACAGCCTCGGCATCGGCGTCTCGATCGACGGGCTGGTGATGGTACTGCTCGGCGGGGTCGGCACGATCTCCGGTGCGATCGCCGGCGCCGCGGTGTACAAAGCCCTGTCAATCTGGCTGATGACCGAGACCGACTATTCCCGCCTCGTGCTCGGCGCGTTGATCGTCGTGCTGGTCGTCGCCTTCCCGCGCGGCATCGCCGGCTCGTGGCAGACGCTCGTGCCGTCGCTGCGTCTCGCGTTGCGCCGCCGCGGCGCCCTGGCGGAGCGCGGCGCGTGACCGAGCCGCTGCTCGAGGTCGAGAGACTGGCGAAGGCGTATCAGGGCGTCCAAGCCGTGCGCGGCATCGGCTTCCGCCTGATGCCGGGCGAGATCCTGGCAATGATCGGACCGAACGGCGCCGGCAAGTCCACCTGCTTCAACATGCTGAGCGGGCAGATCCGGCCGAGCGCCGGCCAGGTGCGGCTGCTCGGCCGCGATATCACCGGCGCGCGCCCGGCGGCGATCTGGCGCCTCGGCGCCGGCCGCACCTTCCAGGTCACGGCGACGCTCGGCTCGATGACGGTGCGCGAGAACGTGCAGATGGCGCTGCTGTCGCATGCGGGCCGGCTGTGGCGCCCGTTCGGCCGCGCCGATGCGTTCGGGCGTGCCGCGGCGGATGCGGCGCTGGCGCTGGTCGGCCTCGACGAGGTTGATCGTCCCTGCGCCGAGCTCGCCTATGGCGAGCTGAAGCGGCTCGAGCTGGCGGTGGCGCTGGCGCATGCGCCGCGCCTGCTGCTGATGGACGAGCCGACCGCCGGCATGGCGCCGGCGGAACGCATCGCGCTGATGGCAACGACCGCCGCGATCGCGCGCGAGCGGCGCATCGGCGTGCTGTTCACCGAGCACGACATGGACATGGTGTTCGCCCATGCCGACCGGGTGATGGTGCTGGAGCGCGGCCGCATCGTCGCCGACGGCGCGCCCGATGCGGTTCGGGCGGATCCGCATGTGCGCGCGATCTATCTCGGGACTGGCCTCGCTCCCTCGGCTGCGGCCGCGCCGTGATGCTCGCGGTCGCCGGACTGGACGCGTGGTACGGGCGAGCGCAGGCGCTGTTCGGCGTCGAGCTTGCGGTCGCCGCCGGCGAGGCCGTGGCGTTGCTCGGCCGCAACGGCGCTGGCAAGTCCACGACCTTCCGCGCCATCATGGGACTGCTCGAGCGTCGCGCGGCGCTGCTTCACTTCGCCGGCAGCGATATCGGGCACCTGCCGGTGCACGGGATCGCGCGGCTCGGCCTCGGCTACGTGCCGGAGGATCGGCGCATCTTCACCGATCTCACGGTCGAGGAGAATCTCGATATCGGCCGGCGGCCGGCGCGCGACGGCGCCGCCTGGACCGCCGAGCGGGTCTATGCGGTGTTTCCCAATCTCGGCGAGATGCGGCGCCGGCCCGGCGGGCGGATGAGCGGCGGCGAGCAGCAGATGCTGGCGATCGGTCGCGCGCTGATGGGCAATCCGCGCCTGATCCTGCTCGACGAGCCGGCCGAGGGGCTGGCGCCGCGCATCGTCGAGCAGATGGCGCAGGCGATCCTGGCGATGAAGCGTCAGGGCATCGGTCTCGTGCTGTCGGAGCAGAACCTGCATTTCGCCCGGCTGATCGCCGACCGCGCCTATGTGATCGAAAAGGGGCGCGTCCGCCTCGGCGCCGCGATGGCGGAGTTGCAGACCGATCCGGGCAGCATCGAGACCTGGCTCGCGCCATGAGCAACGGCGTCAAGCAGGCGCTGCCGATGCCGCACTACTACCGGCTCGACGAACAGATCGGCTACATCCTGCGCCAGGTCAGCCAGCGCCACACCACGCTGTTCAGCAGCATGATCGGCGACGGGCTGAAGCCGCGGCAATGGGCGGTGCTGGCGCGGCTGCACGAAATCGGCACCGCCTCGCAGGCAGACCTCGGCCGCGCCGTCGCGATGGACGCGGCAACCGTCAAGGGCACGGTCGAGCGGCTGGAGCGGCGAGGTCTTGCCAGGCGCGTGCGCGACCCCGAGGATGGGCGCAAGCTGCTGGTCACACTGACCCCGACCGGAAGGCGGGTGACGCTGCGCAACATGGATCGCGCGATCGCCATCACCCGCGAGACGGTGGCGCCGCTGAGCGCGGACGAGAGCCGGCAGCTCGTCCGCCTGCTCGGGCGGTTGCGATGATTGCCGGCAGCGACGGCGCGCAATCGGGCGGACCGGCGGCGCCAGACCGGCGCACGTGCCGACGGACGACCAGGCTTCGTGACATCGTCAGCAGGAGACAGGCATGATGCTTTCGCGACGCTCCCTCCTCGCTTCCGCCGCGGCGCTCACCCTCCCCGCCATCGCGCGGGCGCAAGGTGCGGCCGCCTTCAAGGGACAGACGCTCACCATCGCGTCCTGGCAGAATTACGGCGCCGACGATCCCGGCACGCTGCAGATGTTCGAGCAGCAGACCGGCGCCAGCGTGAAGCAGGTCTACTTCACCTCGGAGGACGATCTGCTGCAGATGCTGCGCACCGGCGGCACCGGCAAGATCGACGTGGTGCTGCCCAACCTCGAATATGTGCTGCCGGCGGCGCGCCAGTCGCTGATCCAGCCGATCGACACCGCCCGCATCAAGAGCTGGTCCTCGCTGGAGCCGCGCTTCCGCGACGATCCTTCGATCCGCTACGACGGCAAGGTTTACGCCGTGCCGTGGGTGCAGGGCGCCACGTCGCTCGCGGTCAACCCGGCGCAGGTCACGCCCGCGCCGACGAGCTGGGATATTCTCTGGGATCCCGCCAGCAAGGGCAAGGTCGGATTCTTCGACGATCCCACGACCGCGGTGATGACCGCGGCACTCTATCTCGGCGAGAACCCGCAGGCGCCCGACCTGCAGCGCGTGCGCAAGGCGCTGCTCGATCTCAAGCGCAACGTCAAGCTGTTCTGGTCCTCCGCGGATGACTGGAACAAGGCCTTTCTCACCGGCGCGATCACCATGGGCAATCTCTGGTCGGGCCTGGCCGGCACGCTGCGCGCGAACGGTCACGCGGTCGATTTCATCCTGCCCAAGGAGGGCACGGTACTGTGGGGCGACACCTGGGCCATCGTGCGCGATGCCCCGCACGCCGATCTCGCCTATGCCTGGATCAACTTCGCCACCTCCACGCCCTATTTCACGCAGTGGATCACGCATCCCGGGCCGAACCAGGAACTGGCCGTGCCGGTCAATACCGACGCGATCAAGGCGTTGCCGGAAGCGGCGGCGAACAAGCTGCTCGCCGGCCCCCTGGTCGCCTACCGCGGCCCGATCGCGCTGCAGGCCGGTATCGCGCCGGCGGCGCTGAAGAAATGGACCGAGCTGTGGGAGGAGGTGAAAGCCTCCTGAGGTGGCATCACGCGCACTGCGGGCGCGGCTGACCGGGATCCTGTTGCTGCTGCCGGCGGGACTGCTGCTCGCCGTGATGGTGCTGATCCCGCTCGCCGTGCTGGTCTGGTTCAGCTTCGCGCCGGAGGGGGCCGACGCGCCACTGTCGCTCGACAGCTATGCGCGGTTGTTCGCGACGCCGCTCTATTTCCACCTGGCGATGAAGACGATGCTGACGGCGGGGCTCGCGGCGCTGCTGACCGCGGCCCTCGGCTGGGCGCCGGCCTGGGTCCTGTCGCGCCTGGCGCCGCGCGCACGCACTGCGACGCTGCTTGCGATCATCGTGCCGTACCTGACCTCGTACCTGCTGCTGATCTACAGCGTGTTCGTCATCCTCGGCCCGGGCAGCCCGGTGATGGTGACGCTGCGGCTGCTCGGGCTCGCAGCACCCGGCGCCTCCATCCTCTACACGCAGGCGGCGACGGTGGTGATGCTGGTGTACGAGAACCTGCCGGTCATGGTCTTCGTCCTGTTCTCCGGCATGCAGCGGATCGACGCGACGCTGCTCGCCGCCGCGGGCTCGCTCGGCGCCACGCGCCGGGCGCGGCTGCGCCACATCGTCTTGCCGATGGCGGCGCCGAGTCTCGTCTCCGGCCTGATCATCGTGTTCGTGCCGATGGGCGGCGCCTTCGTCGAGCCGGCGATCCTGGGCGGCCCGAACGGGCTGCTGCTCGGCAACGTGATCGCCGATCAGATGACCCGCGCCGATGATCCCTCCTTCGGCTCGGTGCTGTCGTTGCTGCTGCTGTTGGCAACGCTCGCGATCGTGGCGCTGCTGGCCGGCCTGCGGCCGGCGCTGCACCGGCTCACGTCTCGATGGAGCGATCATGTCGCGCCTGCGTGACATCGACGCCGTCTCGCCGGGCATGGTGACGGTGCTCGGCCTCGGCCTGGCGCTGCTGTTCCTCCCCTTGCTGGTGATCATCGCCCTGTCGTTCAACGCCTCGCCCTATGGCACGCTGCCGTTCCAGGCGACGCTGCACTGGTACGGCACGCTGTTCGCGCGCTCCGGCCTGCTCGGGCCGACCTGGCTCTCGCTCAAGCTTTCGGCGCTGGTCGCGGCGAGTGCGGCGCTGCTCGGCACGATGGGCGCGGTCTGGCTGGTCCGGCGCGCGGGGCGGCTCGGCGCGGTGCTGTTCCGCGGCACGCTGCTCGCGGCGATCACGGTGCCCTGGCTGATCCTGGGCCTGGCCATGCTGCTGGTGATGAACGCGATCGGCCTCGGGCGAAGTCTGCTCTCGATCTATCTCGGCCTGCTGGCGATCTCACTCCCCTATGTCGTGTTCATCGTCGCGACCCGGCTGCAGGCGATCGATCCCGATCTCGAGCACGCCGCGCGCTCGCTCGGCGCCGGCGCGCTCGCCACTTTCGCGCTGGTCACCGCACCGCTGATCCTGCCCGCGATCCTGAGCGGCACGCTGATCGCCTTCGTCATGGCGTTCAACAATTTCCTGATCCAGTATTTCCTCGCTCCCTTCGGCACGCAGACCCTGCCGCTCAAGATCTACACGCTGATCCGCGTCGGCTATCTGCCGGACCTGAACGCGCTGGCAACGCTGATCGTCGCCACGACCTGCCTGCTGATCCTGCTGCTGCACCGCCTCGGCCTGCGCAATGCCGGGCTGCCGGGCAGCACGCCGTGAACGCGCCCTGGGCGCAGAGCTCGCTGGGGGCGGCGGAGGAGAATTCCGGACTGCATGTGATCGACGTGCACAAAGGATACGGCCAGACGGCCGTGCTCAAAGGCATCACGCTGCACGTGCCGCACAACGCCTTTCATCTGCTGCTCGGCCCGTCCGGCTCGGGCAAGACCACGCTGCTGCGCATCATCGCCGGTTTCACCCCGGCCGATTCCGGGCGGGTGACACTGGCCGGGCGCGACATCACGGCGATGCTGCCGGAGCGGCGCAACATCGGCGTCGTGTTCCAGAACTACGCACTGTTCCCGCACATGAGTGTGGCACAGAACATCGGCTTCGGGCTGCGCATGCGCGGCATGGCGCGCGCCGAGCGCGAGCAGCGTATCCGCGACGTGCTCGCCCTGGTGCGGATGGGCGGCTTCGCGCAGCGCATGCCCGCGGCACTGTCGGGTGGGCAGCAGCAGCGCGTCGCACTGGCCCGTGCGCTGGTGATCGAGCCCGAGCTGCTGCTGCTCGACGAGCCGCTCTCCGCGCTCGACCGCAAGATCCGCCAGGAGGTGCGCGAGGAGCTGAAGCGCATCCAGGCCGAGACGCGAGTGACGACGGTGATGGTGACGCATGACCAGGAGGAGGCGCTGTTCCTCGCCGACCGCGTGCTCGTCCTCGAAGCGGGGGTGATCCGCCAGCAGGGCGCGCCGGCGGAGATCTATCAGCAGCCCGCAGACGAATTCGTCGCCGGCTTCCTTGGCCCGCTCAACGTCGTCCCGGCGGCGATCGAGCGGCAGGCCGACGGCGTCATGCTGCGGGTCGGCGGTCAGCATCTCGCGCCGACGTCCGCGCTGCGCGACGCGATCGCGGCCGCCGGGCTGTCGGGACCGGTGCGGCTGGCGGCGCGGCCCGAGCAGCTCGCCGTCACCCTGGCCACGGCGGCGGCGCGGCCGCCCGATGCGCTGGCAGGTCGGCTGCTCGGCATCGACTTCGCCGGCGCGGTGGTGATCATCCATGTCGAGGTCGAGGCGCACCGCCTGGCGATCCTGGCACTGTCACCCGACGTGATCGCGGGCGGCCCGTGGGAGCCGGGCCGCGCGGTCTGGGTGCGGATCAGGCAGGGCCGCGTGCTGCCCGGCGGGTCGGCCGGCTGATGGTCTCCGTGCCGCGGCAGTGGAACACCTGGGATCAGCAGGATCCGCTGGCGATGGTGCACCTGCCCACTGGCTTCTGCCTGCGCTTTTCCGCCTTCAGCAACGAGGAGGGCGCCTATCGCCGGCTCGGCATCGGTGACGGCATCGTGCTGCTCGAGCACCTCACCGATGGCGGCCTCGTCCGCGCGCACATCGCTCATGCCGGCAGCGAGCTGGAACTCGCCTTCATCAAGCCGGCGCCGCACGCGCTCGCCGCGCATCTCACCGTGCTCCGCTGCGGCGAATGGGGATTGCGCTACTGGCTGACGGTCGAGGCCGGCTTCCTCGACGCGGCCGGACCGGCGCCGTGGCGATCGGACGAGCCCTGGATCGAGATCGACCACACCGAGCCGGTGCCGCCCGGCGAGCATCCGCGCCTGACCGGGCGACATCGCTCGCTCTGGGTCTCGGTCGCCTCGCAGGATCCCGCGGTGTTCGGCGGCACCTACGCCGCAATCGAGGACTTCGCCGCCGACATCGCCGCGCGCGGCTATTACGCGCCACCGCGCGCCGAGCGGCCGGCGCGCTGGGGCGTGCTGCGCTTCAACGCGCAGATGCATCCCACGATCACGGTCGCCGCGGCCCTCGGCACCGATCGCGCGATGGCAGCACGCGAGGCGGACGCCGTGCTCGCGGCCGCGCCGGCGCGACGCGAGGCAGCGCTGCGCGCGGCGACGCAGCAGCCCGCGGCGGCGCAGGCGGTGCGCGACGTGATCGCCTGGAACACGGTCTGGGATGCGCAGAACCACCGCACCACCACGGTCCTGACCCGCAACTGGCTGAGCCGGAAATTCGCCGGCTGGGGCGTGTGGCTGGACGACATGCTGTTCCACGCGCTGCTGGCGGCGCTGGTCGGCGACTGGGAGAACACGCGCGGCAATCTCGCGGCGGCGCTCGAGTATCTCTGCCCCGAGGGCAACCTGCCCTGCCTGCGCACCGCGACCCAGGAATGGGTCGACCGCTCGCAATCACCGATCGGCGCCTACGTGCTCTGGCGCGTCTTCCTCCTGACCGGCGACCGCACGCTGCTGGCGCAGCATTTCCCGGTGCTGCTGCGCGCGCATCGCTGGTGGCTGGAACGGCGCGATCCGAACGGCGACGGGCTGATCGAGTACGGCAGCTCCCCGACCGGCACCGGCGCCTTCGTCCACACGAAGCAGGCGGCGATGGACGAGTCGCTGATGGACAATGCGCCGATCTTCGATGACGCAGGCTTCGATCCGGCCCGCGACACGATGACGGTGGCGGAGCCGGGACTGAGCAGCCTGGTGTCGCTGGACGCGCAGTGTCTCGCCCGCATCGCGACCGAGCTCGGCGATGCGGCGACCGCCGCGACGCTGCGCGACACGGCCGATCGCATCAACCGCGCCATCGCCGAGCGTCTGTGGGACGAGCAGCGCGGCACCTTCGCCGCCCGGCATTGGAACGGCGCCTTCGTGGCATCGCTCTCCCCGACCTGCTTCTATCCGCTGCTGGCCGGCGCCGCGAGCGAAGCACAGACCGCGCGCATGATCGAGGACTGGCTGCTGCAACCGTCGAAGTTCTGGGGCGCGCGCGTGCTGCCGTCCTCGACCCATGACGACCCGGCGAGCGCCGACAACGTCTACTGGCGCGGGCGCATCTGGCCGCCGCATCTGTTCCTGGTCTGGGAGGGGCTGCGCCGCGCCGGCCGGCACGACGTCGCCACCGACCTCGCCGATCGGGCCTGGACGATGTTCGACGCCGGCTGGGGGCGCGCGCGGCTCTGCTACGAGAACTACCACCGGCACGATCCGGCCGGCGACGCGAGCCCCGACGCCGACCCGTTCTACAGTTGGGGCGCGCTGATACCGGCGATGCGCATGCTGGAGGCAGCGGATGCCTCTCCCTGGGAAGGCCGCGTCTTCGCCTGCGGCGCCGCGACCGATGCCAGCCTGGCGGAGGCCGGGCGGTACTGGCGCACCACCTCGACCGAGGCCGGCACCACGCTCTCGCTGAACGGCTCGCCGGCGCTGACAGCCGCGGGCGGCGCGCGACTGCGCGTGCTCCGCCACGACCGCGCCGCGACGGTACTGGAACTGCTGCCGGCCCCCGGGGCCGCGCATCCGGCGATCACCCTGCACGGCGTCTCGCCGGATACACTCCGCGAGTGCAGCGTGAACGGCGCGGCCCCCAATGCGACGAGCACGACGGATGGACTTCGCGTCGCCCTTCCGCCGCGGCAGCCCGCTCTCGTGCGCCTGCACTATCCGGGGTATGAAACCGAATGACCAGGCGCGCCGATGGTCCCGCGATGCCCGATGCCCGCGAGTGGCTGCTGGTGATCGACATGCAGCACGCCTTCGCCGATCCGGCGGGTGTCTGGGGGACGCCCGGCTTCGCCGCGATCCTGCCCGCGGTGCGCCGGTTGATCGCGCATTACGCCGGGCGCGTCATCCTGACCCGCTACGTGCCGCCGGCGCCGCCAACCGGCGCCTGGATCGCGTATTTCCGTCGCTTCCCGACCATGCTCCTGCCCGCCGACGACCCGGCCTGGGCGCTGGTGCCCGGTCTGCCGGGCGGCGCGCCGGTCGAAACCCGCACCACGCTCGGCAAATGGGACGCGGCGATGGCGCGCCGCATCGGTCTGGACGCGTCCATCGCGCTCTGCGGCGCCACGACGGAATGCTGCGTGCTGGCGACGGCGTTGCGCGCCGCCGATGACGGCGTCGCGGTGCGGGTGATCGCCGATGCCTGCGCCGGCGCGACGCCGGCACTGCACGAACAGGCGCTGGCGATCCTCGCCGCCGCGGCCCCGCTCATCACCATCGCCGCGACCGACGCGGTCTGCGGGACCGACGCGGTCTGCGAGACCGACGCGGTCTGCGAGACCGGCGCGGTCTGCGAGACCGACACGGTCTGCGGGACCAGCGCGACGGCGACACGCGCGTGAGCCCGCCCCCGGACGACGGCGCGATCAAGAATGCCACCTGCCGGCAGTTCGGCACCGAGTTCACGTCGCTGCTGCAGCGCATGGCGGTGCCGGAATTCGACCGCGGCACCTGGAGCACGTTCGTGCAGGTGCGCGGCCTCGCCGATCTGATGGCGAAGCCGGGTCTGACGCTGCACGGACGGCGCTGCATCGATTTCGGCTGCGGCGGGCTGAAGCGCTTTTCGGTCTCGACGCTGCTCTGCCTGCTCGGCGCGCGCGAGGCGATGGGCGTCGATCTCTACCAGGATCCCGATCCCGGCGCCGTCGCCTGGGCGATCTGGGCGCTCATCCTGACCGCGATTTCCGGCGAGGGCGGCATCGACCCCGCTGCGATTGGCACTTCGGCGAAGCAGGTCCGCGAACGCGCCACCGCCTACGACCTCCCGCGCCTGCTGCAGGGTGATCTCGGCGGCCTGCCGGAGGAGGTGTCGTTCCGGCTGTCCGATTATCGGGCGCTGCCGGAGGCGGAACGACGGTTCGACGCACTGGTCTCCTTCTCGGTGTTCGAGCACGTGCACGACCTCGCGGACTGCCTGGCGGCGTTCCGCCGCGCGATCAACCCGGACGGGTTCGTCTATGCCGCGATCGACTACCGCGACCACCGCTCCTATGTCGGGCCGGAAAGCTGGTGGCGCTTCATGGTGGACGAGGGCGACCTGCTGCCAAACTACATCACCAAGCAGCGGCACAGCGCCGTGGTGGCGATGATCGAGCGGGCGGGATTCCGCATCGCCGAATCGCTCATCGCGCGCGCCGATCCGGCGCCGGAGGAACGCGCCCAGTTCCTGCCGCACTACGCCGCGCTCTCGGACAGCGACATCCGCATCGTCGAGGCCCGCGTGTTGCTCCGGCCGGTCTGACCGGCAGACGCCGCTCGGGCCAGATCCGCCCCAGTGTTTCCCCTATGTCGAGTGCACCGTTCAGCCCAACCGATGCCGGCCCGACTGGGGTCGCTTCGTCCGCGGGTCAGTGCCCTTCGCTGGCGCCGGAGAAATCCGGCGCCTCGATGCCGGAGGCTTCGAGCTGCTCGGCCAGCGCGAGTTTCAGCCGCTCCAGCCCGGCCGCGTCCGCCGCCTCGGCCCGCGCCACCAGCACCGCCTGGGTGTTGGAGGCGCGCAGCAGCCACCAGCCGTCCTCGGTCAGCACCCGCACGCCATCGATGTCGCTGACGCGCGCCCCGGACTGGCGCAGTCGTCGCGCCACCTCGTCGATCACCGCGAACTTGCGGCGGTCGTCGCAGGAGAAGCGCAGCTCCGGCGTGTTCACCACCTGCGGCAGGGCCGCACGCACGTCGGACAGCCTGGTGTCCATGCGCGCGACGATGCCGAGCAGCCGCACCGCCGAATAGAGCGCGTCGTCGAACCCGTACCAGCGATCGGCGAAGAAGATGTGGCCCGACATCTCGCCGCCGAGCGGCGCGCCGATCTCCGCCATCTTCGCCTTCAACAGGCTGTGTCCGGTCTTGTACACCATCGGCTTGCCGCCGGCGCGGGCGATCTCGTCGAACAGCACCTGACTCGCCTTGACGTCGGCGATGATCGTGGCGCCGGGATTCTGCCGCAGCACGTCGCGCGCCAGCACCACCAGAAGCTGGTCGCCGAACAGGATCTCGCCGGTATCGTCGACGACGCCGATGCGGTCGGCATCGCCGTCGAAGGCGATGCCGAGATCGGCGCCACGCTCGCGCACCGCGGCGATCAATTGCTGCAGGTTCTTGGGCAGCGTCGGGTCGGGATGATGCGCCGGGAAGTGCCCGTCGATCTCGGCGTTCAGCACCAGATGGTTGCCGGGCAGCGAGGTGACCAGCCGGGTCAGCACCTCGCCCGCGGCGCCATTGCCGTTGTCCCAGACGACGTTCAGCAGCCGGTCGCCGCCGTCCCAGTCGGAGATCAGCCGCGCCACGTAGTCAGGCTGCACCTCCAGACTGCGCTCGCTGCCCGCGGCTTCCGGCACGAGCTCGCCGGCCTCGGCGAGGCGCCCGATCTGCTGGATCCCCTCGCCGAAGAACGGCTTACGGCCAAGCATCATCTTGAAGCCGTTATAGTCCGGCGGGTTGTGGCTGCCGGTGACCATGACCGCGCCATCGGTCTGCTGCACCGTCGCGGCGTAGTACAGCATCGGCGTCGGGCCACGGCCGATGCGCAGCACCTCCATGCCGCTCGCCTTCAGCCCGTCGACCAGTGCCGCCTCCAGCGCCGGCGACGACAGGCGGCCGTCATAGCCGACCGCGACGGTGCGGCCGCCGTTGCGCGCAACGATGCTGCCGAAGGTGCGACCGATCGCGAAGGCATCGGCCGCGTGCAGCGTCCGGTCGACGATGCCACGAATGTCGTATTCCCGCAGCACGGTCGCATCGAAGCTGTGCCGAAAACCCGTCATGCCGCCGATCCCGCGTATTTGCGAAGGAAGCCGCGCACCGCCGGACCGAGATCCGCGCGCTGCAGCGCAAAGGCGATCTGCGCCTCGAGGAAACCCGCCTTGTCGCCGCAATCGAAGCGATGCCCCTCGTAGCGCAGGCCGTGAAACGGCGTGTGGCCGATCATCTGCGCCATGCCGTCGGTGAGCTGAACCTCGCCGCCCGCGCCCTTCTGCATGCGGGAGAGATGCGAGATCACCTCCGGCAGCAGCACGTAGCGGCCGATGATCGAGAGATTGGACGGCGCGTCCTCGGGCTTCGGCTTCTCCACCAGGCCCTGGACCTCGACCAGCTTGCCGTCATCGGCGCCGGTCTTGAGGATGCCGTAGCGATTGGTGTGCTCGCGCGGCACCTCGGTCACCGCGACGACGTTGCCGCCGGTCTGCGCGTAGGCATCGGCAAGCTGCTTGATGCACGGCGTGTCGGCCAGCACGAGATCGTCCGGCAGCAGGATCGCGAACGGATCGTCGCCGATGAAGGCGCGCGCACACCAGATCGCGTGGCCGAGACCGAGTGGCACCTGCTGGCGTACCGTCACGATCGAGCCCGGTGGCACCTTCATGCCCTCGAGCAAATCGAGCATGTCGGGCTTGCCGCGCTCACGCAGCGTGTCCTCGAGCTCGTAGGCGATGTCGAAATGATCGACGATCGCGGTCTTGCCGCGTCCGGTGACCAGGCAGAACCACTCGATCCCGGCCGCGCGCCCTTCCTCGATCGCATACTGGATCAGCGGCTTGTCGACGACCGGCAGCATTTCCTTCGCCATCGTCTTGGTCGCGGGCAGGAAGCGGGTTCCGAGACCCGCGACGGGCAGCACGGCCTTTCGCAGAGGTTTGATCACGCAATCGATCCTTGACGTGGGCTGCGGAGCGGTCCGGGTCTGAACCCGGGCGTACTGATCCGGTGTGGTGCCAGACGCGGCCGGGGCAGGCAAGCACGGCGGACGTCACCGGCGCAGCAAAACGTCCCGAGCCTGATTGATACGCGCGGCGAGCCAATCGGATCCGCCGCGATCCGGATGCGTCGCCCGGATCAGCCGCAGATAGGCGGCGCGGATCTCCGCCTCGCTCGCGCCCGGCGTCAGTCCAAGTACCGAATAGGCCTCCTCCCGCGTCATCGGCGCACGCTTCGCCGGTTTCGACGCTGTCGGTGACGCGCCTTCGCGCCACCAGCTCCAGGCCAGCGGCGCGAAGAAAACCAGCGCCCCGAACGCGCCCGCGCCCCGCCCGGTCAGCAGCAGCAGCATCGCGAGACTGAGCCCGGCCAGCGCCGCCACCCAGGCGAGCAGCGCCTTGATGGTGGCGATCCGCGCCCGGCTGAACGCCTGCGCCGCGAACAGCAGGGCGACCAGGGCGGCGAGGCCGAGCAGGACCAGGATCACGGCGACGGGCTCAGCCGGTCATCCCCGCCGCAACGGCCCCCTGCAGCACCGCGACGGCGCTGACATTGACGATGCCGCGCGCGGTCACGCTCGGCGTGAGCACGTGCACCGGAAGCGAGGTACCGATCAGCAGCGGTCCGACCGGCAGCCCGTTCGCCGCCGCCTTCAACAGGTTGAAGCTGGCATTGGCGGCATCGAGCGACGGCATCACCAGCAGATTGGCCGGCCCGGCGAGGCGCCCGTCCGGCACCGCCCGGGCGCGGATCGCATCCGACAGCGCGGCATCGGCATGCATCTCGCCGTCCACCTCCAGCTCGGGCGCGCGCTCGCGGAGCAGCCCCAGGGCGTCGCGCATCTTGCGGGCACTCGGGGCGTTGCTGGAGCCGAAACTGGAATGCGACACCAGCGCCGCCCGCGGCGTGAGCCCGAAGCGGCGCACGACCTCGGCGGCCAGCAGCGTCATCTCCGCCACCTGCTCCGCCGTCGGATCGACGTTCATCGAGGTGTCACAGATGAACAGCGCCCCGGCCTGCAGGATGATCGCGGAGAGGGTGTAGAGGCGGCTGACCCCGGTGCGTCGCGGGATGACCGGCATCACGTCGCGCATGTGCCGCCACCACTCGCCGGTGCCGCCGCAGATCGCCGCATCGACCTCGCCGGCGGCCAGCAGCATCGAGGCGGTCGCCGTGGGCTGGGTCCGCAGCCGCCGCGCCGCCGCATCGGGCGGGGTGCCGCGGCGCCCGACCAGGCGCTGGTACAGCGGCAGCAGCGCCGCCAGCGCCTCCTGGTCCTGTCCGGGGTCGAGAATGCGCACCCGGCCGCCGCAATCCAGCCGCAGGCCGAGTTCCCGCACCCGCGCCTCGATCACGTCGCGACGGCCGATCAGCACCGGCTCGGCGATGCCGTCATCGATCAGTGTCTGCGCCGCGCGCAACACCCGCTCATCCTCGCCCTCGCCATAGGCGATCCGCTTGGGCGCCTTCTTCGCCGCCTCGAAGACCGGGCGCATGAGCTGGCCGGAGCGGTAGGCGAATCGTTCAAGTTCCACCCGATAGGCCGCGAAATCCGCGATCGGCCGGCCGGCGACGCCGCTCGCCATGGCGGCGCGCGCCACCGCCGGCGCGATTTGCAGGATCAGGCGCGGGTCGAACGGCTTGGGGATGATGTAGTCGCGGCCGAACACCGGCGCCTGGCCGCCATAGGCGGCGACCACCACGTCGTCGGCTTCCATCCGCGCCAGCTCGGCGATCGCCTCCATCGCCGCGAGCTTCATCGCCTCGTCGATCGTGCTCGCGCCGACGTCGAGCGCGCCGCGGAAGATGAAGGGAAAGCAGAGCACGTTGTTGACCTGGTTCGGGTAATCGCTGCGGCCGGTGGCGACGATCGCGTCACCGCGCCCGGCATGCACCGCCTCCGGCATGATCTCCGGATCCGGATTGGCCAGCGCCAGCACCAGCGGCCGCTCGGCCAGCAAGGGCAGCCATTCGGGACGGAACACGTCCGGAGCGGACAGGCCGAGGAAGATATCCGCCGCGGGCAGCACGTCGCGCAGGGTTCGCGCCGCCGTCTCACGCGCGTAGCGCGCCATGTTCGGCGGCATGTCGGGATCGCGCCCGGCATAGACCACGCCCTTGATATCGGTCAGCGTCACGTTCTCGGGCCGCAGCCCCATCAGCACCAGGAGATCGACGCAGGCGAGCGCCGCGGCACCGGCGCCGGAGGCGACGAGCCGCACCTCCTCGATCCGTTTGTCTTGCAGGATCAACCCGTTGCGCACCGCGGCGCCGACGATGATCGCGGTCCCGTGCTGGTCGTCGTGGAACACCGGGATGCGCATGCGTGCGCGCAGCGTGCGCTCGATCGCGAAGCACTCCGGCGCCTTGATGTCCTCGAGGTTGATCGCGCCGAAGGTCGGCTCCAGGGCCGCCACCACGTCGCAGAACCGGTCCGGATCGGCGGCATCGACCTCGATGTCGAACACATCGATGCCGGCGAATTTCTTGAACAGCACCGCCTTGCCTTCCATGACGGGCTTGCCGGCCAGCGCGCCGATATTGCCAAGGCCGAGCACGGCGGTGCCGTTGGAGATCACCGCGACCAGGTTGCCGCGCGCCGTGTAGTCGCGGGCGGTGTCGGGATTGGCCCTGATCTCGCGGCAGGCGGCGGCGACCCCCGGCGAATAGGCGAGCGCCAGGTCGCGCTGCGTCGCCATGCGTTTGGTCGCCTCGATCTGCAGCTTCCCGGGTCGTGGCAGCCGGTGATAGTCCAGCGCCGCCTTTCGGAAGCTCTCGTCCATCGCCATCTCCTCCGGTGCACGAAGGATCGGCGGAGCGGCGAGGCGATGCAATCTCCGGCGACCGGGCCGGATCGGATCGGATCGGCGCCGGCGTGCGGAGCGGTCCGAACACAAAACACTGGACCAGGATCGCTCTGCACCGGCAGAGCGATCCTGGTCCAGCGTCTCAGGCGGGGATCAATGCGGTCGAGAAGACTCGAACTTCCACGGGGTTGCCCCCACAAGCACCTCAAGCTTGCGCGTCTACCATTCCGCCACGACCGCGACGTGGGCGAAGCCGAGCGGCGGAGCCTATAGCGGATGCAGGTCGGGCCTTCAACACTGGCCACCGCCGCCGTCCGGACGAGGCCGCCGCCCGCTGCGGCGGCGCCGGAATGGCGGCTCGAACCGGGCCTCACGCCGTACCCGGCGGCGCTCGACGCGATGCAGGCGCATGCCGCCGCCATCCGCGCCGGCACTGCGGGCGAGCGCGTCTGGCTGGTCGAGCATCCACCGCTCTACACGGCCGGCACCTCCGCCCGGCCGGAGGATCTGACCGGGGCGCTGCCCTTCCCGACCTTCGCGGCCGGCCGCGGCGGGCAATGGACCTATCACGGGCCGGGCCAGCGCACCGCCTATGTCCTGCTCGATCTGGCCCGGCCGCACGGCACCGTCCGCGCGCGTGACGTGCGCGATTTCGTGCGTGGGCTGGAGGAATGGCTGATCCGGGCGCTCGCGGGCTTCGGCATTCGCGGCGAGCGCCGCGCCGGGCGCGTCGGCATCTGGGTCGCCGAGCGAAGCGGCGACGAGGCGAAGATTGCGGCGATCGGCGTGCGCATCACCCGCTGGGTGAGCTGGCACGGCGTAGCGCTCAATGTCGCCCCGGATCTCGCGCACTATGCCGGCATCGTCCCCTGCGGCATCCGCGAGCACGGCGTCACCAGCCTGCGGGCGCTCGGCATCAACGCGACACTCGCGGACGCCGACGCGGCGCTGCAGGAGGCCTGGCCGGCGGTGTTCGGCTGACATTGCCTGCGGCGGATCGACCCACGCGGCGTCCGGCGGCAGCTCACCGGGATGCAGCCAGGGCCTGGCCGGCCTATCATTGCAGCAAAATTCGGAGGCGACGCCCACGATGCGAGTCCGGCCACCCCGTTGCGGGGCACGCGCTTTGACGTCCCCAGGCCGGGAGCGATGGGTCGCGCGACTGCTCGGCGCCATGCTCGCGGCCGCCGCGACCGCGCCTGCCCGGGCCGACCCCCGGCCGCTGCCGTTCCCCACCCAGGACGCGACCATCATCTATCAGACCATCACCGCGCGACGTCCGGTGACGCTGACCTTCCGCTTCCGCGTCTCGCCGCGGGAGGTGCGCACCGATATCGGACGCGTCGTCACCATCGTCGACATCACCACCGGGCACGTGGTCCTGCTGCGCCCGGCCGAGCACCGCTATATCGAACTACCCGGCAGCGTCGGCCGGACCATGCGCAATCTTGGCCTGCCCGACGAATCGGTCACGTATCGCGAGACGGGAACCGACACCATCGCCGGCCACACCTGCACCGTCTGGCGGGCTGCGGTGCCGGAAGCGCTGAGCCTCTGCCAGACCGCGGACGGGCTCAACCTGCGGCTGGCCGCCTCGCGCCACGGGAAAGCGGTTGCGATGGTCGCGACCCGGGTCACGCTCGCACCGCTTGACCCGGCGCTGTTCCAGCCGCCACCCGGCTACACGCGCTCCGAGCCGCCGCCGGAGATGCTGCAAGCGCTGCGGCGCCGGCAGAAATAGAAGCTGGCGCCGCGTCTCCGCCACGATCGCTCCGACCGGGCCGAGCGATCGTGCTCCAGCCTCTTGTTTTCAGGGCATGTTGATCGCCTGCGGTGATTCCACCTCCGGCGATCAGGGCCTACGCGCTCGGCAGGCGGCGAAATCCCGGCTCGGCGGGCGGCTCCGCCAGTTCCTCGTCGATCCGCATCACCTCGGCCATGCGCGGTCCGCGCCGACAGGCCCGCAGCAATTCCTCCACCGCGTCGGGCTCGCCGTAGACGAGCGCCTCAACCCGTCCATCCACCCGGTTGCGCACCCAGCCGGCCAGGCCGCGCATCTCCGCCTGCATCACCATCCAGTCGCGGAAGCCCACGCCCTGCACGCGGCCGCCGATCAGCAGGCGCTTCGCCCTCATCGCCCCGCGCGGCTGAGTGTCATGAACCGGTCCGCCAGCGCCACCTCCTCCCCGATCCGCCGCTGCCGCGCCGCCGCTTCCGCATCCTCGCCCCACAGTTCCGCCTGGAACCGCTCGTCGAGCGTCGCCAGCGCCTGCGCCGCCGCCGCGTCCAGCCGCCCCTGCCCCAGCGCCAGCCCCAGCACCAGGCTGCCGAGCGCCGGAACGGCAAGCCCCAGCCCCGCCAGACCGTAAGCGTCGTACGCCGCGACCGCACTGCGCAAGGCCTTGAGCGCCTGCTTGTCCTGCACCACCGGCATCACCCCGGCCGTAACGAGCAGGTTGGCATCGAGCGACCGTGCCGCCCAGTCGAGCCAGGGCTGCCATTGCGTCCGCTGCCGGTGCACCAGCGCATCCGGCCCGGTCGCGCGATAGCACAGCAGCTCGCTCTCGCCGTAGCGCGCCAGCCCGTCGATCGTGCCCTCCGGATCGGGCGCGATGCGTTCCTGCGCGGTGCCGGCGAGCCGGGTCAGGGGCACGTCCTCGTAGCTCATCTCGCCGCCGACCGCGCCGCCGGCCGCCTGCCATTCAGCGGCGATCGCCTCGGCCAGCGCGCGCCCGTCCACGCGCAGCGGCGCGCCGCCAGGGAGCCGCAGCGGCCGCCCGTCGAGCTGGATGGTCGAACCGCCGTTCCGCTCGCCGACGCTCGCCTCGCGCCAGAACCGCTTCATCGCCGCACCGCTTCAGCGGAACAGCTTGCGCAGCAGCTCTCGCGCATCGAGCGGCTTCGTCGGCTTCGGCGCGGGGCCCGATGGCATCGGACCCGCCTGGCCGCCGCGCGCCGCCGCCAGCGCCGGGCCGCACGCATCGCTCGCCCCGAGCCCGCTCAGCGCGCCGATCAGCGCGCCCACGCGGCCATTGCCGCCCAATGCGTCCAGCCGCGCCTTTGGCTCGAGGAAGCTGCCGGTCACCCGCACCGGCACGGCGATGCCGTTGCCGGAGAACCGCAGCAGCGGCCGCAGCCGCAGATCCAGCGTCTCCGTCGCCAGGTCGGCCGTGCCGTCGCCCTCCAGGTGCAGCCGCGACGTATCCAGCAGGAAATGCGACAGCCGCACCTGCCCGTGCGTCGCATCCGCCCGTAGCGCCAGGCAGCGTATATGCGTCCGCCCGGCGCCGAGATCGGCGGGGATCTTTGCCGATCGCAACACGTCGCCGAACAGCGTCACCAGCACCTGGTTGTCCACCTCGCCGTCGACCAGCGACAGACCGAGATGCCCGTCCAGCCCGGCGGCGATCGCCTGCGACGAGCGGCCTGCGCCGTGCAGATCGGCGTCGAGCTGCACCGTGCCGCTGGCATCCGCCGGCAGGCCCAGCCCGGCGAGCAAAGTGCGCAGCGCCATCGCCGGTCCGTGCACCATCAGGGCCACGGGCGGCGCCTTCGCTTGCCGTGCGTCGACCGACAGCGCCGCATCCAGATGCCCGCCGGGCGCCTGCACGCTGAGCGGATTGACCACCAGCAGCCCGCCGACCAGCGCGACATGCGTGCTGAGATCCCGCCACGCCACGCCGCCGGCGCGCAGATCGGCGACCCGCAGGCGCAGATCCGCATCTGCCGCCGTCAGCGCATTCAGCGGCAACGCCGTGTCCGGGATCAGCCGCGTCGGCCGATGCTGCGGCGGCGCCGGCACCGGCGGCGCTGGCGCCGCTGCCCGCGCCGCAGCGGGTCTGGCCGCCCCCGGCACCGCACGCGCGTTGCGCCACGCCGCCAGCGCCGCATCCGCGTCCAGCCGCCTCGAGTCGAGCGTCGCCCGCAGCGTCGGCCTTCCTGCCACCCTCCCGACCATCGCGTCACCGGAGAGATCACCGTCGGCGCTGGTCAGGCGAAGATCGTGCAGCGCGACACTACCCGACGCTGCCCCCGGCATATCCGCGACCTGCGCCTGCAGCACGACGTCGCGCAGCCCCGGCAACGGCCTCCCGGCGAGCGGCGACAGCGAAGCGAGATCGGGGATTTGCGCGCTCACCGCGAGCGCCTTGCCGGCGAACTGCGCCGGCTGCCCCAGCGTCCCGCGCACACTCATATCGGCCCCGCCCGCCTGGCCGCGCGCGTCGACCGCCAGCGCGCCGCCGTCGCGCAGCGCCTGCAGCGGCCCCGCCGTGCCCGACAGCGTGACCGGCGTGCTCCCCTGCTGCAGCGACGCGGAGAATTGCGCCGGCGCCGCCAGCGACGGTGCCGCCACGTGCAACGACACCAGCCGCAATCCCGGCCGCACCGCCGCCAGATCCGAGGCGCCGGCCTTGAGCTCCAATGCGGAAAAAGCCGGTTCCCCGTCCTTCGCCGGCACCACATGCGCGCGCACCGCCACATCGCGCAGCGCCGGCACCGCCCGTGGCAGCAAGGGCTGCAGATGTGCCAGATCAGGAGCCTGCGCCGTCACCTCCAACGCGTAGCCCTGCAACCGCGCCGGGTCGGCAATCGTCCCTTGCGCGGTCGCCTGGGCCCCCGCCGCGGCCAGCGTCAGTTGAACGGGCCAGGGCGGTCCGCCACCCGAATCCTGCAACCGTGCCAGCGGCCCGGTCTGCGCCGCGACACTGACCGGCAGCCCATCCAGCACCACCGATCCGTTCAGCGTCAGCGGCGCGCCATCATCGGGCGCCGCCAGCTCCAGCCGCGGCACCTCCACCACCGTCGCCACCCCCGCCCTGCTCCGCCAGGTGATCCGCCCATCCTCGATTGAGAGCTTGCGGATCGCGATCGCCTCCCGAGGCGCCGGCTGCCCCGGTGCGGCTGGTGCGGCTGGCGCAGTCAGCGTGGCCGCCCGGCGCAGCACCCAGTTCCCGACCCCGTTCGCATCACGCTGCAGCACAATGCTCGGCCGGATCAGCGCCAGCCCGTCCACCACCACCCGATGCGACAGCAGCGGCAGCAACTCCACCGACACAGCAAGCCGCTGCACCGTCGCCATGGGTGACCCGCCGAGCCCTGGCGCATTCGCGAACCGCACCTCCGTCGCGACAATCCGCGGCACCAGCCCGGGACTGAGCGCCAGCGGTCCATCGAGCTGCAGCGTCCGGCCGGTCGCGCGCTCAACCGCCGCCTCGATCCGGGGCTTCCACGCATTCGGATCGAAGGTCACGACGAACACCGCGACAGCACCGGCGGCAAGCACCACCACGGCGGCAATCGCCACCAACAGCACACGAAAGACCCGGCGAGCGGAGGAGGACATGCGAGGTTCTGTGCGGCAGAAAGGCAGCGAAAGAAAGGGTGGGGCTCCGCCCCACGCCCCGCCGGGGCCGTACGGCCCCGGACCCCGATACCTTCAGCCCTCGCGAACGGGCGCCGTCACCGCCGGAGCGGCAAAGCCGAGCGCGGAAAAGCTCTGCCGCATGTGCGCCGGCAGATCCGCTGCCACCTCGAGCCAGCCGCCGGCCGGATGCGGGAAGCGGATCGCCCTCGCGTGCAAGTGCAGCCCCTCCGCCGCCGCGTCGATCCGGCCGCCCTCATCATCTGCCCGGCCATATTTCTCATCGCCAAGGATCGGTGTACCGATCGCCGCGCAGTGAACGCGCAACTGATGCGTGCGCCCGGTCAGCGGCGACAGCTCCAGCCAGGCGACCCGCTTCCCGGCGTGATCCAGCGTGCGATACTCCGTCAGCGCCCGCGCCGCCTCCGCGTCCCCCAGCGCCGCCACCGCAACCCGCTCCACCCCGGCCCCAGGCCTTCGCACCAGCGCCAAATCAATCCGCCCCTCCGGCGGCACCGGCCTCCCGGCCACCAGCGCCCAATAGATCTTCCGCACCGCCCGGCCGCGAAACGCCGCCGCCAGCTTCGCCGCCACCCCCGGCGTGCGCGCCAGCACCAGCACCCCGGACGTGTCGCGGTCCAGCCGATGCACCAGTCGCGGCCGCTCCGCCGCCCCGAAGCGCAGCCCGTCCAGCATCGCATCCAAATGCCGCGTGATCCCCGGCCCGCCCTGCACCGGCAGCCCGTACGGCTTGTCCAGCACCAGCACCTGCTCGTCGCGCCACAGCACCCGCCGCTCCAGCGCCCGCACCTCCACGGGATCGGGCGGCCGCACCGCCGGCGGGTCCCGCGGCTCCGCCGGCGCGGTCATCGGTGGCACCCGCACCGCCTGGCCGGGCAGCAATCGGGTCGCCGCCTCCGCCCGCCGCCCGTCCACCCGCACCTGCCCGGTGCGGCACAGCTTCTGGATCACCCCCTGCGTCGTGCCCGGAAAGTGCCGGCGAAACCAGCGATCGAGCCGGATCTCCGCCTCGTCCTCCGTCACCGTCCGCGTCGCAACGCTCATGCGCCGCCGCTCCGCTCCGCCCGCAACCGCGCCCAGTGCTCCAGCCGCTTCGCCACCTCGCGCTCGAAGCCGCGTCCCGCCGGGCGATAGAACGCCACCCGCTCCATGCCGTCGGGGAAGTAGTTCTGCCCGGAGAACGCCTCCTCTTCGCCATGGTCGTACGCGTAGCCGCGCCCGTACCCGAGATCCTTCATCAGCCGCGTCGGCGCGTTCAGGATATGCGCCGGCGGCATCAGGCTGCCCGTGCCCTTGGCCGCCCGCATGCTCTCGCCCAGCGCCGTATACGCGGCGTTCGACTTCGGCGCCGTCCCGAGATAGAGCACCGCCTGCGCGATCGCGAGCTCGCCCTCCGGACTGCCCAACCGCTCATACGCCTCCCACGCCGCCAGCGTCTGCACCAGCGCCTGCGGATCGGCGAGCCCCACATCCTCGGACGCGAACCGCACCAGCCGCCGCGCGATGTAGCGCGGGTCCTCGCCCCCCGTGAGCATCCGCGCCAGCCAATACAGCGCCGCATCCGGATCCGATCCGCGCAGCGACTTATGCAGCGCCGAGATCAGATTGTAGTGCTCCTCGCGATCCTTGTCGTACAGCGCGGCGCGCCTGGCCAGCAGCGCCGACAGCGCCGCCGCGTCCAGCGCTGCCGCATCCTCCGGCAGCGCCAGGATCTGCTCCGCCATGTTCAGCGCGTAGCGCCCGTCGCCATCCGCCATCGCTCGCAGCGCCTCACGCGCCTCCGGGGTCAGCGGCAATGCGCGTCCTGCCTCCAGCTCCGCCCGCCCGAGCAGCGCCTCCAGCGCCGCATCATCCAGCCGCCGAAGCACCAGCACCTGACAGCGCGACAGCAGCGCACCATTCAGCGCGAAGGACGGATTTTCCGTGGTGGCGCCGACCAGCACAATCGTGCCGGTCTCGACGACGGGCAGAAAACCGTCCTGCTGCGCCCGGTTGAAGCGATGGATCTCATCGACGAACAGCAGCGTCCCCTGCCCGGCCTGCCGCCGCCGCGCCGCGTCCTCGAACGCGCGCTTCAGATCGGCGACACCGGAAAACACCGCCGAGAGCTGCACGAAGGCGAGCCCCGCCTCGTCCGCCAGCAGCCGCGCGATCGTCGTCTTTCCAACGCCGGGCGGACCCCAGAGAATCAGCGAGGCCAGCGACCCGCGCGCCAGCATCCGGGTGATCGCGCCGTCGGCACCAAGCAGATGATCCTGCCCGACCACCTCCGACAACACACGCGGGCGCAGCCGGTCCGCCAAGGGGCGCGGCCCCCGCGAGGGCTCGGCCGCCACAGGCTCTGCTTCAAACAAATCGCCGGAGGCGGGACGCACCATGGGGCGCTAGAGATGGCGCCGGTACAAACAAAAGACCAGGGGGGCTTCGCCCCCTGCACCCCGACCGGGGCCTGAGGCCCCGCACCCCCCAAACTCTACGACTCGGAGGCGGTGGTCTCTTCCTCGGCCTCCTGCTTCGGGCCGCTGTCCTGCCCTTTCGCAGCGAGATCGCGGTCGACGAACTCGATCACCGCCATACTCGCGGCATCGCCATAGCGGACGCCCGCCTTCAGCACCCGCGTGTAGCCGCCCGGACGGGTGCGATAGCGCTCGGCAAGCGGGCCGAACAGCTTCGCCACCATCTTGTCGTCGCGCAGCTGCGCATAGGCCTGGCGGCGCGCATGCAAGCCGCCGCGCTTGCCGAGCGTGATCAGCTTCTCGGCAACCGGCCGCAACTCCTTCGCTTTCGGCAGCGTCGTGGTGATCTGCTCATGCTTGATCAGCGCACAGGCCATGTTGCGGAACATGGCCAGCCGGTGGGTCGACGTGACGCCGAGCTTCCGCCCGGCCACACCATGACGCATCTCTCGTCTCCTTCAGCGCGCCGCGCAATCCGGCGCACTCACACCCGGAATGCCGTTCAGAACGGCTCGTCCAGCCGCTTCGCCAGTTCCTCGATGTTCTCCGGCGGCCAGCCGGGCACCGTCATGCCGAGCCCGAGACCCATGGAGGACAGCACCTCCTTGATCTCGTTCAGCGACTTGCGCCCGAAATTCGGCGTCCGCAGCATCTCCTGCTCGGTCTTCTGCACCAGGTCGCCGATATAGACGATATTGTCGTTCTTCAGGCAGTTCGCGCTGCGCACCGAGAGCTCGAGCTCGTCCACCTTGCGCAGCAGATTGCGGTTGAACGGCAGGTCGTCCTGCTGCTCCTCGATCCGCACCTGCTGCGGCTCGTCGAAATTGATGAACAGCTGCAACTGGTCCTGCAGGATCCGCGCGGCCAGCGCCACCGCATCCTCCGGCGTCACCGCGCCGTTCGTCTCCACCGTCAGCAGCAGCTTGTCGTAGTCGGTGACCTGCCCGACACGCGTCGGCTCGACCTTGTACGACACGCGCTTGACCGGCGAGTAGATCGAATCCACCGGGATGAGCCCGATCGGCGCATCCTCCGGCCGGTTCGCCGCCGCCGCCACATAGCCCTTGCCGAGATTGACCGTGAGCTCCATCCCGAGCTTCACCCCGTCATCCAGTGTGCAGATGACCAGATCGGGATTCATGATCTCGATATCGTGCCCGGCCTGGATCTGCCCGGCGCGCAGCTCGCCCGGCCCGGTGCCGGTCAGCACCATCCGCTTCGGACCGTCGCCTTGCATCCTGAGCGCGAGCTGCTTGATGTTCAGCACGATGTCCGTGACGTCCTCGCGCACGCCCGGAATGCTGCTGAACTCATGCAGCACGCCGTCGATCTGCACCGCCGTCACAGCCGCACCCTGCAGCGACGACAGCAGAATCCGCCGGATCGCATTGCCGAGCGTCATGCCGAAACCGCGCTCCAGCGGCTCGGCCACCACCGTCGCGACCCGCGATGGGTCCGCGCCCGGATCAACCTCCAGCTTCTCCGGCTTGATCAGCGATTGCCAGTTCTTCTGGATGACGACTGTCTGCCTCATACTCGATCCATCCTGCGCCGCCGCCTCACCCGGACCGACGACGGCGGCGCCTGCCGACCCGTCCGGAACGCCCTTGCCCCGCCGCGCGCCGCGTCAGACGCGGCGGCGCTTGCGCGGCCGGCAGCCGTTATGCGGGATCGGCGTCATGTCGCGGATCGCGGTGATCGCGAACCCGACCGCCTGCAGCGCGCGCAGCGCACTCTCTCGCCCGGAACCCGGGCCGCTCACCTCGATCTCGAGCGTCTCCATCCCATGCTCGCGCGCCTTGCGCCCGGCATCCTCAGCCGCGACCTGCGCCGCATAGGGCGTCGACTTGCGGCTGCCCTTGAAGCCCTGGCTGCCCGCCGAGGACCAGGCGATCGCGTTGCCCTGCGCGTCCGTGATCGTGATCATGGTGTTGTTGAACGTCGCCGCCACATGCGCGACGCCCGACGTGATGTTCTTGCGCTCCCGCTTGCGGGTGCGGGTGGTCGGGGTCGCCTGTCGCGCCATGGGGAAGTTCCTGTCAGCGTGGCGCCGCGGCTCGCCGCGGCAGACATCCGGTTCGGATCGGGGGTGAAAGCAGCGAAACCGCGGAAGCGAGCGGCTACTTCGTCACCTTCTTCTTGCCGGCGATCGGCACCGCCTTCCCCTTGCGCGTCCGGGCATTGGTGTGCGTCCGCTGGCCCCGCACCGGCAGCCCGCGCCGATGCCGCAGCCCGCGGTAGCAGCCGAGATCCATCAGCCGCTTGATGTTCATCGCGACTTCACGCCGCAGATCGCCCTCGACGCGGTAATCCCGGTCGACCACCTCGCGGATCCGTAGCACTTCCTCGTCGGAGAGCTGGTTCACCCGGCGGTCGTCCGGGATGCCGAGCTTCTTGCAGATCTCTTCCGCCTTCGCCGGCCCAATCCCGTATATGTACCGCAGTCCGATCAGAACCCGCTTGTTGGTCGGGATGTTCACACCGGCTATGCGCGCCACGCTGTCACACTCCTCGCCGGCCCGGACCCGCTTGGCCCAGACCGATCCCCGCCCCGAAAGGCCAAAAACACCTGATACGGCGCGAACCGCCCGGTTCCGCCGAGGGCGCGCACTATAGCGGCGGTCGGGTCCGAGTCAACGTGGCTCTATCAAATCCGCGTGATCCAGACGGCGCCTCCGGCCCGACGGAGCCGGCCGGCCTCAGGCCGGCGCCGCCGGCTGCATCTGCGCCAGCACCGCCTCGATCTCCCGGGTCACCCCGTCGATGTCCGCCATCCCGTCCACGCGGTGGAGCCGCCCGAGCGCCTGGTAGTGCGGCAGGATCGGCGCCGTCTGCCGGTGGTAGGCCTCGAGCCGCGCGGTCACCGTCTCCCGGTTATCGTCCGCCCGGCGGACGAATTCGTGGCTGCCGCAGACATCGCACTGGCCCGGCACCCGCGTCGGCTTGAAGCTGTCATGATAGCCGGTGCCGCACTTGGCGCAGGTGAACCGCCCGGCAATGCGGTCGATCAGCGCCGCATCGTCGACCTGCAGCTCGATCACCGCGTCCAGCCGCAATCCCTTCTCGGCCAGCAGCCGGTCCAGCGCCTGTGCCTGCGGGATGGTGCGCGGGAACCCGTCCAGGATGAAGCCGCGGCGACAGTCCGCCTGCTCGATCCGCCGGCCGAGCATCCGGATGATGATCTCGTCCGGGACGAGCTGCCCCGCCTCCATGATCGCCCGCGCCTGCTGCCCGATCTCGCTGCCCGCCGCCACCTCGGCGCGCAGCATGTCGCCGGTGGAGATCTGCGCGATCCCGTGCGTCTCCTGCAGCCGTTTCGCCTGCGTTCCCTTGCCCGCCCCTGGAGGTCCGAGAAGGATCAGGTTCACCGCGTCACTCCCCCTATGTGTCGCGGCTTCAGCGCCGCGTTCGCACCCGCGCCTTGCGGATCAGCCCCTCATACTGGTGCGCCAGGAGATGGGACTGGATCTGCGTCACCGTGTCCATGGTGACCGAGACGATGATGATCAGGCTGGTGCCGCCGAAATAGAACGGCACGCCGTAATGCGAGATCAGGATCTCCGGCAGCAGGCAGACCGCCACCAGATACAGCGCTCCCACCGTGGTGAGCCTGGTCAGAACGTAATCGAAATACTCGGCGGTCGCCTTGCCCGGCCGGATGCCCGGAATGAACCCGCCATATTTCTTCAGGTTGTCGGCCGTCTCCTCGGGGTTGAACACCACCGCAGTGTAGAAATAGGAGAAGAAGATGATCGCAGCCGCGTACAATAACATGTAGAGCGGCTGGCCGTGTGCCAGGTTGCTGGCGATCGCCGTCAGCCAGGCGGGCCCGCTCGCTTGCGAGAACCCGGAAATCGTCGCCGGGATCAGCAGGATCGAGCTCGCGAAGATCGGCGGAATCACCCCCGACGTGTTGACCTTCAGCGGCATGTGCGTCGAATCGCCGCCGAACATGCGCGTGCCGACCTGCCGCTTCGGATATTGCACGACGATGCGCCGCTGCGCCCGCTCCATGAACACGATGAAGGCGATCACCCCGACCGCGATCGCCAGGAAGGCGACGATGAACACCGGCGACAGCGCGCCGGTGCGCCCCAGCTCCAGCAGGTTCGCCATGGCATGCGGCAGATTGGCGACGATGCCCGCCATGATGATCAGGCTCGACCCGTTGCCGACGCCGCGCGCCGTGATCTGCTCGCCCAGCCACATCAGGAACATCGTGCCGCCGACCAGCGTCACGACGCAGGAGAAGCGGAAGAAGAACCCGGGATTGGCCACCGCCGGCCCGAAGCTGCCGTGCATGCTCTCCAGCCCGATGGCAATGCCGTAGGACTGGAACATGGCGATCACCACGGTCAGATACCGGGTGTACTGGTTCATCTTCTTGCGGCCCTGCTCGCCCTCCTTCTTCAGGGCCTCGAGCGAGGGCAGCGCCGCCGTCATCAGCTGCACGATGATGCTGGCGCTGATGTACGGCATGATGTTCAGCGCGAACACCGTCATCCGGCCCAGCGCGCCGCCGGTGAACATGTCGAACATGCCGAGAATGCCGCCGCCGTGCCGCTGCAGCAGCTCGCCCATGACCGAGGCATCGACGCCGGGGACGGGGATGTAGGTGCCGATGCGGAAGACGATCAGCGCGCCGAGCGTGAACCAGATCCGCTTCTTGAGCTCGGTCGCCTTGGCGAACACGCCAAGGTTGAGGTTTGCCGCAAGCTGTTCGGCCGCCGAGGCCATGCCCGTTCCCCGTCAGAGAGGCGGCGCCCGGGCCGCCCCGGAAGGGCGACCACCAGGGCGCCGCGTCGCAACCCCTATTGTGCGTCGGCGCCACCCCCCCCTTCAAGGGGACGGCGCGCGCCCGCTTAGCCCTCGGCCGGCGCCGCCGGCTCCGCCGCCGCGACCGTGGTCTCGATCGTCCCGCCGGCCCGCCGCACCGCTTCGGCCGCCGCCGCCGAGGCGCCGGAAATGGAAATGGTGACCGCCCGCGTCAGCTCGCCCTTGGCCAGCAGCCGGGCGCCGGCAACCTTGCCGCCGCGCATCAGCCCGGCCTTGCGCAACACCGCCTCGGTGATCGGCGCCGAGGCGTCGACGCGCCCGGCCTCGATCGCGCGTTGCAGCGCGCCGAGATTCACCGGCGCGTACTCGCGGCGGAAGATGTTCTTGAAGCCGCGCTTCGGCAGGCGACGGTAGATCGGGAGCTGGCCGCCCTCGAACCCGTTCAGCGCCACGCCTTCGCGCGCCTTCTGGCCCTTGACGCCCTTGCCCGAGGTCTTGCCCTTGCCGGAGCCGATGCCGCGGCCAAGGCGCTTCGACTTCAGGCGGGAACCGGGATTGTCGCGTAGCTCGTTCAGCTTCATCGGCCTGGTCCTGATCCAAGAAAGGCCAGGGGCTCTGCCCCTGGACCCCGGCAAAGGCGCAGCCTTTGCAATCCGTTCCTTAAGGAATGGGGGTCTGGGGCCTCAGGCCCCTGGCCTTCCTTCACCCCAACTCCTCGACCCGCACCAGATGCGCCACCTTCCGCACCATCCCGCGCACCTGCGGCGTGTCCGGCAGCTCGCGCACCCGATTGATCTTGTTCAGCCCGAGCCCGATCAGCGTCTCCTGCTGCCCGGGCTTGCGGCCGTGGCCGGAGCCGGTCTGCGTC
>DATJSJ010000065.1:0-3277 GCA_035504175.1 Acetobacteraceae bacterium
GTCCGCTTACGAGGTGTCTCAATCAACCGTGGTGCGGGGGACTGCCATGGAACTTCAAGCCGACTCCAGGCCAACTCACCTGATCGGGGAAATCAAGGTGGCCTCGCGCTGACGCTTACGAACAATCTCGGGAACGCGCTCCGAACGCTCGGGGAACGCGAGGGCGGCACCGAGCACCTGCGCGAAGCCGTCGCGGCCTACCGTGAGGCGCTCCAGGAATGGACCCGCGAGCGCGTGCCGCTCGACTGGGCGATGACACAGAACAACCTCGGCACCGCGCTCCAAACGCTCGGAGAACGGGAGAGCGGTGCCGAACGCCTGCGCGAAGCCGTCGCTGCCTACCGTGAGGCGCTTCAGGAATGGACCCGCGAGCGCGTGCCGCACTGGTGGGCCACGACGCAGAACAATCTCGGCGAGGCGCTCGCGGCGCTCGGGGAACGCGAGAGTGGCACCGCGCGACTCGAGGAAGCACTGGCGGCGTGGAAGGCCTGCCTGGCGGCGGCCGCATCCGTCTGGCCTGCGGAGTCGGTCGAAAGCGTGCGCGCCAACTGCGACAAGGCACGAGCCGAGATCGCACGCCGCTCGGCCGCGCCCGGATCGTGAATCGACGCGAGCGCTCCGACCATCCTCGCGCGCTTGACCGCGCGTTTCACGCGGCTCCGCGTGCAGAGATCGCCGCGACCGGTGTCTCCCTCCCCTGCCGCCTCGGCTGGCGACGGCAGAACAAGCGCGCCCCGCTGGGGCGCCGCGGTGACCGGCGTCACGCCGCAACCGGCGCGCCCGCCGCATGCGGCCGCTTGGGCCGGGCGGCTTGCCCGGACGGAGTGGCCACGATAGCGTCGCCGCTCATGGGTCCCCGCGTCCGGCGCATCCTGACCTTCGTCATCGCCGGCCTCACGCTGGTCGGCCAGGTCATCCTCGCCACCGGCGCGTTGACGGATGCGGCCGCCGCCAGAGATGCCGCGCGGTCGGTCGACGCGATCGCCGTCTTCTGCGCCGGGCCGCACACGCCGGGGCACAGCCGCGCGGTGCCGCACCGGCTCGCCGATCCGGCGATCTGCCCGGCGGGTTTCGCCCTGGCCGCGCCGCTGCTTGCCGCGAGCCCGGCACCGGTGCTGCCGTTGCCGACGCGCACGTTGCTCGCCGCGACGGTGCTGCAGCGCCCGCCCGGGCGCGGCCCGCCGGCGCCGGGTGCGAGAGTTTCCCCACCCCGCGCCCCGCCGCCTCTTCCGGTCTGAGAAACCCGTCCGGCGCCCGGCTTGTCCCGGCGCCGCGTCTCTCATCGGCAAGAGGATAACCGAGTGCGCACAAACCTCGTGGCCGCCGCGCTGCTGAGCGCGGGCATGGCCCTGCTGGCGGTCGATCGCGCCCGCGCCCATGTCGTCGCCGGCGATCGCGTCTTTCCCGTCACCCTCACCTTCGACGACCCGGGCGTCGGCGACGAAGTCACGCTGCCGCAATTCGTCTACGCGCCGGGACCCGGCGGCCAGAACGAGTACCAGTTCCAGTGGGAATACGACAAGACGATCACGCCGACCACGGCCGTGATCTACAACCAGGGCTGGGACGTGCTGCAGCAGCCCGGCAGCAAGACGCGCACCGGCTTCGAGAACGTCGTGCTGACCGGCAAATGGCAGTCGATCACGCTGCCGCAAAGCGAAACCGTCGTCTCGCTCGGCGTGATCAGGGAATTCGCCGGCGGCTACGCGACGCAAGGCATCGGCGGCGACGCGACCGGCGCGACGGCGCCCACCGGCTACTTTGGCCAGGGACTCGGCGCGCTGCCGATCGGACTCCTGCGTCCGCTCGCGGTGACCGGTGAGCTCAGCTACATCATTCCCGACCACCGGCTGAACACCGCCGGCGACAACAACGGTCAGCCGTTCGCCTGGAACGGCGGTCTGTCCGTGCAGTACAGCATTCCGTATCTGCAGCAGAACGTGAAGCATTTCGGCATGCCGGATCTCATCGGCAGGCTGATCCCGCTGGTCGAGCTCGACTGGTTCTCGCCGGCCGCAGGACCGGCGCACGGCTTGCCGGAGACGCTGACCGTGGCGCCGGGCGTGATCTATCTCGGGGACACGTATCAGGTGGGCCTCGAGGCGCTGATTCCCGGCAACAAGGCGGCCGGCCCGCATGTCGGCGCCATCCTGCAGGTGCATTTCTTCCTCGACGACATATTCCCCCACTCGCTCGGCCGGCCGATCTTCAACTGAGACACAGGGAAATCCCACCATGACCCCGATCCGCACCGTGGCGGTCGCCGCCGCGCTGAGCCTGGCCGCGACCCAGGCCTTCGCCCACGCCTTCCTCAAGACCTCCGATCCCGCCGTGGGCAGCACGGTGTCGCGCGCGCCGGCCCAGGTCGAGATCACCTTCACCGAAGGCGTCGAGCCGCATTTCAGCACGATCGTCGTGACCAACGCGCAAGGCGCCCAGGTGCAGAGCGGCGCGCCGCACCTGGCCGGCAGCGACAGGCAGCTTGCGGTCGCGCTCAGGCCGCTGCCGCCCGGGGTGTACACGGTGGTCTGGCACGCGACCGCGACCGACACCCACCGAACCCAGGGCAAGTTCACCTTCACCGTCGCGGGGAGCTGAGCGACGCATCGGTTTCTCGTCGTCGCACGCGCATAGCGGCACGGAACAGGAGTGCGATCGGGCCATGCCGGTCTTCGCTCCCGAGGGCGGCTTCGTGCTCGTCGCGGCGCGGGGACTGGCCCTGGCCGGACTGCTGTCGGTCGCCGGCACGCTGTCGTTTCGCATGCTGGTCGTGTCGCGGTCATTGGCCCGCATGACGCCGGAGACGAGAGAGAGAATCGAACGCGGATTGCGCCGCTGGCTCCGCGCCAGCGCGGCGTTCGCCATGGTCGGTCTGCTCGCCTGGCTCGTCGCGCTGACGCAAAACCTCGCCGCTCCGGATTCGCCCGGCGCGTGGATCGGCGATCTCGCCGCGGTTTTGCGCGACACGAGTTTCGGCCGCGTGCTGTTGCTGCAGCTCGCCCTGCTGGTCGCGATGGTGCCGGTGCTGGGCCGGCATCCGGGCCCCGCGCGCTGGTGGGGCGCGCTCGGCCTCGGCTGGGCGGCGTGCCTGGCCGAAATCGGCCACAGCCATGCCTATGCCATGGCGTCGGGCGTGAGCGCCCTGGAGATCGCCGAGGGGCTGCATCTCTGGGCCGCCGCGGCCTGGCTCGGCGGCCTGGCCCCGCTCTGCTTCGTCATCCGGACGGCATCCCCGGCCGCCGCGGCCTGGACGGCGCGCTGGTTCTCGCCGCTCGGC
>DATJSJ010000066.1:0-12457 GCA_035504175.1 Acetobacteraceae bacterium
TGGTCGGCGGCCAGGTCGTCTCTCCCCAGGCAAGCATCGGCATCGCGATCCTGCCGGATGATGCGACGTGCCCCGCCGAGGCGCACAAGCGGGCCGACGAAGCGCTGTACCGGGCCAAGTCCGCGCGGCAGGACCGACCCACCGGCGCTAAGGCAACCGGGCCGGAAGGCGACGGCCTTGGCTGCCTGGCGTTCGTCCTCGGCCCCTTTGCCTCCTGGGGCGAGCCTGCGGCGGCGCATGCTCTGGACGACGGTGCCCGCGGTCACTCCCGGCCCGCTGCGGGTTCGGCGCCCGATTCCGCTGCGCCGGCTGCGCGGGAGTTGAGTCCCGATCTGACGATCCGGATGAGTTCCTCCTCGGTCGTGTCGGACGTCGGCGTATCCAGAACGATCTCGCCGGCGTGGAGGAAATTGATGCGGTCGCAGACGGCAAAGATCTGACTGTAATTGTGCACGATGAGGATGACCGAGACCTGTCGCTGGCGGCGGAGATTCTGGATCAGGCCGAGCACATGGGCGCTTTCGCGCACGCCGAGCGCCGCCAGGGGTTCGTCGAGGACCAGGATCGAGGGCGACGAGTAGATCGACCGCGCAACCGCGATGCACTGGCGCTGACCGCCTGACAGCATGTCGACCCGCGCGTTGACGTCGGGAATCGAAATCCCGAGCGTGTCGAGATAGGACCGGGCAAGCCCCCGCATCCGGTCGTTGTCGAGCAGGTTGACCCACAGGACGCGCCTGTGCTGCTCGCGACCGATGAACATGTTGTGGTAGATGCTGAGATCGCCGATCAGCGCCAGGTCCTGATAGACGGTCTCGATTCCCTTGGCGCGCGCGTCGCGCGGTGAGTTGAAGCGGATCTCCTCGCCCTTGAGGCGGATCGAACCGGAATCCGCGTGGTGAAAGCCCGACAGGATCTTGATCAGCGTCGACTTGCCGGCGCCGTTGTCGCCGACCAGCGCCAGCACCTCGCCCTGCCGGAGGCTGATGCTGACGTCGCCGAGCGCGTTGACGGCACCGAAGGTCTTGCTGATATGCGACATCTCGAGCACGACCGGCGCGTCCGGCCGAAGGGGCGTCATCGAATCGCCGCTCATCGGCGCCGCCGCGTCCGGAAGCGGTCGAGCTGCACGCTCAGGATCATCGCCGCGATGATGGCGAGGCCGAGATAGATATCGGAGACCGTTGCCTGCGCGCCGACCATCACCAGGCCGTTGTTCAGCGTCGCCACGACGAAGGCGCCGATCAGCGCGCCGACCACGGTGCCGGAGCCGCCGAGCAGCGAGGTGCCGCCGATGACGGCGGCCGCGATCGCCTGCAAGGTCAGCAGCGGGCTGCCGGCCTGCGGGTCGGCGGAGGCGAACTGCGCCGTGTTGATGATCCCGGCGAACGCGGCGCAGCCGCCGGCGATCATGAAGTTGCAGATCTTGACCCGGTCGGTGCTGACGCCGATCTCCCGCGCGCCGATGATGTTGCTGCCCGTGGCGATCGTGTGCAGGCCGAAGGTCGTGCGATGCAGCACCAGCGCCAGCACGCCCATCACGGCTGCCGCCCACAGGAAGGGCGTGAAGGCGGTCACGCCGTGCCAGGAGAGCAGCCGGTCGGGCGGCTGAAACAGGTTTTCGCCGAAGATCGCGTTGAACGGCTCCTGCACCGGCGCGATCACCGGCTGGCTGTTGTAGACCGACACGACGATGCCCTGCAGCAGGAACAGGGTCCCGACCGTGGTGATCAGCGACGGAATGCGCAGCCGGACCGTGATGATGCCGTTGACGAAGCCGACCAGGACGCCGAGCGCCACGCCGATGAGGGCGCCGACCGCCAGTGGCACGCCCCAGCCGATCGACATCAGCACCATCATGTACGGCGCGATCGAGAAGCTGCCGCTGACCGACAGGTCTATTTCCCCCGTGATCATCAGCATGACTTCGCCGGCCGCGACCAGCGCCAGCCGGCCGGTGTCGCGCAGCACGACACTCAGCAGCGATGCGCTCAGGAACTGACCGCCGCTGCCGAACTGGAAATAGATGACCAGCACGACCGCAACGGCGGCAATGCTGGCCTCGCGATAGCGCGAGAGCAGCGCGACCAGCCGTTGCGGTGCCCTGCGATCGAGCCTGCCGGCCGGCGCGTCGCCCACGGCCTGGGCCGCCCGAACCGGCGCCATCGTAGGGACGGGCGTCATGCGCGGGTTCGAGGCGTCGGGCCGGCTCCGTCCGCTGTCCTGCGTCATGATATGCGTGCGCGCGCCCTGCCGTCCCGCCGAGACACGCTAGATCGGCGCCGGTCCGGGAGAAGGCAAGCGGCGCGCGCCCGTCGCGGCCTCAAGCCGGCTCGTTGCTGGAACTGCCCTCGAACCGGGTCTTGGCCAGGTAGGCATCGACATTGTCCTTGGTGACGTAGGCGTGGCTGGTGTCGCTGTCGGCCGGACCGACCAGGCCGTTGGAGAGCTTGTAGAGATACATCTGCTGCACCGGCAGGAAACCCTGCAGGTAGGCCTGCTGATCGGTCGTGAAGGTCGCGTCTCCGCTCTTGATGTAGGCCAGCGTCTGCGGGAACAGGTCGAACCCGGCGATAATGACGCCCTTCTTGGCCAGGCCGTATTTCGCCGAGACGTAGCTGCACGCATAAGTGTCGGATCCGCCGGTGGCGAACAGGCCGGCGACATTGCGATGGCTGAGATAGTAGCTCTCGATGCGGGCGATCTCGGTCGCCGGGTCCGGGCCGGCATTGACCACGTCGTAGGTGACCGGGTCGCCCATGTCCTTGATCGCCTGCTTGTAGCCGTCGAGCCGCGGCTGCGTGTTCAAGGAGCCGGGCACGCCGATCTCCAGCATGACATGGCTGCCCTTGGGCACCATCTTGAGCCACTTCATCGCGACGTCGTAGCCGGACTGGAACAGCGGCTGCCCGACATAGGCCAGGCGCTTGTTCGGGCTGCCCTTGGGCGTGTCGGCATTGAACGCGATGACCGGGATGCCGGCCTCGATCGCCCGGGCGGTGGGAGCGTCGAACGCCTTCGGATCGACCAGGCAGACGGCGATCCCGTCCGCCTTCTCGGCGATCGCCGTGTCCATGGCATTGACCATTTCCGAGACGACGTTCTTCTGCGAGCCAGTCCATTCGTAGCTGCATCCGAAGGCGGCGCAGGCGTCCTGGATGCCGTAGATCGTCGGCGTGAAGAACTGGTCGAGCGTCACGTGGCAGACGAAGAAGAAGCGGTATTTCCGCTTCGGCAGGCCGCCGCCCGGCGCCGCGGCGGCGAGCGCCGTCCGCAACCCGCCGGCGTAGGCCGCAACCGATCCGGCCCCGAGCATCGCGGCGCCTGCGAGCGCGCTGCGACGGCGCAACGGCAGTTCCAACCGTTCCGACTTGTCGTCAGCCATTTTCACCTCCCTATTTTGAGGACCAGCGGCGCTTGCTCCTGCCGGGCGATGTACGGCCGCGTCCGATTGTTATATTGTCATATGATAAATACTGTGTCAATCTAGTGGGCCCGGAATCAGCGGGAGCCGCGTGAACCAGAGGGGGTTTGCTGCCAGTGCCTGTGCGTCACGTGCCATCGCCATTGCCTCCCGCACAGAACCGGACGACGCAGCTCGCCCGCCTGCTCGGAGCCGAGATCCGCGCCAACAAGTTCCGGCCGGGGCAGCGGCTGCCCACCGAACAGGAGATGATCGCCCAGTATCAGGTCAGCCGCACCGTGGTGCGTGAAGCGATCGCCTCGTTGCGGGCCGAGGGTCTGGTGGTGACGCGCCAGGGCTCCGGCGCGTTCGTGGCGGAAAATCCGGCGGCGGGGCCGTTTCACATCACCGCCCAGGAACTGCATTCGGTGTCCGAGATCCTCGACGTGATGCAGCTTCGGCTGGCGGTCGAGGTGGAGGCCGCCGCCTTGGCGGCCGAGAACCGCAATGCCAAGGCAATGGGCGCGATCGAGCACAGCCTTGACGTCATCGATGAGGCGGTCGCCGCCGGGGCGGACGCGGTGGAGGAGGATTTCGCTTTCCACTTCGCAATCGCCGCCGCGACCGGCAATTCCTATTTCGAGCGCTTCATGCGCTTCCTCGGCACCGTCATCATCCCGCGCCAGACCGTGCGGCTCGGCATGGAGGATCCGGAGTCGCGGCGCGCCTATCTGGTGCAGATCCAGGCCGAGCACCGATTGATCTACGCGGCGATCCGCGATGCCAGCGTCGAGGGCGCGCGCCGCGCGGCCCGGGCGCACCTGGAATCGGCGCGAGACCGCTACGCACGGCTGCTCAGGACTGGCGGCTGACACGCCGGCTCGGTATCGGGGTATGCGAGCGGCCCGCCATCGTCGCCACGACGCGGGCGCCGCAGCACCGGGCCCGCCAATCCGGCGCGCGATCCGGTCCGGCGTGATGATCGCGTCGGCGCAATCTCCGTTACCGGGCGCGATGCGCTTGCGGAACCGGGCACGCGCACCGTGTCGGGGCGGCCCGTCGCAGCCGAGCAGGCGGCGTTGCGGGATGCACGCCGGCTTGCCAGTCTCCGCTCGTGGCCGGCCCGCGTGCCGTCGCCGGCGGGACCCCTGCCCGCCGGCCGCCGCGGCCGCGGCCCGAGGGAGACGGTGATGCCGCGCGCGCTACGGGTCGCGGTCCAGATGGACCCGGTCGACACGATCAATATCGACGCCGATTCCACCTTCGCGCTGATGCTCGAGGCGCAGCGGCGCGGCCACACGCTGTGGCATTACGAGGTGCGCCACCTGTCGCTGCGCGAGGGCGCGGCCGGCAACGGCTCGCGGCGGGAGCGCCTGACCACGGTCGCGCAGCCGGTGCGCGTGCAGCGCGTCCGCGGCGATCACGCGCGGCTCGGCGAGGCGCTTCGGCTCGACCTGGCGACGATGGACGTGGTGCTGATGCGCCAGGATCCGCCGTTCGACATGGCCTACATCACCGCGACCCACATGCTGGAACACATCCAGCCCGGCACGCTCGTGGTCAACGACCCGAAATCGGTGCGCGACGCGCCGGAGAAGATCCTGGTCACGCACTTCCCCGAGCTGATGCCGCCGACGCTGATCACCTGGGATGGCGAGGCAATCCGCGGCTTCCGCGCCGAGCATCGCGACATCGTCGTCAAGCCGCTGTTCGGCAATGGCGGCGCCGGCGTGTTCCGCATCCGCGAGGATGACGAGAATCTCGGTGCGCTGCTGGAGATGCATTTCGCCCGCTCGCGCGAGCCGCTGATGATCCAGCGCTACGAGCCGGCGGTGCGCATCGGCGACAAGCGCATCATCCTGATTGAGGGCGAGGCCGCCGGCGCGATCAACCGCGTGCCGGCGGCCGGCGAGGCGCGGGCCAACATGCATGTCGGCGCCCGGCCGGAGAAGTCGGCGCTGACCGAACGCGATCGCGAAATCTGCGCCCGGATCGGTCCGGTGCTGCGCCAGCAGGGGCTGATCTTCGCCGGCATCGACGTGATCGGCGACTGGCTGACCGAGATCAACGTCACGTCGCCGACGGGGATTCAGGAAGTCAGCCGGTTCGACGGCACCGATCTCGCCTCCGCGATCTGGGATGCGATCGAGGCTCGGCTGGCGCAGGTCGGGACGTGACGGCGGGCTTCGACGCGAGTTGCTTCCGTGTCGCGTCCCGGTCTGATCTCACACCATCCGGACGCGCCGCCCCGTCGCAACCGGCGAAAGCGGGCGCTCAGCGCTTCACCCGACCGCGGCGGCCTGCAGGATCAGAAAAATCCCTGTCCCGGCCAGGGCCGCTCCGATGCCCCGCGCCACAGTCCGGCCGGACGGGGCGAGACGCTCCGCGGTGATGGCTGCGGTGACGATCGCCATGACACGCAAATCCATCAGCCCGAGCGCGAGCATGGTTGCCGTGAGCCCGGCGCAGCAACCGAAGCAGTGCAGACCCAGGCGCACGCCGCATCGCCAGGCTGCGGCGGCACTCGCCGGCACGCTGCCGCGATGCCACGGCCCCTGCCGGCAGCAGGCCAGGGAACGCGCCTTCCACGCCGTGACTTGCAGCGCGCCGGCCACCAGCACCCCCGCCCCCACCGCGAACGGCACGGCCCGCGCCAGCCCTGGCTGCCGCATCTCGACCGCCGCCACGACAGCGCCCACCGGAAACACGACGATCCCCGGCGCGATCCAGACAAGAAAATACCCTGCGCCGATCAGCGTCAGCAGCCACCCGGCGCGCGGCTCCCCTGCCCGTTCCATGGCCTCGCGGCAGCGCCAGAGCAGCGGGACGAGGGACGGCAGCATCATCGCCAGCATCATCTCGGCCCACATGCCGAGGAACGACGCCACGACGGCGCGCCACGTCTGCCCGCACATCCGCATCCACGCCATGGACATCATCCAGCCACCGGGCATCGGCACCGCGCCCATGGCCGACATGCTGATCGACCCTTCGACCGTCGCCGCGACGCTGGCCACGACCAGCAGCGTCGCGACGAGGAGAAACGCCGGCCGCCCGACGTGCCAGGGACGTGGCGGCAGCCAGTATCTCGGCGAGACGACGTGATCCGACATGGTCATCCCCTGCGCAACGCCGCCCGGCCACGGGCCCGGCGCACCGATGTTGCCGATCGCAGCGACGAGGCCGGTGCCCGGCCTCAGCGACCGCCGTATTCGTCGTGGCGGCGCCACCAGATGCCGGACTCGTTGCGGCCGAGCGGCGCGCAGTCCAGCCACTGGTACGCGCCCCAGAGCCCATCGAGCCCGCGCGAATAGGTGGAATAGGTGTGGTAGATGACGCCGTCCTCGCGCCGGAACGCGCTCATGCCGGGCCGGTCGCGCGTGTAGGTGGGCGCGTCGACGCCGCACGCGGCAGCGAACTGGACGACGGGCGCCGGCGCCGGCGTGATGTCCGTCGCGTGGCCGCCACGCTCGTAATTGTACTCGATGTCCCCGGCGCGCTGCTGCTGCTCGGTGAAGGAGACGTTGAAGTCGAAGTTGAACGCGCCGTCGCTCGAGGACGCCCAGGGGAACGTCCAGCCCATCCGCCGCTTGTACTCCTGCAGCTTGGCGAGCGGCGCGCGGGAGACCGCCCAGAGCATCACGTCGTGGTTCGCGAGATGCACGGCGAAGCCGTTGAACCCGTCGGCGATCATCGAACAGGACGGGCACCCCGCCTGGTAGTCGGGCCCGAACATGAAGTGGTAGACGAGGAGCTGTGAGCGTCCCTTGAACAGGTCCGCCAGCGACGCGCTCCCGTCATCGGTTTCGAACTGGTACTCCTTGTCGACCCGGACCCAGGGCAGCGCCTGGCGCTGCCGCGCCAGCTCGTCGCCGCGCCGCGTCAGCTGCTTTTCGGACTCCAGCAGCGCACGCCGCGCCGTCAGCCACTCCTCGCGCGTTGCGATCGGGTGTGTCGTCATCGCTCTTCACTCCTGCCGATGTCCGTCGCCGTACGCCTGGCCTTTGCGGGTCCGGACGGGTTGATGGACGGACGGGAGAGTGGGATCCGGAAGGGCGGCGGCGGGAGTGACAAATGTGGCGGGATTGTCTTGGACTCCCTGATCACCGCCGCGGCGCACGCGCTCGCCGGGGGCGATCCCCTCGGTGCGTTGAGCCGCGTCGCCCTGCGCGAGGACCCGCCGGCCCTGGCGCTGCGCGGCATCGCGATGGCGCAGCTCGGCGATCTCGATCGTGCCCGCGCGCTGCTGCGCCGCGCCGGCCGCGCCTTCGGCCCGAAGGAGGCGCTGGCGCGGGCGCGCTGCGTCGTCGCCGAGGCGGAAATCGCGCTCGCCTCCCGCGACCTGGGCTGGCCGACCCAGTCGCTCGAGGCGGCGCGAGCGATCCTCGAGCGGCACGGCGACCGGGCGAATGCCGCGCACGCGCGCTATCTCGCAATCCGGCGCCTGCTCCTGATCGGTCGTCTCGACGAGGCGGAGCGCATGCTCGCGGGGCTCGACCCGGCACCTCTGCGGCCCGCCCTGCGCGCCGCGCACGAGCTGGTCGTGGCCGGAATCGCGATGCGGCGCCTGCGCGCCACGGTGGCGCACGCGGCGCTTGATCGCGCCGGGCGGGCGGCGCGCGACGCGGGCATTCCGGCGCTTGCGGCCGAGGTCGACAGCGTCGCGCATGTGCTGACCAGGCCCGCGGCGCGGCTCGTTGCCCACGGCGAGGAACGTCCGCTCCGCCTGGACGACATCGAGACGCTGCTCGCGTCGGGCGTCCTCGTCGTCGATGCCTGCCGGCATGTCGTGCGCGAGGCCGGCACGGTGGTTTCGCTCGCCACCCGCCCGGTCCTGTTCGCGCTCGCGCGCGCGCTGGCGGAAGCCTGGCCCGGCGACGTGCCGCGGGAGACGCTGATCGCGCGGGCGTTCCGCGCGCGATATGTCGATGAGTCGCACCGCGCGCGCCTGCGCGTCGAGATCGGGCGGCTTCGTGCGGCGTTGCGGACGCTGGCCGGCCTGCGCGCCACGCAGCGAGGATTCGCGCTCGCGCCGCGCCGGTCACGATCAGTGGTGATTCTGGCACCGACCGTCGAAGACCAGGACTCGGTGGTGCTCGCCCTTCTCGCCGATGGCGAGGCCTGGTCGAGCTCGGCCCTGGCACTGGCACTCGGCGCCAGCCAGCGCAGCGCGCAGCGGGCTCTCGACCGGCTCGCCGATCGCGGCAAGGTGCAACCGGTCGGTCGCGGCCGAGCACGCCGCTGGATGACGCCGCCGATGCCCGGCTTCACGACACCGTTGTTACTCCCGCCACCGCTCCCGGGCGACTAGGCTCCCGGCATGACAAGCTCCAAGGCCGAGATCCTGCGCGAATACGGACCGTTTCCCGGTGTCGACCATGTGGACGGGGTGACGTTCGACGGCCGGCACGTCTGGTTCGCGTCCGGTGACCGGCTCAACGCCATCGACCCTGCGACCGGGGCGACGGCAAAGACGCTCGATGTCGCCGGGCATGCCGGAACCGCCTTCGACGGGCGGCATCTGTTCCAGCTCGCCGAGGATCGCATCCAGCGGATCGACCCGGCATCCGGCCGCGTGCTCGCCACCATTCCGGCCCCCGGCGGCGGCGGTGATTCGGGACTGGCCTGGGCAGAGGGAACGCTCTGGGTGGGCCAGTATCGCGAGCGGAAGATCCATCAGATCGACCCCGAGACCGGGGCGATCCTTCGCACCATCCAGTCCAACCGCTTCGTCACCGGCGTGACCTGGGTCGAGGGCGAGCTCTGGCACGGCACCTGGGAGGGCGACAGAAGCGATTTGCGGCGCATCGATCCGGAAACGGGGGAGGTGCTGGAAAGGATCGACATGCCGGAAGGCGTGGGCGTGTCAGGGCTCGAATCCGATGGTGCCGGCGCGTTCTTCTGCGGCGGCGGCGATAGCGGGAAACTGCGCGTAATCCGCCGGCCGCTTCGCACGGCCGCACCCAGCGGCGGCCGCGGCAGGCGCTGACAGGCGCCGTTTCCCCGCTCGCCGCCTGGCCTGCGCGGCATCGGAACCAGGCCGACGGCATGGCTACGCCCGCGCCAGCCGCTCCCGCCGGAGCAGGTCCAGCATGATCAGCATCGCCGGCAGCGCGGTGAAAATGGTCAGGCCGTAGAACGGCACCCAACCCAGTGCCTCGGCGAGGAACCCGGACAGGCCGCCGATCGTGCGCAACGCCAGCGCCGCCAGCGACGAGAGCAGCGCGTATTGCGTCGCGGTGAACTCCGGCGAGCACAGGCCGGAGAGAAAGGTGATGAAGGCGGCATCGGCCATTGCTTCGGCGAAGGCCTCGACCACCACCTTGGCGTACAGGATGTGCGGATCGCCGTGCGACACGGCGAGCGCGAAATACATTCCCATCGACGCCATCTGCACGAAGCCGGTCAACACCAGCGCGCGTCCGGCGCCGAGCCGGATCACCAGCCAGCCGCCGAACGCGGCGCCGGCGAGGCTCGCCGCGAGATTCGGCACGCTGGTCGCGAGCGCCACCTGCGCCCGGTTGAAGCCCATCGCGCGATAGAAGGGCGCCGCCATGGTGCCGGCCATCGCCTCGCCGAGCTTGAACAGCATGACGAAGGCGAGCGTTTCGCCGGCGCGCGGCCGGGTGGCGAAATCGCGCAGCGGTGCGACCACCGCGCCGCGCATGCGCGCGAGAAATCCGGCGCCGACCCGCGCCGGCGGCCGTCCCGCCGGCTCGCGCGCCAGCAAGGTCACCGGCACGCCGAGGGCGACGAGTGCTGCCATCAGCAGCAGCGAACCGTGCCAGCCGAGCGGCGTCGCCAGCGCGATCGCGCCGCCCACCGAGACCAGCAGCGCGATGCGGTAGCCCCAGACATAGGCGGCCATTGCGGCACCCTGCAGGCGCTGGGGAAAGGTCTCGATGCGCCAGGCATCGATGCCGATGTCCTGGGTCGCGGAGAGGAAGGCGACCAGCGCCGCGGCGGCGATGCAGGGGATCGGTGCGCGTGCCGGATCGGACAGCGCCAGCAGCGCGCAGGCGGCGGCGAGCGCCGGCTGCACCGCCAGCAGCCAGCCGCGCCGCCGCCCGAACCGGGCGAGGAACAGCGGCGGCCGCACCTGGTCGAGCAGCGGCGCCCAGAGGAATTTCAGCGAGTAGGACAGGCCGATATTGGCGGTGAGCCCGATCGCGGCGAGCGACACCCCGCCCTCGCTCAGCCATTGCCGCAGGGTGAAGCCGGAGAGCGGCAGCGGCAGGCCGGAGACGAAACCGTACGCGGCCATCAGCAGCAGCGCGCGATCCGGGCGCCGCCAGCGCCGCGGGCGCGGCGGCGCGCGGTCCAGCGGGTCAGCCCGACCGGTCTCGCCGGAATCGGGCATCACGGCGCCGGTGTCGCGATGAGCGAAGCAGGATCGCGGCAGGCGCGCCCGGTCCTGCGAGCGTCGCGGGACCGGGCGCAGCTCTCACTTCTGCGAGCCGCCGGCGCCGGTGGCAGCGCCGCCGGTCCCGCCATTGCTGGTATTGCCGCCTGTGCCGCCGGAGGGCGCCGTCGTTCCCGTGGGACGCTCGGTGTTGCCGGTGTGGTGGGACGTGCTGGCGGTCTTGTGGTGCTGGGTGTGGTGCTTCGTCGACGCGGTGTGATGGTGCGTCGTGTGATGGCTCGTCGGATGGTGGTGCGACGTGGTCTTGTGCGTCGACGTCGGCTGCTTCGGCGCCGGCGCCGGTGTCGTCTCGGTGCTGGTGGCGCCGCCGGTCTGGTCGGTCTGGGCGAAAGCCGGCAGGGCGGCGAACGGCACCAGCAGCGTCGCGCCGATCAGCGCGTGCCGAAGGATGCGTGTGGTGGCCATCGATGGTCTCCTGGGTGCAGGGAAGCGGACAGGACGAAGCGGCACGCACGCAATCGCCGACGCGCTGACGGCTGGCCGCGACTCCTGAGCCTATGCAGCATAGGGCCGGGTTGCGCCCAGGTCACGATCGGATCGCAGGAACCGGCTCTAAGCCGCGAGAATCGCTGGCGGTTGGTACATCGGCAACGCATCGCGTCGCCGGCCCGCGTGGCCCCGCGTCCGACCTCGGGCGTCCGGCGGGGATGCCAGATCAGGCCGCCTCAGTGTCCCGCCGCTCGGCCCGCTTGCGGGCATGCGGATCGAGGTGCCGCTTGCGCAGCCGCACCGCCGACGGGGTGACTTCGACCAGCTCGTCATCCTCGACATAGGCGATCGCCTGCTCCAGGCTCATCCGCCGCGGCGGGGTCAGCAGCATCGCGTCATCCTTGCCGGCGGCGCGGATGTTGGTCAGCTTCTTCTCCTTGATCGGATTGACCTCAAGGTCGCTGCCGCGGCTGTTCTCGCCCAGGATCATGCCCTCGTAGACTTTCTCGCCCGGGCTGACGAACAGCGTGCCGCGCTCCTGGATGTAGAACAGCGCGTAGTGCACCGCCTCGCCGCCCTCGGTGGAGATCAGCGTGCCGTTGCGCCGGCCCTCGACCGTCCCCTTCCATGGCGCATAGCCGGCGAACAGCCGGTTCATGATGCCGGTGCCGCGGGTGTCGGTCAGGAACTCCCCGTGGTAGCCGATCAGGCCGCGGCTGGGGATCAGGAAGGTGATGCGCTGCTTGCCGGCGCCGGACGGGCGCAGGTCGGTCATCTCGCCCTTGCGGCGCGCCATCTTGTCGACGACCACGCCGGCGTACGGCTCGTCGACGTCGATCAGGACTTCTTCCATCGGCTCCTCGCGGGCGCCCGTTTCCGGGTTCTCGCGGGTCAGCACGCGCGGTCGGCCGATGGTCAGCTCGAACCCCTCGCGGCGCATCTGCTCGATCAGCACGCCAAGCTGCAGCTCGCCGCGGCCGGCGACCTCGAACGCCTCGAACTCGTTGCTGTCGGAGACCTTGATCGCAACGTTGCCCTCGGCCTCCCGGTAGAGCCGGTCGCGGATCTGCCGTGAGGTGACCTTCTTGCCCTCGCGCCCCGCCAGCGGCCCGTCGTTGATGCGGAACGTCATGGCGAGCGTCGGCGGGTCCATGGGGATGGCAGGCAGCGGCCCGGTGAGTTCCGGGGCGCCGATCGTGTCC
>DATJSJ010000067.1:0-21629 GCA_035504175.1 Acetobacteraceae bacterium
GTGCGCGGGCTTGCTTGGCGCGCCATTGGCGCGACGGTGTCGAGCGCACGTCAACCTGCACCGCACGCCCGAACTGGCGCGGAGACGGAGATGGCGATGATCCGGGTCGAACTGTCGCGCGAGCAATGCCGGGAGCAAGCGCGCGAGATCGTCACGCTGGACGGGCTGCGTGCCAGCCTGTTCCGCTTCCCGACCGGCGTCGAGGCGCTGCGCCTCGCCAACGCACGCGGACACGTGCTGATCCTGCCCTGGATGGGACAGATGGTCTGGGACGCGGTGTTCGACGGCGTGCCGCTCGCGATGGACAGCCTGTTCCCGGCGCCGCGCCCGGCGCAGGGCATCATCGACACCTACGGCTGCTTCGCCTTCCACAGCGGATTGCTGCGCAACGGCTGCCCTGGGCCGGAGGACGATCATCCGCTGCACGGGGAGTTCCCCTGTGCCGCGATGGATCGCGCCTGGCTGGAGGCCGGCGAGGATGCGCGGGGTGCGTTCCTGCGCCTCGCGGGTGAGCGCGAGCATGCGGTGGGCTTCGGCAGTCGCTACCTCGCCTCTCCGAGCGTGGAGATCCGCGCCGACAGCACGCTGTTCGACATCGGTCTCACGGCCCGCAACCTGGCGGGCCGGCCGATGGAACTGATGTACATGTGCCACGTGAACTTCGCCTTCGTGCCCGGCGGCCGCTTCGTCCAGCCGGCGCCGTTCACGCCGGAGGCGACCGTGGTGCGCACCGCGATCCCGGCGCACGTGCCGGCGACCGAACCGTATCGGGCGTTCCTCCGCACACTGGCCGAGGACCCCGGCCGCATGCACACGCTCGACGAGCCCGAGCGCTACGACCCGGAACAGGTCTTCTACCTGCACGGATTGCGCAGCGATGCGGACGGATGCACGCATCTGATGCTGCGCCGGCCGGAAGGCGACGGCTTCGCCATGTCCTATGCGCCGGCGGCATTCCCGCACACCGTGCGATGGGTGCTGTGCGGGCCGGACGAAAAGGTTGCCGCCTTTGCCCTGCCCTCGACCTGCGAGCCGGAAGGCTACGCGGCGGAGAAGCGCAAGGGCAACGTCCGTAGCCTGGCGCCGCAGCAAACCGCCGATTTTCGCGTCACCTGCGGCTATCTCGACGCCGCCACGGCGGATCGCATGGAAACGCGCATCGCATCGCTCTGAGCACGGGGGATCGGGTCATGGGCGGACGCATCGCCGTCATCGGCAGCAACATGATGGACCTGGTGACCTACATCAACCGCATGCCCCGTCCGGGCGAGACCCTGGAAGCACCCCGCTTCGTCATCGGCTTCGGCGGCAAGGGCGCGAACCAGGCGGTCGCCTGCGCCCGGCTGGGCAGCGAGGTGATGTTCGTGGGCAAGGTCGGCAGCGACCTGTTCGGCCAGGACCAGTTGCGCAACTTCACCGCCAACGGCGTCGATGCGCGCCATGTCGGCGTGATCGACGGCGTCTCCAGCGGCGTGGCGCCGATCTTCGTCGATCCCTCCGGCGAAAACAGCATCCTGATCATCAAGGGCGCCAACGACCGGCTGATGCCGGAGGACGTCGACCGCGCCGGCGAGGATCTGGCGGAATGCGACCTGATCCTGCTGCAGCTCGAAGTGCCGCTGCCCACCGTCTATCGCGCGGTCGAGCTCGGCGCGGCGCTGGGCAAGGAGGTGCTGCTGAACCCGGCGCCGGCGACGCGCGCGCTCGAGCTGGCACGCCTCGCCGATCTCGCTTTCCTGGTGCCGAACCAGACCGAACTCGAGCTGCTGACCGGGATGCCGACCGCGACGGTGGCGGAGGCGGAAGCGGCCGCGCGGCAACTGCTGGCGGCGGGGATCGGCCGGGTGATCGTGACGCTCGGCGGCGAGGGCGCGCTGCTGGTCGGGCCGGAGGAGCGCGCGCACGTCCCGGTGATCGCGGTGACGCCGAAGGACACGACCGGCGCCGGTGACGCCTTCATCGGCAGCTTCGCGCATCACTACGTGCGCGGCCGGGACACGGTGGCGGCGATGCGCCAGGCGGCGCGCTACGCGGCGGATTCCATCACCCGCTCCGGCACGCAATCCTCCTTCGCGACCGCGGCGGAATTCGCCCGCTTCTGCGCCGCGCTGGACGCCGCGACGCCGGCCTGAGCCGAGCCGCGCTGGACCGACCAGCCCGGGGGTGCCATGCTGCCGCACGTGGAGGCGCGTCCCGAGCAGTCAGACCCGCAGCAAGCGGGGGGTCCGGCCGCCCCGGCGCGGGGCTGGCGCCGGCGCGGCTACAGCATCGCGTCGATGCGGGACCTGGCCCGCGCGGTGCTGCCGCGCCCGATCTTCGACTTCGCCGACGGCGGCGCCGAGGACGAGGTCACGCTGCGCCGCAACGAGGGCGGCTTCGACAAGATCGAGCTGCTGCCGCGGCCGCTGCGCGGCGCCGCCAGGCGTGACCTCTCGACGGAGCTGTTCGGGCTGCGGCTGCGCCTGCCGGTGCTGATCGGGCCGACCGGCCTCGCCGGGCTGTTCTGGCCGGATGGGGAATGCGCGGCGGCGCGGGCCGCGTCCGCCGCCGGCGCCGCCTTCTGCCTCAGCCACGGCTCGGTCTGCACCATCGAGGCGCTGGCGGCGACCGGCGCCGCGCCGCGCTTCATGCAGGTGTTCATCTACCGCGACCGCGGTTTCACCCGGGCGCTGGCCGATCGGGCCGCTGCCGCCGGCTATGACGCCCTCGTTCTGACGATCGACAACCAGCTGCTCGGCAATCGCGAGCGCGACCTGCGCAACGGCTTCGCCATCCCGCCGCGCTTCGCCGCCCGCGACCTCGCCGGCATGAGCACCAAACTGCCGTGGCTGCTGCGCATGCGCCAGGCGCTGCCGCGCATCACCTTCGGCAACTACGTCCGCCCGGGCGAGACGGCCGATCTGCGCACGCTGGCCGGCCGGATGGCCGAACTGCTCGACCCGGCGATGTCCTGGGACGACGTCGCCGTGTTGCGCCGGCAGTGGCGCGGACCGCTGCTGCTGAAGGGCGTGCTGCATCCCGACGATGCGACCGAGGCGATCGCGCAGGGCGTCGATGCCGTCATCGTATCCAACCATGGCGGGCGGCAGCTCGATGGTGCCGCGGCCTCGATCGATGCGCTGCCCGCGGTGGCGGAGGCGGTGGCCGGGCGCATCCCGGTGCTGCTCGACGGCGGCGTGCGGCGCGGTGTCGATGTCGTGCGGGCCCTGGCACTGGGCGCGCGCGCGTGCCTGATCGGGCGCCCGGTGCTCTGGGGGCTGGCGGTTGCCGGCGAGGCGGGCGTCGCGCACGTGCTCGACATCTATCGCCGCGAGATCGACCGCACGATGGGGCTGTGCGGCGTCGTCTCGGTCGACGGAATTGGCGCGGATCTGCTGCGCCGCCCGGCGGCGGCCGGCCGGTGGCGTGGCGGCGCCAGAGAGGCGATTGAACCATTGGGCACGGCACCGATCCGCGCCCGCAGCGGGGGGTGAGATGCCGGAATTTCCGATCGTCGACAGCCACGTCCATCTCTACGACGTCGACCGGCTGCGGTACCCCTGGCTGCAGCGCGTGCCAAAGATCAACCGCACCTATCTGCTGCCGGATTTCGATGCCGCGCGCGGGCCGGTGCAGGTCGATCGCATCGTTTTCGCCGAGGTCTGGGTCGATGTCGGGCTGCACCTGCAGGAGGCGGCATTCGTCCAGGAACTGGCGGATCGCGATGCGCGCCTCGCCGGCATGGTGGCGCATGCGCCGGTGGAGAAGGGCGCGGCGGTGGAGGAGGATCTGGACGCGCTTGCCCGGTTTTCCACGCTGCGCGGCATCCGCCGGCTGATCGAGATCGAGCATGATCCGACCTTCGCGCTGGAGCCCGGCTTCCTCGAGGGCGTCCATCGCGTCGGCAAGCGCGGGCTTCCTTTCGATGTCTGCGTCAAGCACTGGGGCATGGTGGTGGCGCTGGAGCTGGTGCGGCGCTGCCCGGACGTGTCCTTCGTGCTCGACCACATCGGCAAGCCGGGCATCAAATACGGGCTGCGCGAGCCGTGGCGGAGCCAGATGCGCGCACTCGCCGCGATGCCGAACGTGGTCTGCAAGATCTCCGGCGTGATCACCGAGGCGGATCACGCGCATTGGACGCGCGAGCAGGTGAAGCCGTACGTCGCCCATGCGATCGAGTGCTTCGGCTTCGACCGCGTGCTGTATGGCAGCGACTGGACGGTGGCCGAGCTGACGCATGCCTATCCGACCTGGGTCGAGATCATCGACGAGGTCGTGGCCGGCAGCAGCGAGGCCGAGCGGCGCAAGCTCTATCGCGACAACGCCATCCGCACCTACCGGCTGGGCAGCTAACCTCCTCTCGGCTTGGCCTGCTCCGCTTGCCCCCGTCAGCTTGCCCCGCTCAGGTTGCCCCGCTCAGCTTGCCCCAGTCAGCTTGCCCCAGTCAGCTTGCCCCGCTCAGCTTGCTCTGGGGTGGACTCCCGTCTCACAGTCGGTGCGACACGTGACGGAGACCTGGCGTATGACGCGACCGACCCTCCGGCGGCTCCGCCGTCTGCTGCCGCTGCTGCTGCTGCCGGGCCTCGCGCTCGCGGCAGGCCTCGCCCGTCGCGGCGACGCGGCGGCACCGGCCGGTGGATCGCCGACGCTGGATGCGGTGCGCCACCGCGGCGTGCTGGTCTGTGGCGTCACCACCGGCGTCGCCGGCTTCTCCCTGCCCGACAGCAAGGGCGTCTGGCGCGGGCTCGACGTCGATACCTGCCGCGCGGTGGCGGCCGCCGCGCTCGGCGATGCCGACAAGGTGCGCTACGTCGCGACCACGACCGAGAACCGTTTCACCGCGCTGCAATCGGGCGAGGTCGACATGCTCGCCCGCGACACGACCTGGACGCTGAAGCGCGAGGCAGCCGAAGGGCTCGAGTTCGCCGGCATCAACTACTATGACGGCACCGGCTTCCTGGTGAAGAAATCGCTCGGCGTCACCTCGGCGAAGCAGCTCGACGGGGCCACCGTCTGCGTCGAGCCGGGCACCAGCACGGAGCTGGCGCTGGCCGACTATTTCCGCCGCAATCACATGCGGTTCAAGCCGGTCGAGATCGCCGATTACGGCACCATTCAGCAGGCCTTCCTGGCCGGTCGTTGCGACGCCTACTCGACCGACAGTTCCGGCCTCGCCAGCTTCCGCTATCGCCAGGGCGCGAAGGCATCCGACTTCGTGCTGCTGCCCGAGCTGATCAGCCGCGAGCCGCTCGGCCCGGTGGTGCGCAAGGGCGACGACCGGTGGTTCGACCTGGTGCGCTGGTCGCTGTTCGCCATGCTGACCGCCGAGGAGGACGGCGTCACCAGCCAGAACGTCGACAGCTTCGCCAACACGACCAACCCCGAGATCCGCCGGCTGCTGGGGATGGAGGGCGACCTCGGCAAAGCGCTCGGCGTCGACAACAAATGGGCCTACGACATCATCAAGCAGGTCGGCAATTTCCAGGAAGTCTGGGACCGCGACATCGCCCCGCTCGGCGTGCCGCGCGGCATCAACAATCTCTGGAGCAAGGGCGGGCTGCACTACCCGCCGCCGATGCTGTGAGGCGGCCGGCCCTGGCACGACCGGCCCTGGCACGACCGACCCTGGCAAGACCGACTCTGGCAAGACCGACTCTGGCAGGACCGACTCTGGCAGGACCGACTCTGGCAGGACCGCCCCTGGCAGAAGGCTTGCATTCCATCCGCTTTTATCAGGGCGTAAGCTCGGTCGCGCCATCGTGACCACTGTCTGCCGTTCCGGCAGCAAATCGGGGAGAGGGGAACCGCATGTTGGGATTGAAGATGTCCGCCGGCGCCGTGCTGGCGGCCGTGCTGGGGGCAGGGCTCTGCACCTCAGCGTATGCGCAAGGCAGCAGCGGCTCGCCGACCATGGACGCGATCCGGCACCGCGGCACGCTGAAATGCGGCACCGACGTGGACCAGGCCGGGTTCGGCGCGCCGGACAGCAAGGGCGTCTATCGCGGGCTCGATGCCGATACCTGCCGCGCCGTCGCGGCAGCGCTGCTCGGCGACGCGAACAAGGTGCAGTTCGTGCCGCTGACGACGGAAAACCGCTTCACCGCGCTGCAATCCGGCGAGGTGGACATGCTGGCGCGCGAGACCACCTGGACGCTGAAGCGCGAGGCCGATCTCGGGCTCGAGTTCACCGGCATCACCTACTATGACGGCACCGGCTTCCTGGTGAAGAAATCCGCCGGCGTCACCGATGCGAAGCAGCTCGACGGGGCGACGGTCTGCGTGCAGCCCGGCACCAGCACCGAGCTCGCCGACGCCGATTTCTTCCGCGCCAACCACATGAAGTTCACGCCGGTCGAGATCGAAAACCTCGACGAGATCCAGCACGCCTTCATGTCCGGCCGCTGCGACGCGTTCTCCAACGACAGCTCGGCGCTCGCCGCCTTCCGCTACGAGCAGGGGGCGCACGCCAAGGAACTCGTGCTGCTGCCCAACCTGATCAGCAAGGAGCCGCTCGGTCCGGCGGTGCGCAAGGGCGATGACAAATGGTTCGACCTGGTACGCTGGACCCTGTTCGCGATGCTGACCGCCGAGGAGAACGGCGTCACCAGCAAGAACATCGACAGCTTCGCCAATACCACCAACCCAGACATCCGCCGGCTGCTCGGGCAGGAGGGCAATCTCGGCAAGGCGCTCGGGGTGGACAACAAGTGGGCGTATAACGTCATCAAGCAGGTCGGCAATTTCGGCGAGGTCTGGGACAACGACATCACTCCGCTCGGCGTGCCGCGGGGCATCAACAACCTGTGGACCAAGGGCGGGCTGCAATACGCGCCGCCCATGCTCTGAGCATCGGTGCGGGCATATGCCTGCCGGAGAGGCCGCCCCGCCACCGCGGGGCGGCCTTTTTCGTGTCAGCCCCCGCTTTCGTGACAGCCCCTGCCGGAGATGATTGATTCTTCGGCAAGACTGGCCGCAGACTGACCCCTCACGGGCCCGGGCGCCGCCGGCCGCGATCCGATCCGCGGCCGCCACGGTCGGGCGGCGCCAACGCGGGTCGCGCGAGGAGGGTAGAGCCAGGGCATGTCCGGAACCGCCGATCCCCGCCTGTTCGCCGCGCGCCGCCCGCCGCGGCGCCGGATCAGCCTGAGCTGGAGCGATCCGGTCCTGCGCAGCCTGGTCTGGCAGGTCGTGATCATCGGGATCGTGGTGGCGGTCGCCTGGTACCTGATCTCCAACGCCAACCGCAACCTGGCGGCGCGGCACATCGCGACCGGCTTCGGCTTCCTGCAGAACACCTCCGGCGTGCCGATCGGCGAATCGCTCGTCACCTACACGCCCGGTGCCAGCACCTACGGCTGGGCGCTGGTCGTCGGCATCCTGAACACGCTGAAGGTCGCGGTGGTCGGCGTCGTGCTCGCCACCATCCTCGGTACGCTGATTGGCGTCGCCCGGCTGTCGCAGAACTGGCTGCTGTCGCGGATCTGCGCCGTCTACATCGAGGTGATGCGCGACATCCCGCTGCTGCTGCAATTGCTGTTCTGGTACGGCTTGCTGCAGGTGCTGCCGGTGCCGCGCCGCGCCTTCCACCCGGTGCCGGGCGTGTTCCTGTCCAATCGCGGCATCCTCTTCCCGCTGCTCGACTGGAAGTCGGCGCATTCCTGGGCATTGCTTGCCTTCGCGATCGGGCTCGTCCTGACCACGCTGTGGTCGCGCCACGCCCGCCGGCGGCAGGAGGCGACCGGGCAGCGTCCGCCGGTCTGGCCGGTGGCACTGGCGCTGCTGGTCGGCCTGCCGGTGGTGGTCTGGGCCGCACTCGGCGCGCCGTTCCATCTCGACCTGCCGGTGTTGCGCGGCTTCAACTTCCACGGCGGCGGCAGCATGACGCCGGAATACGGCGCGCTCACCTTCGGTCTGGTGATCTACACAGCGGCCTATATCGCCGAGATCGTGCGCTCCGGCATCCTCGCCGTGCCGCACGGGCAGTGGGAGGCGGCGGGCGCGCTCGGCCTGCATCGCGGGCAGTTGCTGCGCCTGATCGTCTTGCCGCAGGCGATGCGCGTGATCATCCCGCCGATGACCAGCGAGTATCTGAACCTGACCAAGAACAGCTCGCTCGCGGTCGCGATCGGCTACCAGGACATCGTCTCCATCGCCGGCACCGAAATCAACCAGACCGGCCAGGCGATCGAGGGCATCGCCATCATCATGGCGGTCTATCTGACCATCAGCCTGTCCATCAGCCTGTTCATGAACTGGTACAACGCCCGCATCGCGCTGGTGGAGCGTTGAGATGAGCCAGAGTCAAAGCCAGGGCAGCATCGATCCGCGGCGCATCGCCGATGTCGAGCCGGTGCCGGCGATCGCCGGCGAAGTCGCGACGCCGGTCTATCACCGCGCGCAGCCGCGCGTCGGCGGCCTGGGGCCGCTCGGCTGGGCGCGCGCCAACCTGTTCAATTCCTGGGTCAGCACCGCGGTCACGCTGGTGCTGGTCTATGCCATCGCCCGCATCGCGATCGCCTTCATCGACTGGGCGCTGGTGAACGCGGTCTGGACCGTGCCGCAGACCGCGACCGGCCCGAACACCGCCCGCTGCCGCGACCTCATGGGAGTCGGCGCCTGCTGGGCGGTGATCGGCGAAAAATACCGCTTCATCCTGTTCGGCCGCTTCCCGTACGAGGAGCAGTGGCGCCCGGCGATCTCGATCCTGCTCTTCGTCGGCCTCTATGTCGTCTCGGCGATGCGGCGGTTCTGGCGGCGCGAGTTGATCCTGATCTGGATCTTGGCGCTCGCGGTGATCGGCCTCCTGATGTTCGGCGGCGTGTTCGGCATGACCTACGTGCCGACCGACGAATGGGGCGGCCTGCCGATCACGCTGATCCTCTCGACCTTCGGCCTGGCGCTGGCGTTTCCGCTCGCGGTGCTGGTGGCGCTGGGGCGCCGGGCGCGCAGCCTGCCGGCGATCCGGCTGCTCTGCGTCGTCTATATCGAGCTGATCCGCGGCGTGCCGCTGATCAGCCTGCTGTTCATGGCGAGCGTGATGTTCCCGCTGTTCATGCCGGAAGGGCTCAACCCGGACAAGCTGCTGCGGGCTCAGGTGGCGATCATCCTCTTCGCCGGCGCCTACTTGGCCGAGGTGATCCGCGGCGGGCTGCAGGCGCTGCCGAAAGGCCAGTACGAGGCGGCGGATGCGCTCGGCCTCTCCTACTGGCAGAAAACCGGGCTGATCATCCTGCCGCAGGCGCTGCGCCTGGTGATCCCGCCGCTGGTCAACACCTTCATCGGCTTCTTCAAGGATACGTCGCTGGTTTTGATCATCGGCATTTTCGACCTCTTGAACGCGGCGAAGGTCGCGGTCGCGGAGCCGGCCTGGCAGGGCTTCCAGAACGAGGTGTTCCTGGTCGCCGCCGCCATCTACTTCACCTTCTGCTACGCCATGGCAAGCTACAGCCGCGGGCTGGAGCGCCAGTTCAGCCGCTCCGCGCGCCGCTGAGACAGGGAGAGTGATCGCATGAGCCAGACCATGCTCGCCGACCGGACCGCCCAGGCGGTCGAGACCGAGGCGGCGATCACCCTCGACCACGTCAACAAATGGTACGGCAGCATGCATGTGCTGCGCGACGTGTCGCTGACCGTGGCACAGAAGGAGCGTGTCGTGGTCTGCGGCCCATCCGGTTCCGGCAAGTCCACGATGATTCGCTGCATCAACCGGCTCGAGACGCACCAGGAAGGGCGCATCATCGTCGACGGCACCGAGCTCACCGACGACACGCGCGCGCTCGATACCATCCGCCGCGAGGTCGGCATGGTGTTCCAGTCCTTCAACCTGTTTCCGCACCTGACGATCCTGCAGAACTGCACGCTGGCGCCGATCTGGGTGCGCAAGATGCCGCGGGCGGAAGCCGAGGAGCTGGCGATGAGCTACCTGCGTCGGGTGAAGATCCCGGAGCAGGCCAACAAATTCCCCGGCCAGCTCTCCGGCGGGCAGCAGCAGCGCGTGGCGATCGCGCGGGCGCTCTGCATGAAGCCGAAGATCATGCTGTTCGACGAGCCGACCTCGGCGCTCGATCCCGAGATGATCAAGGAAGTGCTGGACACGATGATCGAGCTCGCCGAGTCCGGCATGACCATGGTCTGCGTCACGCACGAGATGGGCTTTGCGCGCAAGGTCGCCGACCGGGTGGTGTTCATGGATCGCGGCGAGATCGTCGAGAGCGGGCCGCCCACGCGCATGTTCGAGAGCCCGCAGACCGACCGGCTGAAACTGTTCCTCAGCCAGATCCTGCGGGGGCATTGAAGGAAGGAAGCGGTTCTTTTTTGTAAAAAAGAACCAAAAAACTTTTGTCACTTCAGTCTTCGGCGGTGCCACTCCCACGCACCAAAAACGAATAAAAGTCTTTTTGCTTCTTTTTCTACAGAAAAAGAAGCGCTTCCTTTCCTTTCTTACTTATAGAACCCCGGCCTCTCCCCCAACGCGACCTCAGCGCGCTCACCGCTACGCAGAACCGCCAGCGCCGCATCGCAGACCGCGGCTGCGGCGGTGCCGTCCCAGGCATTCGGTCCCGTCGCGGTGCCGCGCGCCGCTGCCTCGATCCAGGCCGCGAGCTCGATGTCGTAGGCACGCGTGAAGCGCTCGCGCCAATCGGCCGGCACCGGGCCGGCCACATGCCCGTCGCGCCGCAGCGTCACCGGGCTGCCCTCGGCCAGGCTCGCCGTGCCGCTCTCGCCCACCACCTCGCCGCGGATGTCGTAGCCGTAGGCGATATTGACCGAGATCTCGACGTCGACGACGGCGCCGCCCGCCATCTCCAGCAGCATCAGCAGCGGGTCGCGCATCGCGCCGGCGCGGCTGTTGCGGCGCGGCGCCAGCACGCGCACCGCGGCGACCTCGTCGGCGAGCAGCCAGCGCGCGATGTCGATGTCGTGCACCGACGTGTCGTTGATCAGGTTGTCGCTGGTGAAGTGCGCCGGCGCCGCGGCATTGCGGTGCACGGAGTGGAACATCAGCGGCGTGCCGAGCGCCCCCTCCGTCACCGCGGCGTGCAGCGCGCGATACGCCGGATCGAAGCGGCGCATGAAGCCGACCTGCACCAGCCGCCCGCCGGTTGCCATCTCCGCCTGCATGATGCGGTGGCAGGCATCCGCGGTCGGCGCCAGCGGCTTCTCGCAGAACACCGGTTTGCCGGCCGCGATCGCGGCGAGCACGTACTCCTCGTGGCTCGGGCCCCACGAGGCGACGAGCACCGCGTCGACCGACGGGTCGCGGATCAGTGTCGCGCCGTCCGGCATCGCCCGCGCGCCCGGAACCTCGCCCGCCACTTCCCGCGCCCGCGCCGGATCGATATCGGCCACCGCCGCGACGGCGTTGCCGGGCAGGACCTCCGTCAGGCGGCGGATATGGTCGCGCCCGATCATCCCGGTCCCGATGACGCCCACGCGCACGGTCATGCCGCACTCCTCCCCGTTGGCCGGAGCCGGATCACTGTGGCCGTGCAGCGCGATCCGGCTCCAGCGATTTGTTTGCAGGCCATGCCGCACGCCTGCGGACAGTCCGCCGACGGCGATCCTGGTCTCGGCGGCCGCGATTGTACGGCGTCACCGGGGGCCCGCGGCAAGCCCGACGGGAGCGTCAACCGACGCTATTGCGACGCATTTGCAATTCGGCCAGCATGGCGGCGAGCAGGGAGTCGCGCCATGGGTCTGATCATCCCCTTTCCCCTCGAGCGGCCGGCAGGCGCCGGGCTCGTCGCCGCGCTCGATGTCGCCGAGCGCACGCTGCTCGCCGGCCTGCGTGCCTGGGTCGCCGCGTTCCGCCGCGCCGAGGACCCGCTGCCGCCGCTCCGGGCGGGCTTCGCCGCCGCCGGCGTCGCGGGCGCTGCGGGACCGGTGCATGCGCTGATGGCGATCCTCGCGCGCACGGCTCGGCACATCGTCGAGATCCGCTGCCCGCGCTGCCCGCACCTCTCGGCCGACGAGCAGCGCCTGCTGCAGGCTGCCAGCCTGGCCCAGGTGGGCATGGGGGCGCTCGCCGAGCGCGTCCTGCGTGCCGCGATGCTGACGGCACCGGGGGCTGAATTCGCCCTCGGGCCGCTGCAGGGCGTGGCGGATATCTTCGCGGCCGCCGGCCTGGTGTTCGGGCGGTATCTGCCGCCGGACGAGCCGCCGGGTGGCAGCTCGCATCCGGACGCGCCGCCGCCCGTGCTGCACTGAGGAGGCGGGCCGATGCTGCGCGTGCACTCGACCGGCGTCGCGACCCTGGCGGCGCTGATGGCGTCGGAGCCGCGTCGCCCCGCGTCGCCGGCCTCGAGCGGGCGGCCCACTCGCGCGCGGTCAGACGGCTCACCAGGAAGGGTCATCCCGCTCCGCCCAACCGGGGTGTCACGCACGGCCAAGGCGGCGGGAAGCGACGCGCGGTCATGACGTGGCCGGCTGCGACAACGGCTTGTGGCGCTGGCCTCCCCGCCGCTTACGGCGATGGCGTTTGCGTCTTCGTCCTTCGGATCGACGGATTCCCAATAGCGGGATGCGCGCCGGCTGCGGCAGGACGGCGGCAGGCTATTCCCTGACCGGCGCACCGGAAGAGCGGGAAGGGCCGGCCGCGATCGCGGTGGCGGGAGCGCAAGAAAACTCAGGAGTGAGAAAGTATTGACCGTCTGACGAGTTCCTTAAAACCGCCAACGTGCCTTGAAACGCCGCCGCATCGAAGGACGCCAACAAGATCAATTCGACAACAACGTCGACAGGTTCAGCCTCGACCCGGGTCCCGAACCCTCCGTTTTGCCGCCGGAAGCAAACAATCCTGCAGACAGGATCTCGGTTTCCCTTGCGGCTACGTGGGGAGTTCCGCCTATCCGTGGTCTGTGCAGCCCGCATTCGGTTCTGTTCAGAATCGGTCCGACACCGACATTCCTTACAATTTGCGGACACCTGCAACCAAATGTTGTGTCGATCACTTCTGGCACACGTCGGGAGATCTCTCGCGGCCGCCAGCGCAGCTTCGAGGAGCGATGCCGGCGTCACGATCACGATGCGAGGGAAGGAGAAATGAGTTGCGCCGCATACCCCCTTGCCGGGGTCCGAATCCGAAAGTATCCGGAATCAAGAAATAGCAGAGAACTTCTGGCAGGAGTGTTGACTTTTTTGCGACTGACGCCTCGAAAAGAACTCTGGGTGATCGAGAAGATAAAAGAAAGAATCAATGATATGTCGTTCGAGGATGCAGTCTACGTCAGCCTGCGGGAGATTGAATACTCGGATCGAACGGCGAGACTGGCTATTCTGGCCGGCCGACGCGCCGGTGCCGATGCCGAACGCCATGACCGCGCCCTGCGGAACGCCGCGCAACGCCTGAAGCTGCTCCGTTCGAGCGCTTCGTAGTGGCATCCGCCGGGCATAACCCGATCACCTGAATCGAGAGCCGTTCCCCGAGAGCGGTTCTCATTTCTGCCTGGAAACCAGGCTCCGCGGGAACGCCGCCGTACCGGCAGCCCTGCATCGATCCCAATAGAACCCACCTGCGCAAGGCCTTGAGGAGACGAATGTCTTCTCAGGCCAATTCGGTCTTGCATGATTACAAAAATCCGCGCCGATCGGGATAATTCCGTCAATAGACTCCCGGCACATTACTGGCCGGTTCACGCTCTCACAGCCAAAGATTTTGCCAGATCGGTATAGCACTGGGATTGCCCCAAGTTGATACGCCCGGAAGGCACGCATGACAGGCCGCATAATATCGTCGTAATCAAGACTATATCGTGAACAAGATACCAGGAGTCAGCCGATTGTGTTGATCTCGTTCTCCCTTTTGCTGTCATCGCGACGTGGCAATTGCACGAGACAAGGTGAAATCTGGGCGACTTGTCTCGGCCACAGCCTCCGGGCGCATGAACATCCCTCAGACACAGAGGCTTCACATGCGATCACCCGTCGTCATCGCGGTGCTCGGCACCGCGTTCACGATCGCGCCCGCCTGGGCGCAGGTCACGCACCTCCCGGCCTTCCCACAACCAAGCTCCTCGGATCAGATCGTGGGATTCATCCTTCAGAACTCGACCAGCACCGCCCTGCCGATGGAGGCCGTCACGTTCGGACAGGCCTTCGCCGACGGCGCGGTGCAACCGTCCGATACACTCCAGGCGATGTTCCCGGGCGTCTCGAGCCCGCCCGTCCAGATGGACGTGAAGACGACATACGCGGACGGCAGCGTGAAATTCGCCGTCCTGACGACCCTGCAGCCGCAGCTCGATCCCGGGCAGTCAGTGCCCGGCATGCTGGAGGAGGGACCCCAGTTCTCCAATCCCGCGGTCGATCTTGATCAGCTTGCGCAGAACGAGACGCAGCAGATCGTCGTGACGATCTATCCGAACGCGACGCCGGCCACGTACTCGCCGCAGGCGCCGGCTTCGATGGGCAGCGGCAGTCAGACCTACACGTTCGACGTCGGCAACCTGTTCCACACCGCCATCGCGAAAGGCACGGTCTCCTACTGGCTGCAGGGCCCGATCGTCACCGAGGGCCGCATCGACGTGCCGGTGGCCGGTTCGCTGCATCTCGTGATCGATCTTGCCAGCTACAACATGTCCAACGCCCACATCGTGGAGGACATGCAGCTGCGCAACGACGACGCCATGCAGCCGAGCGGCGGCCCGATGGTCTACGACATCGCCACGAACTTCAACGGCCAGCAATTCTCCGTCAGCGGCATCACGCAGTATCAGTACCAGGTCTGGCACCACGTCTTCAATTCGGCCGGCACGGCAGGCGTGAATGTGCAGCACGACGTGCTCTACCTGGAAAAGGCCGGCGCGATCCCGTCGTACAGCACGGCCGACGGCGTGGACGCCTCGCTGATCGCGGGCAACGCCCAGTATGCCAACCCGCCGCTGCTGCTCAACGGCATGCTGACCAATGACGGCATCACGATGTACATGGGCCAGACCGGCGGCCGGTGCGACATCTCCTTCGTCTCCTGCGTCGATGCCGAGTGGCTGATGACCCAGGACCCGCAGGCCGCGGCCAATGCGCTCGGCTGGGCCGACGCGGCGGGTGCGGTGCCGTGGCACTACTGGGACCCGACCAACGGGCATTACCTGTCGGTTCGGGATTACCCGAACCTTTGGGCGGACGATTACCGGGCCGGCACGGATGGCACGACGGCGCTCACGCAGACGTCGCCGCAGAACTCGGGCGGCTCCCCGCTTTCGAACTGGTCCCCGGACACGGCGCACGTGCCGTCGCTGTCCTACGTGCCGTATCTCCTGACGGGCTCGCGCTATTATCTCGACAACACGATCGCCCAGACACTGGGCGAGGTAATGGAGACCTATCCCGGCATACGGGAGGGCGAAGGCGGCTCCAACGGCTATCCGGTCTCCACCGACGAGGGCATCATCGCCAACCTGACCGGCCAGGTTCGGGCTGCTGCCTGGGGTCTGCGCGACCTTCAGGATGCCGACTGGGTGGCGCCGGACGCCGACCCCGAGAAGGCCTATCTCGACTGGCTGCTGGCGAACAACTACGCCTATCTCTCGGCGCAGCAGCAGTACCTGGCGACGGTGGAAGGTGGGCCGCAAGGCTATCTCATCGAAGGCGCCACCGGAATGGCAACCTGGCAGGAAGACTACTTCCAGACGGAAATCGCACTGGAATCCTATCGCGACTTCGCGTCGGCGCGCGCGCTCACGACCTGGGCGGCGAACTACACCGTCGGACGCTTCCTGAACAGCGCGAACGGCATGTCGCCATGGAACGGCGTCGGCTATTACCCGCCGATCCAGTATCCGGCCGGGACCTACCTGACGACCTGGAAGATGCTGAACGATGAAGACATCGCCAACCCCTACGGGGTATCCGGCGCGTGCACCGAGACCAACGGCGTCTGCACGGACTGGAGTGGTGAGATCACCGGAGACTACGTCCAGTCGGCCGTGGCCACGATATCAACGACGTCGAATGCCGGGATCGATGCCGCGTCGGCGCGGCAGGCGCTGTCCTGGCTCTACGGAAACGACCCGAACTCCTGGCTGACGCAGGCAACTTATCAGACGTCACCGTCCTGGGATGTCAGGACGCTCGGCAACTGAGCGTCGCCCTTCCCGCTCTACAGCCCCGCGCGCTCAGCCGCGCGGGGCGGCGTTTTTGCGCCGAGCATGCGATAGGGAGCCCGGGGGAAAAGGCGAGCGATCGGCACCTGACGGCAGGACGGTGGTGGAGCTGAGGGGGATCGAACCCCTGACCTCCTCATTGCGAACGAGGCGCTCTCCCAGCTGAGCTACAGCCCCGCCCTGCTCCGGGGCGGTGCGCCCCGATGGCGGCGGACAATGCGGATGGCACCCGGGCAAGTCAAGCCGAACCGGGGCGGCACGCCCGGCACCGTTGCACTGCCGGCCCCCGCTGGCTAGCTTCCGGCGGCATTTCGGAGTGCCGCAGTGATCAGCGTCCTGTTCCAGATCATTCAGATAGTCCTGCACTACTATTTGTGGGCAGTGATCATCGCCGCGGTGCTCAGCACGCTGATTTCCTTCGGCGTGCTCGACAGCCGGAATCGATTTGTATGGGCGGTGGCCGACTTCTTCTACCGCATCACCGAGCCGGCGCTCCGGCCGATCCGCCGGATTCTGCCGAATTTTGGCGGCGTAGACCTGAGTCCGATGGCCCTCATCGTGGTGATTTGGGTCTTGCAGGCGATGATTGGGCATATCCAGGCAGCCATCATGTTCGGCAGCGTGCAGCCGCTGTTCTACTGATGCCCGCGACACCGCCGCCTGTGGACGGGATCAGCCTGCTGGTCCGGGTGCAGCCGCGCAGCCGCCGCCCCGGCCTCGCCAGGCTTGCCGACGGAAGGCTGCGCGTGGCGGTGACCGATCCACCGGAAGACGGCCGTGCCAACCGCGCGGTCTGCGCCGCCGTGGCGCAGGCGCTCGGCGTCGCACCCACCTCCGTGTCGCTCGCCGGCGGGGCCGCCTCGCGGGACAAGCGGCTGCATGTGGCCGGAGACGCGGCTGCCCTGACCCGCGCGCTGGCGACGCTGTGACCGCGCGGGTGATCGACGGCCGCGCCCAGGCCGCATCGCTCCGGGCGGAGATCACCGCCCGCGCCGCCGTGCTGCCATTCCGACCTGGCCTCGTCGTGCTGCTGCTGGGCGACGATGCGGCCAGCGCCGTCTATGTCGCCGCCAAGGGCCGCGCCGCCCAGGCCGCCGGCATTGCGGCCCGCACCATTCGCCTGCCGGCCGCGACGGAGGAGGCGACGCTGCTGCGCGAGATTGCCGCCCTGAACGCCGATCCGGCGGTGGATGGCATCCTGGTGCAGCTTCCCTTGCCGCCGCAGATCCGCCGGCAGGCGGTGGTCGAGGCGATCGACCCGGCGAAGGACGTCGACGGGTTCCATCCCCTGAATGTCGGGCGGCTGCATGACGGGCTGCCCGGCCTCGTGCCCTGCACGCCGCGTGGCGTGATGCGCCTGCTGGCCGCCGCGGGCGTCGCGCTAAGCGGCGTCCGCGCCCTGGTGCTCGGCCGCTCCGCCATCGTGGGCAATCCGCTGGCGGCGCTGCTGACCGCCGCGGATGCCACGGTCACGCTCGCCCATTCCCGCAGCCGTGACCTCGCCGCCGAGTGCCGCCGGGCGGAGGTCCTGGTCGCCGCCGTCGGCCGGGCCGAGCTGGTGCGCGGTGACTGGGTTGCGCCGGGCGCCGTGCTGATCGATGTCGGCATCAACCGGACCGCGGACGGGCGGCTGGTCGGCGACCTGGCCTATGCCGAATGCGCCGCGGTCGCCGGCGCCCTTACCCCGGTGCCCGGCGGCGTCGGGCCGATGACCATCGCCTGCCTGCTGGAGAACACGCTCACGGCTGCGCTGGCCCGGCGCGGCCCCCGCCCCCTCTGACCACCGGCCGTGCCGGCGCGAAGCCGGTTGCGCTCGCGATACCGTGAAGGCTAAGCAGGTTCGCCGCCCCTGCGCGTGCCCGCAAGGGCCGGACCTGGCGGCCCACCCGACCGGAGGTGCAATCGCACGGCGATGCCTCCCTTATCGCGTCGGCCGGAGCAGTGGCTCTGGTCCCTGCTTGCGCTGAGTCTGGTTCTGCCGATCGGCCTGTTTGGGCTGATCGCCTGGCAGACCTGGCTCGTCACGCTGCGCGTTGCCGACCAGCAGATGGCCGGCACCGTCCGGCTGCTGCGCGAGAACACCGAGAAAGTGCTGGACACCGATGAGCTCGCCGCCGGCCTGATCGACCGGCTGACCGCCGGCCTGTCCTGGAGCGACATCGCCGCCTCCGCGACGGTGCACCAGCAGCTGCAGGTCCTGGACGAGCAGTTACCGCAGGTGCATGGGCTGTTCCTGGTCGCGCCCGACGGCACCATCGCCAACAGCAGCTCGGTCTTCCCGATGCCATCGGTCAATGTCCGGGACCGCGACTATTTCGTCGCCCTGCGCGGCGGCCCCACCGGCGATTATATCGGCGGCGCCTATATCGGCGGCGTCTATGTCGGCCGCACCAGCGGCGCGGTCGAGTTCAACTTCGCGCTGCGGCGCTCCTCCCGCGACCGCTCGTTCAACGGCGTGATCGACGTCTCCGACGACCCCGCGTATTTCCAGGAGATCTACCGCGGTGTCGCGGATGTCGGCGCCGAGGTGTTCCTGGCGCGGACGGACGGGCGTGAGCTCGCCTCCTACCCGGACCCGAGCGGCCCGGACTCGCGCATCGCCCCGCCGGTTGCGCGGCTGGCCGCGGCGCAGCACCGGGTACTGACCGGCATCGCCGATCGCGCGCACAACCGCCGCAGCGCTTACGTGCGCGTGCACGATTATCCGCTAATCATCGGCTACAGCCTGCCGGAGCGCGAGATCACCCGGCGATGGCTGGAAGCGATGGCGCCGAACGCGGTCCTGATCGGCACCGGCTGGCTGCTGATCGCGCTGACGAGCTGGCTCGCCCTGCTGGGCTTTCGCCGCGAGGCGATCGCCCATGCCTCGTTCCGGGCGGAGGTGCAGCGCCGCGAGGCGGCTGAGGCACAGGCGCGGCAGGCGCAGAAGATGGAGGCCGTCGGCCAGCTCGCCGCCGGCATGGCCCACGACTTCAACAACCTGCTCGCAGTGATCACGTCCAATCTCGAACTGCTGCAGCGGCGCGCGGCGGAGGCGGAGCGGCCGCGCATCGAGGCGGCGCTGGCCGCGGTCGGCCGCGGCGCCCGGCTGGTCCGGCACATGCTGAGCTTCGCCCGCCGCCAGGTGCTGCATCCGGAGCCGCGCGACGTGGCCGCCGATCTCACCGCCCTGGCGCCGCTGCTGCGCTCGGCGCTGACGCCCGGGACGCATCTCGACTACGACCTGGACGGGCCGGCGACGGCGGTGATCGACCAGACCGAGTTCGAGCTGGCGGTACTCAACATCGCGACCAATGCCGGGCACGCCATGCCGGAGGCCGGCCGGTTTCGCGTCGAGCTGCGCCTCGTGTCCGTGCCGACGCCCGACGGCGCGCCGCAGGAACTGGCCGCCGGGCGCTACGTCCGGATCGCGTTCAGCGACACCGGCCAGGGAATGCCGGCGGAGACCGTGGCTCGCGCCTTCGAACCGTTCTTTACCACCCGATCGGGCGACGGCGGCACCGGGCTGGGGCTGAGCCAGGTCTACGGGTTTGCCAGCCAGGCCGGCGGCCTCGCGACGCTGGAGAGCGCGCCGGGCCGCGGCACCACCGTCACCCTCTATCTCCCCGTCGCCGCAGCGGGGGCCGCCGGCCGGCCGGCGTGATCCGGGCCGCGTGACCGGGCGGCGCGGCCGGTTTGCCTCCCGGCCGGCGACCGGGCAGACTCGGCCGCAGGCTCATCAGGGCGCGCGGCGCGCGGCCGGGAACGGATGGGACATGGCACGACGCCCACAGCGCGCAACCGTACGCCGTCCGGCCCGGCGACGCGCCCACCGGTTCACCGGGGCGTGGCGTCCCCTGCATGGCGTCGCCCTCGGGCTGATCGTGGCACTGGCCTTTGCTGCCGCGTTGCTGCTCGACACCGCGGCGGTGCTCAGCCTCGCCTACGACTCGCTCGTCGCCTCGCCGCTGTGGATGCGCGCGCTGGCCGCGGCGCTGATCGCGGCGGGGGTGGTGCTGCTCGGCCGGCGTATCCGGCGCGCGATCCGCTCCGGCGGGCGGAGAGGGGGTAGGCGGGGCGCATCGGCGCGGCGGGCTGGCGGACGCGGCGGCCGCAGCAATTCGGCGGCGTCGCTGGCGCGCGCCCGCGAGAGGGCGGGGCCGGATGCGGCGGCGCGACCGCGTGTCGCGCGGCGCCGGCCGGCCAGCCGGGCGTCGGAGCCGAGCCCCGCCGACTGAGCGGGCGCGGAGGCGGCGTCGCTACGGCAGCAGCGCCGCCTCGATCCGGTCGAGCGCGGTGCGGATCTCGCGCAGGATCAGCCGGTCCGCCTCGCGCTGGTCGATGTCAGGCACATCCCAGTCGAAGATCGCGCGGTATCTCTCGACCAGCGCCCGGGCGTCGGCGAGGATCCGGTCGCGGTAGCGCTCCAGTTCGGTCTGCTCGATGCCGGGCATGGGGACTCCGTGATGCGGGGATGGCCGGCGACGGGACGCGGCCCCGGGTGCGACCGTAGCGTGGTGGGGGGCGGGCTGGATTGATCTCGGTCAAGCACCGGCCGCGCCCACTCGTGCCCGGCGGGTGGTGTCTTGGTTCGGATTTCGGATTCGGGTGGGGGGCGTTCTGTATCCCCGGTCGATGCCGATTCGAACCGTGATCGATCTTGCGCTTTGATATTTTGGGCGACCGGCCCGGATGTACCCCGGCGGGATCTTGGTCAGCCTGCGACCGCCTTCGCAGGATACGCGCTTATCGGCCATGCGAGGCGACGAAAGTACAATCACTGATATCACCGTGCCGGGCGGGCTCACGTTCGCCCGCGCCAGATCGCGCTTTCGCCGCCTTCGCATTGCGCAATCCCGGCAGGGCGGTTGAAGCAGAACCCGTCCCCGCTCATGCTCGTTTCTTCACGAGTTCGAGGCGGCTGCCATGGGCGGTATCCGTTCGTGCTCCATCGGGTTTGCCGGCGTCGCGGCTCTGGGCGTAGCGGCGGTCTATTCGGGCATCTCGCCGACGGACTGGCCGGTGGCGGGTGCGATCGTTTCCTTTGGCACCAGTGTCCTCGGCAACTGGGGCTTCGAGCGGGCGCAGGCCCTGACCCGCGCTTTTGCGCAGCGGCCCGGCAGGCCGACCGAAGAGAACCAGGTCATCGTCCGCGCCCTGCGGACCCTCCAACTGGAAAGCCTGCGCGAGGTGCGGGACGGCTGGGACGCGGGCCGTCGCGATGATCGGGATCCGAAGCGCCGGCAGGAGGCGGATTCATTCGACGACTGGCTGGGTGACTACCTGACGGCCGGAGCCAGGCACGCGACTGCGCTCACGGCTCAGCAGCTGCCCGATCTCACCGCGCCGGAGTTTGCGCGGATCGGGAAGGTGGAGGCGGACTGGCCGGGCCATGCGTTGCAGGCCGGGCTGGCGGGGCGGCATGGCCGCCCGGCGGCGATTGTCGAATGGAGCGAGAAGGCGACGCTGCTGATCGCCGCCGAATTGCAGGAGGCGTATGGCGACGATCTGCCGCCGTCCTTCGTCGCGGCCCTGATCGGGGGCGATCCGGCCGCGAGTCCCTGGTTCGAT
>DATJSJ010000068.1:0-8389 GCA_035504175.1 Acetobacteraceae bacterium
GCCGATCGCCGAGTTCCGCCGCGTCTACATGACGGTCAATCGCGGCGAGCGCGATTCGGCGCGGGCGAAGAAGGAGATGATCGAGGCCAACCTGCGCCTGGTGATCTCGATCGCCAAGAAGTACACCAATCGCGGCCTGCAATTCCTGGACCTGATCCAGGAGGGCAATATCGGGCTGATGAAGGCGGTCGATAAGTTCGAGTACCGCCGTGGCTACAAGTTCAGCACCTACGCGACCTGGTGGATCCGCCAGGCGATCACCCGCTCGATCGCCGACCAGGCGCGCACCATCCGCATCCCCGTGCACATGATCGAGACGATCAACAAGCTGGTGCGCACCTCGCGCCAGATGCTGCACGAGATCGGCCGCGAGCCGGCGCCGGAGGAGCTTGCCGAGAAGCTCGGCATGCCGCTCGAGAAGGTGCGCAAGGTGCTGAAGATCGCCAAGGAGCCGATCAGCCTGGAGACGCCGATCGGCGACGAGGAGGACAGCCATCTCGGCGACTTCATCGAGGACAAGGCCGCCGTGATCCCGCTCGACGCGGCGATCCAGGCCAATCTGCGCGAGGCGACGACGCGGGTTCTGGCATCGCTCACGCCGCGCGAGGAGCGGGTGCTGCGCATGCGCTTCGGCATCGGCATGAACACCGACCACACGCTCGAGGAAGTGGGGCAGCAGTTCAACGTCACCCGCGAGCGCATCCGGCAGATCGAGGCCAAGGCGCTGCGCAAGCTCAAGCATCCGAGCCGCAGCCGCAAGCTCCGGAGCTTCCTCGACGACTGAGTGCTGCGCAGAGGCGGGGGCAGCATGGAAGCGGCGAGCCGGGTTGCGGTGACGGTGACGTTCCTGCGCATGGACGAGCCGCCGCGCGAGACGCCGCTGGAGCTGCCCGCCGACACCGCGCTGGTGCGGCTCGGCGCACCGACCGTGCCGTTCTACCGCTACCTCTACGCGACCGTGGGCGCGCCGTATCTCTGGTGGCTGCGCCGCGCGATGCCGGATGCAGCGCTGGCGGCATTGCTGCGCGCGCCGGAGGTGTCGATCCACGTGCTGTATCGCGATGGCGAGCCGGCCGGGTTCTTCGAGCTCGATGCGCGTCCGGGACCGGACGTCAATCTCAGCTATTTCGGCCTGATGCCGCACGCGATCGGGCGGCGGATCGGCTCGGCTTTCCTGCGTGCCGCGGTCGATGCGGCCTGGACGCAGCAGCCGCGCGGCATCACCGTCAACACCTGCACTGCCGACCATCCCCGGGCGCTGCCGGCCTATCTGCGCGCGGGTTTCCGGCCGCTGCGCACGGTGCGCGAGGTCTGGGAGGTGCCGCTGCGACTCGGACTCACGATCCCCGATTATCTGAGGGCGTGAGACACCCGGTCGTCGGGGTGACGTGACGCAGCAACCGGAGCATCGCCCGGGGCGTCGGGCCGCTTGACACGGGCGCGGCGCCGGCGCACCGGGATCTCGACAATCCGGGCTGTTTCACAGATGGCATGATTCCTGCGTCGAGCTCCTGCATCCCGCGCAGGAGCCGAAAGCACGTCATGCCGATGTCATCTCTCTGCCGCCCGCGTCGTTGCACCGCCGCCGTCGCGATCGCGATCATTGCGACTTCGTTCTCAATCGCAGCCGTCACGCCGGCCGCGGCCCTGCCGAGCCTGACCTACGATGCGCCGGTCATCACCGCCGCCGCCGGCAGCACGGTTGCCCTCGGCGCGACGCTCGGCATTCCCGTCGGCGATCCCGGCCTCACGACCGACGCGTTCGGCAGCGACGGGGCCACACTGGTCCTTGGGCAACCCCTGGATATCGAAGGCACCTTCTTCGGAACCCCGGCCTATCTGTTTCGCCAGGATACGCAGTGGCAGGCCCCGGCACAGAATCCGCTCGCCAATCTCTCCGTCCCTTCGGGCGGATCGGTGCATCTCGATCTCGGCCAGCTCGTGATCGGGGCCGACCTCCCGGCCGGCGATTATACGACGGACATCGGGGTCTATGTGCAGTGCCAGCTCACCTGCGTCGCGAACCCGTTCATGCCGCCCAACTTCGCCGATGCGGGCCTGCTGACGATCCGGGTGACGGCGGTGCCTGAACCCTCGCCGCTCGTGCCGCTGGCGCTGGCCTCGGGTACCGTCCTGCTCGCCATCCGGCGCCGCTCTCGCGGCAGCATCGCGATGCGATCCCCGTCCTGAGCGGAACCGCTTGCACGCCGGCCCGTTGCTCGAAACAATCGAGCAACGGAGTGGCGGGTGCTCAAGGCGGCGTGGCGACTTGCGAAGGACAGCGTGCTGGCGTTTCTCGCCGACGGGGCGCTGAGCCGCGGCGCGGCGATCGCGTATTACACGGTGACCTCGCTCGCGCCGGTGCTGCTGATCATGGTGGCGATCGCCGGCCTCGCCTTCGGTGAGGCCGCCGCGCAGGGCGCGATCCAGTCCAAGGTCTCCGGCCTGATGGGCCCGCAGAGTGCCGACGTGTTGACCAGCCTGATCAGGAGCGCCGGCAACCATGCGTCGGGCGTGATCGCCAGCGTCGTCGGCGCGGTGGCGCTGCTGGTCACGGCGAGCGGCGTGTTCGGTGAGATGCAGTCGGCGTTGAATGCGATGTGGCAGGCGCAGCCGCAGGGCTCGACGATCGGGCGGCAGATCCGCACCCGGCTGATCAGCCTCGCCCTGGTCGCGGGGCTCGGCCTGCTGCTGCTGGCCTCACTCCTGGCGAGCGCGGGGTTGACCGCGGTCGGGCGCATCCTCGGGCCTGCCCTGCCCTTCGGCGTGACGTTGCTGCATGTCGCCAACGTCGTCATGTCCCTGCTGCTGACGGCGGGCATGTTCGCCGCGATCTACAAGGTGCTGCCGGATCGCGACCTGACCTGGCGCGACGTCGCGATCGGCGCCGGCGTCACCGCGGCGCTGTTCACCATCGGCAAGACGCTGATCGGCTTCTATCTCGGCAGCAGCAGCATGGCTTCGAGCTACGGCGCCGCCGGCGGGCTGCTGATCCTTCTCGTCTGGATCTACTACTCGGCGCAGATCTTCCTGCTCGGCGCGGAGTTCACCAAGGTCTATGCGTCGGCCTACGGCAGCTTGCGTGGCACCGCTGTCGCTGCCAGCGTCGCCGCGGCCGCGGGCGAAGAGCTGCCCGGTGCGGCCGACCCGGCGCCGCCGGAGACCGCAGCCCGGACCGGCCGACCAGCCGCGCCGCCGCCCGGCCGGCGCAGCCCGTCGGCCGCCGGGTTCGCGCTGCTGGCCGGCGCCTTCCTGGCCGGCGCGCTGCTGCGGCCGTCCGGGCACCGTCACCGCTCCTGACCCGTCTGGCCGGCTTCGCGCTTGCGGTGGTGACGCGGTCGCCATCCACGCCTGCCGCGGGCGGGTCCTCCGGTGCGCGCGTATGCGACGCGGCTTGCGTTGCCCTACCCCGGCCAGACCGGCCGCAGCACGTGCACCAGGAACAGCACCAGGAAGATCACGATCACCAGCCGCACCAGGCCGCCGAACAGCCGCGCCCCCAGCAGCACGAGCAGCAGCGCCGCAAGGATCAGGATCATGGTCTGCGCCGGCCCGCCGATCCCGGCCCGGGCAAGAAACTGGCGCAGCCCTTCGTCGATCGCGCCGACGAACCCGAACAGGATCGCCAGCGCGCTGACCAACAGCGCGAACAGCCCATGCAGCAACCGGTCGACTTCGTCCATTCGCCCCCGTCCCGCGCTCCGCGCCCGCCAGCACCGGGCCCGCGTCTGGCAATCGCCGCTCGCCGGCCCCAAGTTCCGCGCGCATTGGCCCAGGAGGATGGTGGCATGGCCGGACCGGCGGAGGCGACGGCGGGACCAGCGATAGGACCGGACAGCGACGGCGTCGACCGGTCCGGCGCCGCGGCGACGGTCGCGCCGGCCCCCTCCGCGGCAACGGCCGGCCGGATCGACGTGATCTCCGACGCGATCTGCCCTTGGTGCTTCATCGGCAAGCGGCACATGGAAGGCGCGCTCGCGCGGCTGGCGCCGGAGGGGCTGCGCTTCGACGTGCACTGGCGGCCGTTCCAGCTCAATCCCGAAATGCCCCGCGCCGGGGCGGAGCGGGTCGCGTGGCGGCGCGCCAAGTTCGGCAGCGACGCCCGGGCCGAGGAACTCGATGCCCGGGTGACCGCGGCCGCCGCCTCGGCCGGTATCGCCATGCGGCTCGACCGCATCGGCCGCACGCCGAACACGCTGGACGCGCACCGGCTGGTCTGGCTCGCCGAGGCGGAGGGCGCGCAGGACGCCGTGGTCGAAGCCCTGTTCACGGCCTATTTCATCGAGGGCCGCGATATCGGCGACCGCGCCGAGCTGGCGGCGATCGGCGCCGGCGCCGGGCTCGACGGCGCGGCGGTGGCACGGCGGCTGGAGGGATCCGACGGCGAGCGGGAGGTACGGCGCGAGGACCGCGCCGCCCGCCGCGCCGGACTGCAGGGCGTGCCGACCTTCACGCTCGACTCGCACATCCTGTTCTCCGGCGCGGTGCCGGCGGACACGGTGGCGGAGGCGCTGCGCTCCGCCTGGCGCGTGCTGCACGGCGGCGCCACCCGCTCCGCCTGAGGCCCACGGTCAGGACGCCGGGGCGTCGGGCACCTTCCGGGCCAGCAGAGTCAGGCCGATCAGGCCTCCGGCGGCACCGGGCGTGGCCGCCCGGCCTCGTCCAGCGCCACGAAGGTGAACTGCGCCTGGGTGACGCGCACCATCAGGTCGGCGTCGCGCGGCCGGCGCCAGGCCTCGACATGCACCCGGATCGAGCTGCGGCCGACGGCGCGGATTTGCGCGTAGATGCTCACCTCGTCGCCGACCGCGACCGGGCGGTGGAAGGCCATGCCGTCGACCGCGACGGTGGCGCAGCGGCCGCGGGCGCGGCGCGCCGCGGCGTTGGCGCCGCCCAGATCCATCTGCCCCATCAGCCAGCCGCCGAAGATATCGCCCGACGGGTTGGTGTCGGCCGGCATCGCGATGGTCCGAATCATCGGCTCGCCTTCGGGCGGATGCTCAGGGTCGCACATGGGTCATGCTCCGATGGCAGGCGGCTTGCTTCGCGTGGCCGGGGCGCCGCGTGTCCGCCTGTCGCGACGATGCGCGGCGACCCACGACGGACGGGTGCCGGGCCCGGACTGTCGGGCTGCGGCGCTTCCTGCTAACACGCCCGGACCGAAGCAACCGAGGGCCGCGTTCGCGGCCAGCGCAGGGGAGTCGCCATGGCGACCAGGATCATACCCGTCTCCAGCTTCGACTGTGTCATCTTCGGGGCGACCGGCGATCTGACGCTGCGCAAGCTCCTGCCCGCGCTCTACTATCGCTTCCGCGATGGGCAGATGCCCGTGGATTCGCGCATGTTCGCGGCAGCGCGGTCGGAGCATTCCGACGAATCGTATCGCGAGCGGGCCGCGGAGGCGCTGCACCGGCACGTCGCCGGCGCCGATCTCGATGCCGAGCTGGTGCGCCGGTTTTGCGGCCAGATCACCTATGTCGCGGTGAACGCGGCGCGCGAGGATGGCTGGGGACGGCTCGCCGAGGTGCTGGCGGACGGCGTCGATCGCGTGCGGGTCTACTATCTCGCGACCTCACCCGATCTCTACGGCACGATCTGCCACAATCTCGGCCGGCACGAGATGATCACGCCGCTGTCGCGCGTGGTGCTGGAGAAGCCGATCGGCCACGATCTCGAATCCGCGCGCGCCATCAACGACCAGGTCGGCGAGTTCTTCAGCGAGACCCAGACCTACCGGATCGATCACTATCTCGGCAAGGAGACGGTGCAGAACCTGCTGGCGCTGCGCTTCGCCAATTCGATCTTCGAGCGGATCTGGAACACCGACGTCATCGATCACGTGCAGATCACCGTCGCCGAGACCGTCGGCGTCGAGGGTCGCGGCGGCTACTACAACGGCTCCGGCGCGCTGCGCGACATGGTGCAGAACCACATGCTGCAGCTCCTCTGCCTGATGGCGATGGAGCCGCCGGTTTCGCTCAACGCCGACCGCGTGCGCGACGAAAAGCTGAAGGTGCTGCGGGCGCTGCGGCCGCTGGCGCCGCACGAGATCCCCTCGATCACGGTGCGCGGCCAGTACGGCCAGGGCGCGATCGACGGCAAGCCGGTGCCGGGCTACCTGCAGGATCTCGGATCCAACGAGGCGACCCGCACCGAGACCTTCGTCGCGCTGAAGGCCGAGGTGAATTCCTGGCGCTGGGCGAACGTGCCGTTCTATCTGCGCACCGGCAAGCGGCTGCCGCAGAAATTCTCGCAGATCGTGGTGCAGTTCCGCGCCCTGCCGTTCTCGATGTTCCCCTCCGAGGTCTCCGGCCTGGAGCCGAACCGGCTGATCATCCGGCTGCAGCCGGAGGAGGGCATGCGGCTCGACGTGATGACCAAGGAGCCGGGGCCGGGCGGCATGCGGCTGTGGCAGACCGGGCTCGACATCAGCTTCGAGAAGGCTTTCGCGATCCGCTATCCGGACGCCTACGAGCGGCTGCTGATGGACACGGTGCGCGGCAATGCGACGCTGTTCATGCGCCGCGACGAGGTGGAGGCGGCCTGGACCTGGGTCGAGCCGATCCTCGAGGCCTGGGAGGCGCGGCACGACATGCCCCGCCCCTACCCGGCGGGAAGCTGGGGGCCGACCGCCTCGATCGCGCTGATCGAGCGCGACGGCCGCACCTGGCATGAGGAGCAGGGGTAGCGCCGATCCGGCCGGCGTCGCGCACCGAACATCGATGCCGGCGAGCGGCCGCCGACGCGTCGACGACGGACGACGGAGGAGTGTCGTGTCGGTGCGGAGGTTCCGCGGCGTGCCTGAGCGCTCAGGCCTTCCTTCCGTAGACGTCCTCCAGCCGCTCGATATCGTCCTCCGCCAGATGCGCGCCGTGCTGCACCTCGATGAACACGACCTCCTCGCTGCCGGGGTTCTGAATGCGGTGGATGTCGCCGATGCCGATGGTGACCGAATGTCCGGCCCGCACCTCGAAGGTCTCCTCGTTCAGCGTGACGCGGGCGATGCCGGCGACCACCGTCCAGTGCTCGCCGCGATGGCGGTGCCGCTGCAGCGACAGGATGCCGCCCGGGATCACCCGGATGCGCTTGACCGTGTAGCCGGGGCCCGCATCCAGCACCGCCCAGTCGCCCCAGGGCCGGCGATCGCTCTCGCCCGCCGCGTACCGGTTGACCCCGCCTGCGCCGCTCTCGCCCGCCATGATCCGCTCCTGTCGCCGCCGGTCCATCCGGCCGGCGGGCGACCTGTCGCGTACGCCACGCCGGTCGTCAAAGCCGATCGGTGAGCGGTCCGGGCATGACGCCGGAACTCGCCTCGCACCTGGCGCGGATCGCCCTCGGCCACGTGACGCGCGAGTTCCCGGGCAAGCAGGACCACGTCCTGACCCGTGCCGAGGACGTGCAGCCGCCCCGTGCCCTGCACCCGGCCTTCTACGGCAGCTTCGACTGGCATTCCTGCGTGCACGGCTTCTGGCTGCTGGCGCGGCTGCGCCGCCGCCCGGACTTTCCGGAGGCGGCGGCGATCGCGGCGCTGTTCGACGCGCGCCTCGCGCCCGGCCCGATCCGCGGCGAGCTCGACTACCTGGCGCGCCCGGGCACCGGCGGCTTCGAACGCCCCTATGGCTGGGCCTGGCTGCTGATGCTGGCGGCCGAGATCGCCCGCCAGCGCAGGACCGCGCCGGGGCGGCACTGGTGGGCGGCGCTGCAGCCGCTGGCCGCCGCCTTCGCGCAGCGCCTGGTCGATTTCCTGCCCCGCGCCACCTACCCGGTGCGCGCCGGCACGCATGGCAACACCGCCTTCGCGCTGGCGCTGGCGCTCGAATACGCCGCCGTTACCGGCGACCGCGAGCTCGGCGAGGCGCTGCGGGCGAAGGCGATCGGCTGGTACGGCGCCGATCGCGACTGCCCGGCCTGGGAGCCGGACGGCGAGGATTTTCTGTCCCCGGCGCTGATCGAGGCGGAATGCATGCGCCGCGCCCTCGCCCCGGCGGCGTTCCAGGCCTGGTTCGCCGGCTTCCTGCCGCGGCTCGGCCGGACCGAGCCCGCCTGCCTGTTCGGCCCGGTGCTGGTCAGTGACCGCCGCGACGGACGCATCGCCCATCTCGACGGGCTCAATCTCAGCCGCGCGTGGTGCTGGCGCAGCCTTGCGGCGGCGCTGCCGGCGGGCGCGCCTGCCGTTGCGCCGATGCGGGCGGCGGCGGAGGCGCATCTCGCCGCGGCGCTGCCGCACGTCGCGGGTGACTACGCCGGGGAGCATTGGCTCGCGACCTACGCCCTGCTGGCGCTGGACGTTTAGAGCATGATCGCTGGAGGCGGAATCGCCGGAAGCGTGAATCATGCTCTCAGACAATGGGTTAGAGCCGCTTCAGGCTGAGACAGTCAGCCTGAAGCG
>DATJSJ010000069.1:0-39638 GCA_035504175.1 Acetobacteraceae bacterium
CCCCACCAGAAGGCAGTCGCCTTCTGGACATCCATTACTTTGGGTCGGAGACAGAGGGGCGCGCTCCGAGGCCCTCCCCAATGCTGCGGTTGCGCCCCCCTCGGTCTCCGACCCAGGTAGCGGGTTTCCAAAGGGCGACCGCCCTTTGGCGGGGGTCCAGGGGGCTGAGCCCCCTGGCGGGTCCAGGGCGGAGACCTGGCATCCTGCCCGGGGAGCGCGCGTCATGGCGTTGAGCGCCCGTCGTCGCGGTGGCAATGGCCTGGAGGCCTGGCCGGGCTATGTGGATGCGCTGTCCACGCTGCTCATGGTCATTATTTTCGTGTTGCTGGTTTTCGTGCTGGGCCAGGCCTTTTTGTCGGTGGCGTTGTCCGGCCGAGACAAGCAGCTCGATCGGCTGAACCGGCAGGTTTCCGAGCTGTCCGACATGCTGTCGCTGGCGCGCGGCGAATCGTCGGATTTGAAGCTCTCCATTGCGCAGCTCAACCATGATCTGACGGCGGCGAATGCCGCGCGCGACAGTCTGACACAGCAGCTTGCGGCGTTGCGCGCGACGGCGCAGCAGGCGATGGCCGACCGGGATGCGTTGAAGGCGCAGCGCGATCAGCTTTCGGCGCGGCTCTCCGATGCGCAGGCGCAGTTGCAGTCGGAGACGACGCAGAACGCGCAGTTGCAGACGCAACTCGCGGATGTAACGGCGAAATCGGACGCGTCCGGGCAGCAGGCGGCGGAGGCGGGCGCGTCGCTCGCCGCGGCACAGCGGCAGCTGGCGGCGACGGCGGCGCAACTGGCCGAGATGAAGAAGCAGATGGCGGCGCTCGATCAGACGGTGACCGTCGACAAGGCGACGATACAGGCGAAGCTCTCGGATCTGGCGAAGCTGGCGCAGCAGGTGCAGGCGCTGACGGCGCTGCGCGATCAGCTCGAGGCGCAGGCCAAGGATGCCGCGGCGCGGGCGATGACGGAGAAGCAGAAGCGCGAGGCGGTGGCGGTGCAGCTCGCCGACGAGCAGAAATTCTCCGACAGCGCGCGGGCGCAGATTGCGCTGCTGAACCAGCAGCTCGATCAGTTGCGGGCGCAGCTTGCCAGCATCTCTGCGGCGCTGGACGTGTCGGAGAAGCAGAACAAGGCGAAGGACGTACAGATCGCCAATCTCGGCAGCCGACTGAATGCGGCGCTGGCGACCAAGGTACAGGAGCTTCAGCAATATCGCTCGGAGTTCTTCGGCCGGCTGCGCCAGGTGCTGGCCAACCGGCCGGGCATTCAGATCGTCGGCGACCGCTTCGTATTCCAGAGCGAGGTGTTGTTTCCGGTCGCGACCGCCGACCTGACGCCGGCAGGGGTCGAGAAGATCAACGAGTTGGCGACGACGCTGAAGCAGATTTCGGCCGAAATCCCGACGGATCTTCCCTGGATTCTTCGCGTCGACGGGCATGCGGACAAGCAGCCGATCAGCGACACGCAATTCGCCAGCAACTGGGAGCTGTCGGCGCAGCGTGCGATCAACGTGGTCAAGCTGCTGATCGCCGATGGCATTCCACCCGAGCATCTTGCCGCGACGGCCTTCGCCCAGTACCAGCCGCTGGTGCAGGGCGACACGACGGCGGATTACGCCAAGAACCGGCGGATCGAGCTGAGACTGACCGACCGGTAGGGCAGGAGCGCGGCGAAGCGCGGGGTGGCGCACGGTCGACGAGCCATACTGTGCCTCAGTGTCCGGCCCGGCGCCGATATTCGTGACCCGATGTAGGCTGTTGCCGCGAGACGGCGTACATGCTGCCGCTATCGCGGGCTTTTGCCGGTCTCGCCGGCGCCGCTCTCTCCGGTCCGGGCGGCAACGTGACAGCGCCCGCAATTGGCGGCCGCGTTTGCACCGGTGCCGAGGCTGATCTGTCCCGAAGCGATCACCTGCTGATGGATCGTGCGCCACACCGGCATGTCGGTGATCCGGAGCGGCGTCGCGTTCGGCGCCAGTCCCGCGAGGATCTGCGGGCTTCCGAATGATGAATCTGCGGCGTGAGCGACCGTGTAGTGCAGGACCGACGCAGAGTCGCCCGGCGAGAGGCCTGCGTCCTCGCCGAAATGACGGGTCAGGTTTCCGATGATGGCCCGCCAGGAACGGGCCGGCAGCAGTTCCGGCGGATAAGCCGTGTGGCAGGCGCCGCACTGCGACGCGTAGACGTGGGCGCCGGCCTCGGCGGCGGGAGCGGCCTCGCGTTGTGCCGGAGAGGGCGTCGCGGCTGGGGCGGCGATGCCCGGGGAGAGGACGGTCAGCCACGCCGCGACGCCCGCGAGTGCGAGCGTTGCGATCCGCAATCCGAGACAGGGTTCGCGCATCATCACTGGCTTGCCATGAAGGTGATGTAATCGCCTTTCTCGATCGCGGTGCAGGGGCGGCCGTAGACCGAGTTGCAGTTGCGCCGGAACCACAGCTCGACCTTGTGCAGGTCGGTGAAGCGCGACGGCGTGACCGAGACCGCGACGGGCGCGATGCGTTTGCCGGCCCGCGTCATGCCCCAGTTGCGGGGATTGGTGGTGTGACAGGTGGAGCAGGACGGCGTGGCCGGACGCGCGGCCGCGGGATGGGCGAGAAAGAAGGCCTGGCCGGCGCTGGCCGAGAAGCCCTTGAAGTTTGGATCCTCCCGCCTCGCTTCGGCGGCGTAATGAGACAAGATCGCCTGGCGTGCGGCGGCATACTGCGCGACCGAGGCCGCCACCGCGGCGGGCAGGAGGCCAAGCACTGCTGCGACGGCGAGCGACGGGAGCGCGCCGCGCCTCATGCTTTGACGCCCCGGGGCAGGACGATCTGCTGCGGCGCGAACCGCCCGCTGGCGGCGTCGCGATGGCAGGCGCCGCAATTCGCCGCGCTCACCACCGGCTGCTGCCGGAACACCGCGGCCGGAATGGCGCGGTGCAGCCGCCGCCAGGCCGGCGTCGCGGTGATCAGCGTGGGTTTCGCCGGGTCGACGGTGCGGAACAGGTGAGCGGGTAACGTATCCCAGCGGGTCGCGGCATTGGCGCGAAGCCAGGCGGCGATCGCCGCCGTGTCGCGCGGGCCGAGGCTCGCATCCTCGCCGAAATGATGCGACAGATCGGCCATGATGGCGCTCCAGGAAGGCGCCGGCAGCAGTTCCGGCGGATAGGCCATGTGGCAGGCGCCGCAATCGGCGACGTAGGTCGGGTCGAGCCGGGCGGGCGGCACGCCCAGGCCAGGCCGCGCCGCCAGCAGCGCGACGCCGGCGCCGCCTGCCGCGACGGTGGCGGCGAGGACCGCGGCGGCAGCGCGCGGATGCGGCCGGGCCGGGGCGGCCTGTTCTGCCGGCGGCAGGACGCGCTTGCGGCCGGTGAGCATCGCGCCGACCAGGTTCTCATGCTGGCGCCAGCTCTCGAACGCGACCCCGGCGAGATGCGCCACCACCATCGCGACCAGCAGGATGGCGAGCGCCTTGTGCACCTGCAGCAGCAGTTGGCCCGTCGCGAAGCTGGTGAAGGGCGCGAGCGGCCCCTGCTTGAGAAAGCCGCCAAGTGCCACGGTGCCGGTCGCCGCGATCGCCGCCAGCACGCAGAGCAGGCCGAGCACCATCAGCGCGCCGAGCGGATTGTGGCCGAGATGGCGCGCAGGGTGCGGGTCGCCGAGCCGGCGGAGGTGCTCGATCAGCGCGCGCGGTGACGGGACGAAGCTCGCGAACCGCGCATAGCTGCCGCCGAGGAATCCCCAGACCAGGCGGAACGCGACCAGCACCATCACGGCGACGCCGAGGATGAGGTGCAGGCGAAGCGCCAGACGCTTGTCGAAGAAGCCGGTATAGGCGGCCCCGGCCACTGCCGCGGCGAGCAGCCAGTGGAAGGCGCGCACGCCGCGGTCCCAGACCGGGGTGTCGAGGGTGACGCGTGCGGGGCTTGCGCCTTGGTCCATCGCAGGCCGTACTCGCGAGGCAGGCTGGCCGTGAGCTTACGCCCCGGGCGGGGCGGCGTCTGCCCCTGCCAGCGCCGACGGGCGCGGCGAAAACTTCCCTCGCCGGGGCCGTTGCTGCGTCGAGGTCGAGGAGGGTGGCGGATGGCGGAGCAGGAGGTGGCACGGCTCGCGGACCTGCCGGAGGGCGGGATGCGCGCGGTGGAGGCGGGCGGGCAAAAGATCGTGCTGGTCCGCTGGCAAGGCGAGGTGCACGCGTTGCAGGGGGAATGCCCGCATGCCGGTGCGCCGTTGGCCGAGGGGGCGGTGTGCAACGGGCATCTCGTCTGCCCCTGGCACATGGGCACGTTCCGGATCGCGGATGGCGGCCTGGTCGAGCCGCCGCCGATGCAGGCGCTGCGGCGCTATCCCGTCCGGGTCGATGGCGACGCGGTGCTGGTCGATCTTGAGCCGCTGCCGGCCGCGCCTGCGGCGGTGTGGAGGCCGGACGACGCGCGGGTGATGCTGCTGCTGGGCAGCGGTGCCGCGGCCGCGATGGCCGCGGTGACGCTGCGCGAGGCGGGGTTCGGCGGCCGGGTGGTGATGGTCGGCCCGGCCGCCGAGGAGCCGATCGACCGCACGCTGCTCAGCAAGATGGCGCTCGCCGGGCAGTGGAAGCTCGAGGACCTGCCGCTCTGGGACGCGGACGCGGTGGCGCGGCTCGGGGTGGAGCGGATCGTGGGCGCGGTCGCCGCCATGGAGGCGGGGTCCGGCCGGGTGCGGCTCTCGGACGGGCAGGCGATCGAATATGACGCGGCGCTGATCGCGACCGGCGCCGAGCCGCGGCGGCTGGATGTGCCCGGCGCCGATTTGCCCGGCGTGTTCACGCTCCGCCGGCGCGACGACCTGGCGGCGATCCTGGCGGCGGCGGAGCAGGGCGGGCCGGCGGTCGTGCTCGGCACCAGCTTCATCGGCATGGAGGCGGCGTCTGCGCTCCGTCAGCGCGGCATCGAAGTGGCCGTGGCCGGCCCGGAGACGGCGCCGTTCGCGCGACCGTTCGGCCCGGCGGTGTCGGACGCACTGGTCGGGCTGCACCGGTCGAACGGCGTGGCGCTGCATCTCGGTCGGCAGGCGGCGCGGCTCGAGGGCGGCGATGCGGTCGAGGCGGTGGTGCTGGACGATGGCACGCGGCTGCCGGCGCGGCTGGTTCTGGTCGGGATCGGCGTGCGCCCGGTGACCGGCTTCCTGCGCGGCGTCGAATTGCAGGACGATGGCGGCGTCGTGGTCGATGCGCAGTTGAGCGTGGCGCCCGGGGTGTTCGCGGCCGGCGACGTGGCGGCGTTCCCGTATCGCGGCGGGCGCGCGCGGATCGAGCACTGGCGGCTGGCGCAGCAGCACGGGCGCGTGGCGGCGCGGAACATGCTGGGGCAGGGCGAGGCGTTCGACCGGGTGCCGTTCTTCTGGACCGAGCAGCACGGCAAGGTGCTGAACTATCTCGGGCACACTGCGACGTGGGACGAGATCGTGGTGGATGGCGACGTGGCGGCGTTCGAGTTCGTTTCGTACTACGTGAAGTCCGGGCGGGTGGCGGCGGTGCTGTCCTGCGGGCGCGATGGGGCGACGGCGCTGCTGGCGGAGTTGATGCGGCGGGAGATCGGGGTTGCGGAGGCGCGGGACGCCGTCCGCAGGCTCGCCGGACGGGGTTGAGGCCGCTCCGCCCGGGCCGCAAGCGCTACGCGGCGCCCTGCGGCGCGAAGCAGGCCTCGCAGATCGCCGCCGCGTGGCGGTGATCAGTGCCGCAGCAGCCGCCGAACAGGCGCATTGCCGGAAGCGCGTCCCGCAGCCCGTGGAAACGGGCGCCGAAATCGGTCGGATCGCCGTCATCGAGCGTGGTGGCGTTGTCGAGCTCGGCGTGGCTCTTCGTCGACGCATTCGCCTTGACGCCGAGGATGCGCGCGCGCCACGCGCCGCTCGCGCCGAGACTGCGCAGCACGTGTATCGGATGCGCGCAGTTCACCATGAAGTAGGCGGGCGATCCGCCCGTCGCGTCGTCCACCGTCTCGATCGCCGCCTGCAGGCTCTCGCCACCCGCGAGCCGCCCATCGGTCTCGACGGTGAAGGAGAGTGCGCAGGGCAGCCCGTTTGCGGCGGCGGCGCGGGCGATGCCGATCGCCTCCGTGGTGGTCGTCAACGTGTAGGCGGTGACCATGTCCGCCGCGGTTCCGGCGAAACAGGCGATCTGCCAAGCGTGGTAGTCCTCCGCCGCGGCCGCCGTCATCTCTCCGACCCGGTAGCCGTCCCCGCGTGGCCCGATCACGCCGCTGATGACGCAGGGGCAGTCCGGCGATTCGAACGCGTGGCGCAGTTCCGACATGAGCGCCACTGCGTCGGCATTGGCGGCGGCGAGCGCGGCCAGGTCGTAGGCGAGCGCCGCGCCCCAGTCGGGACTGGCGCGCCAGGTCGGCGTGTCGAGCACGAAGCCAATCCCGGCCCGCCGCGCCAGCGTCAGGTAGCGGCGATAGTACCCGGCAAGGCGCTGCCGTCCCGACGGGTCGGCGAGCAGCACGAAGCTCGCAAAATGCGGCAGGTGGACGCTGTCGTGGAAGATCAGCGTCGTTTCCAGCCCGCCATCGGACAGGAAGGCGCCGCCCTCGAGCTGCGGCAGCCGGTTGCGATACTGGGCCATGGACGGTCTCCGGCGAGATGCGGCGCCTGCTTGGGCGGCGGCCGCATCGGGGTTGGGTGATCGCGCGTCGCGATCGGGTGCGGCGATCTGATCGGATCGCAATGCCGCCCGCCAGCCGACTCATGGTCCAGGCACCCTCCGGGTCGCCGATTCCGCTGCGCGATCAGCAACTTGGCGATTGCGTGGGCGTGCGGCGCGGGGAGTTGGACGCCGCGACGAGCCCCGGAAACCGGACCCGCGGTATGGTCGCGGAGCCGCTTGCCGCATCGTCGAACGACGGCGAATTTGCGACGTCGATGACCACCTCGGCGCCCTGCAGCGCCTCGGCGAGACCTTCGCCTGTCAGGGTGTTCACCCCGGATGCCGGCGAGGCGGCGACCGCCTCGCGTCCGAGCGTTCGCAACCTTACCAGGACCTGACGTCCGATCAGCCCCGTGCCGCCGATGACGACGAGTTTCATGGTGCGTCCCTTTCGTTCGGATCGCGCTGCCCGTGCAGCGTTCGCGGGATTGACGAGGCAACCTCCCCGAGCGCGACATGCCGGGACGAGAAAGTCGTCGGCGCGACTGCAGGGCGCCGGAGGCTCCGTCGATCGGACCGGCGGCGGTGTACCGCGCGCGAACTTTCGACCGGCGAGGCGGAGTGCGAAAATCCGCCGCAACTTAGGGATCTCCGCGGCGCCAGCGGTCGGGTGGGGCACCGAGTCCCTGGCTCCCGGCCGGCGCGAGCGGGCGTCGAATTGCCGTCGAAACCCGCGCCGCCAAATGGAATACTCTCGCTGGCTGGCACGGAAGGCCGTCGGGTGGCCGGGCGGCTGTCGATTCGACCGACGCGAAGGCGGGATCGCCTCGCGGCGGCCGCTTTTCTAGGATCGGCGTCCGGCCAGAGCCGCATTGCGGGGAGGCAGCGCATGGGTAAGGGCGAAGACACGCGCCAGCGGATCCTTGACGCCGCCCAAGACGCCGTGCTGGCGAAAGGTTTCACGGCCACCTCGATCGACGAGATCATCGCCGCGACGCAGCTCACCAAGAGCGGCTTCTTCTATCATTTCAAGGACAAGGGCGAGCTCGCCAAGGCACTGCTGCAGCGCTACATTGAGGCCGACGAGCGCATCTATGACGAGATCTTCGGCCGCGCGGCGGAGCTGATGGACGATCCGCTGCAAGCCTTCCTGCTAGGGCTAAAGATGCTGTCGGAGCTGTTCGCCGATCTGCCGAACGGCCATCCGGGCTGCCTGGTGGCGACGAGCTGCTACGTCGAGCGCATGTTCGACCGGGAGATCCAGGAGACCAACCGGCAGGCGGCGCTGATGTGGCGGCGGCGCTTCCGCGGCATGTTCGACACGATCGCGCAGGCCTACCCGCCGCGCGAGCCAGTCGACGTCGATCAGCTCGCCGACATGGTCTCCACCGTGCTGGAGGGCGGCATCGTGCTGTCCAAGGCGCTGAAGGAGCCGCGCGCGCTGGAGCGGCAGCTCCTGGTGTTCCGCGCGCTGGTCAAGGCGCTGTTCCTGCCGGTGCCGGTCGCGGGCGCGCCGCCGCGTTCGCCCCTTCCCGCGTAGACAGTCGTCGCGATGCCCGAAGACAAAAAAGTCGGCTCGCTGCGCGCCGCGTGGCATCCCGACGCACCGGCCGCCCGGCGTCGGAGAGCACGGGGACGAGGTGCTGGGTGAGCTCGGCTACGACGCCGCGACGCTGGTCGGGCTGCGAGAATCGGGCGCGATGGAGAACATCTCAGCGCGGCGTCCGGTACTGATCGTCAGGGACGGCGTTCCAACTTATTGCGATCTCAGCTTCGAGATCAAATGACATAAGCCGTCGCGCTGACGCGAACCCTTCGTCTCGGATCTCCAAAACCGCTCTCCGGAGAACGGGAAATCCACGCTGACTACGACAACCACCGACAGCAGGACACAGAACGTGGTGGCTGCCGGCTTCGCCATCGCGAGTCACTCCATGCTGCTCGATGGTAGCTTCTCTCACTGATGAGCGCTGGGTCGATCGATCTGGACGGTGGCCGTCATCCCGGCCACAAGAACGAGACCGCTCGGTATCCGGTCGATATGGATACGCACGGGAATTCTTTGCGCGAGCCGCACCCAGGTGAAGATCGGATTGACCGTGGCGATGCCTTGCCCGTTCGGCTGCGCGTTGGCGTCGTTGATCTCGCGGGCGATGCTGTCGACATGTCCACGCAGGACCCGCTCGTAGCCCATCAGCTTGATTTCGGCCGGATCCCCGACGTGGATGGGCGCGAGGTTGGTCTCCTCGAAATACCCGTCGACCCAAAACGAATCGGCATCCACCACCGAGATAGCGTTGGCGCCGACATTGACGTAGTCACCGCGCTGCGCAAGCAGGTTCGTCACGTAACCGTCGACCGGAGACAGAATGCGGGTGCGCCGCAGATTCACCAACGCCTGGTGGAATTCGGCCTGGGCCTGCGCCAGACTCGCCTCGGCGCTCAGGTGCTGTGCCTTGAGTGACGCGATTTGCCGCTGCGCAAGCGTGAGGTTCTCGAACGCTGTCTGTACCGCCGCGTCCTGCTGCTGTAATTGGGACTTGTACTGCTGAGCGTCCTGAACGGTGCCCCACCCATCCTGCGCCAGTCTTCCGTAGCGGCCTGCCTGCTGCTCTGCGAAGACGCGGGCTGCCCGCGACCGATCGACCTGTGCCCCATTGGCGCTGATCTGTGCCTGCTGGACGGCAATCTGTGCGTCGGTGTTCTGAACGCTCGCTTCGGCCTGCTGCACCGCCGCCGCGGCTTGACTGACACCGATCTCGTAATTGGTCGGGTCAATGACCATCAGCAGATCGCCCTTGTGCACGTACTCATTGTCGACGACGGGCAGTGTTACGATTCGACCCGCGACCTCCGGTGCCAGGGTGACAACATAGGCACGAACGGTGCCGTCACGCGTCCACGGTGCGCCCATATATGCATCCCACATGGCATATCCAAGCACGACGGCGATTGCCGCGACGAGCACCGTCGCCAGCACCGGGACGAGAGGCCTTGCCCGCTTCGGCGTCGCGCGCGTCAGCGGATCGGGGAACCAACCAGCATGCTCCGACTCCGGTCCCACCTTGGCTTCGATTTCGGACATAGCAGCCTCACCGCGCCACAGCCAAAACGATCGACGACAGGACGATCATGTAAACCGCGGAAACGAACAGCGCGGGGTGCCACACATGGCGCAGCAGCCCGAATCGCACCGTAATCCGCCGCAGCGTGATCGTGATCACCCAGGCGGCGAGCAGCATCAGCGACATCGGCGAGACGTACACGCCCGCCAGATCGATCTCGGTGAACCTCATGCACTCGCCTCCCCATCGAAATAAGCGGCGTGCTCCGCCAGCGCTTCGGAAAGGACGAGAATGCTGCCTCGTGCCCGCAGGACTGCCTGGCTCGGCGATCCTCCGGCGGAATCGGTGGCGAGCGCAGCGTCGAGGCGCGAGAGCTGGGCGATCGCCCGGGCGCTGCCTGCTTCCGCCAGCGCCGCGAGGGCCGCGTCGAGCTGCGGACCGTGACCGAGACGGCGGGCGATGTGGCGCAACCGGATGATCTCACAGCCGGCCGAAAACGCGACCAGTAACTGCGCGCGCTGCAGTGGTGTCGCCTGCTCGGGCATCGCCGAGAGCCGGCCATATGTCAGGCCCTCCCAGTCGTGCCGGTCGCGTCCCATCGCGAGACGACGCAGATCACGCATGGTCAACGCGAGCAGCCGTCGAGTGCGGAAGGCCGGCGACAATGGCGGCAGCAGACGATACGACAGCGCGCCAAAACCGGCACCGCAAACGATAGCCAGCCCGGTATTATAGAACGTTGCCGGGTCGTAGGTCATCGGATTGCCCGGTCGGAGAATTGGAATGAACAGCAATGTCATCGCGGTGAACAGTCCCACCTGCCGGGGCCGTTTTGCTCCTGCCAGCAAGGCGCCAATGGGCACCAGACAGACCGCGAGGACGAGGCTGAATCCGGCGAATCTCTCGATGCCGAGTGCCGGCAGCACGGCGAAAGCGACGATTGCGGCAAGAACCACGTCAAGGAAGGCGCCGACAGTGAAGCCGACGGCAGCGTTGTAGGCGTGTTCGGCGCGTGGCGCGAGAACCAGCGTGACGATCGTCGCGAATGCCACCGCTAGGCTACCGCCCGGCCACGCGGTAACGACCCAGAACAATGCAACGGTGCCGATGGTGATGAAGGCGCGGCCGGCATTGACCAGAGCGGGCAGCCAGTCAGCCACTCGAAACTGTTTGGTGCCTCGACGCCGACCTGGGCGCGCGGGATCGGCAACCAGCAATCCCAGGGCATCGAGCGCGTGCGCGATGCCGGCGAGGGTTTGGGCCGCCTCATCGGCCAGCAGGCGCAGCGTTGGTGTCGTGGCCGGCAGCGTGATCAATCGCCGCACCGCGAGTTCGCAGATCCGGTAAAGCACCACCGGATCGCGCATCCAGCGCGCGACGGCGTCCGGTTGCGACGCCGACCGCAGCTCCGGGGGCAGGTTCTCAAGGATCGTCGCGGCTTCACGACGAGCCTTGCTGGCGGATAGTCCGTGGACGCTGGCGATTGCACGCCAGCCGGATAGCGCCGACAGCAGCCCGTCCACCGCGCGCTGCAGCACCGGCGAGTGATATCGAAGCTCCGCCGACTCCCCGAACGTCTGGTCGATCACCGGATCGAGGGCGACGACGCGGCGGATGAGGTCGCGACGAACGGATTGCGTGTCGGCGAGCTTGCATCCGGCGATCGACAATGTGCCGCCCACACCGGCGGCGATCGCTACGGCCAGATCAGCGAACTGCACGGCGAGCCGTCGCGGAGCGCCGCCGAGGTCGGTGGCGGCGAGCACGATGCCGGCGCAGACGATGCCGAGGCAGGTCTCGGTGGCGCGGGCAACAGCAAGGAGGAAGGCAGCGTTGGCATCGACGCCGCCGACGGCGCCGAGCAGGTCGGCCGTGATGATTGCCGACGTAATGCCGGCCAGTGCCGCGGCGTAGGATGCAAAGTTGCGCAACAGCGTGGCGGCGAAAGCGCAAGCCGCGCCCCACGCGGCCAGGCCGGCGAGAAGGAGGACCCGATTCTGCGGGAAGCAGGCGACCAGCACCACGCTCTGCATAGCACCGATCATGGTGCCCACCATGCGGAACCAACCCTTGCGGAGGGAGGCCCCGAGCTGTGGTTGACACACGATCGCCGCCGAGAGGCCGGCCCAGTAGGGGTTGTCCAGCTCGAGCCAGAACGCGACGTAGAGCGCCAGCGACACTGCGGCCCACATGCGCAGCCCGAACAGCAGCGGCGGACCCGCAATGCGGAACGTTTCCGCGCACCGGGCCGCAAGGACGGACGCCCGCGGCCCCAGCGACGGCTTGCCGGTCCAAAGTGCAGTACTACTCACTGTCGGTTCTACGCGTTGCGGGCGAGCGCTCGCGTCGGCCCGTGTCCCCGAGCGTCATTGCGAGATCCAATATGATCCTTACCCCAGGCATTTGGTGCGCAGTGCCATAGTCCGCGACGTCGACGATCTCTCGGTTTCGTGAGCCGGCGCCCGGCTGGATACTTCGCCCCTGACGCGGGCCGGACAGAACCGACGATCTGCCGTTGCCGAGCCGGTCAGCAGCCACCGTGGCAATCCCGGCAAAAGGTCTTGTCGCGGGGCGCGACTCTGACCCCGGAATCACCATGACGACCGACGATAGAACGACTTCGCGGGCTCTCTTGGAAAGGCGATGGAGTCATGCTCTATGGGCGGTGGTACAGCCGGTGACGGATTTCCATTCAGCCCGTCGACACTTTATCTCTCGTCCTTCGGCGTCACTTCCCTCAGCTGACCAGTGGCCAAATCGACAACAAACCCACGAATCACCACCTTCGCGGGAATCCACGGATGCGACCTGAGTTTCAACACTTGCTTTTGCGTCGCCAGGTCCACATCTGAATAGAAGTGGAATCTGTCGGGCGCTACCGCCCATACGCCGCATTGCTTGTGGAGGTGGTTCTCGAACTCTTCTTCCGAGAACATTTCCATCCCGCAGCCAGTGTGCCCGACGATCATGATCTCTCGCACGCCGAGAACATGTATCGAGAACATCAGAGAGCGCACCACATCTTCCGTTGCCGCCGTTCCGACGTTGCGAATCACATCCGCATCGGCGGGTTTGATGTCCAGCCATACGAGCAGTTCGTTCAGGCGGGGGTCCATGCAAGTGAGTATTGCGATTTTCGGGGCTGGCTTGTTAGCCAGCGAAGGATCGTGGTGCGCTGCAGATTTGCGGCTTGCCGCAATAGCGTGTTCGATGAGGCTCACTGGGATCCTCCGAAATTCTGTTGCAAGTCAGGGATTGCGTTTGCGGCGGTGGTTGTGCCGACTCTGCAGCCTGCAGTGGCAGCTCCATCGAGGACGAAGTCTCTGCGTCACCACTCTGGTCCCCAGTGGTATCGGCCGCAATTGGACGAAGGTATCAATGCCGGGACTCGCCCGTTTGCGGCGACTCGCCCCTGTGCGATCAAGCGGCTCGACGGGTTCGGATGGCCTCGAGATGATGCATAGGGCGCCGACCTATATGGCGACGGCGCGAACCTGCGATCAGGAACGCCACCCCTGTGGGGCCTGCGATGCTTCACCTTGGGCGAATGGACCGTTTGATCGGAGGAGGACTATGATGCTTTGGTGTCGGTTGCCTGGACACCGCTGGCCGCGTCCGCCATTGCGCATCGCTGGTTGAGTTGGCCCAAAAAAGCGCTGCTCCCACCGGGAGCGGTCATTACTGGCATCGTCGCGTGCCTGTGGTGGCAAGCCTTCGCGGCTGTGACAGCGACAGCGCCAGGTTCCTGACGGCGGTCGGCCCGTTCCTCATGTCCCGCGTCGCGCGGCGATCAGCCTGTCGCCGATGATCGTGCCGGATCACCACACACCGCCCGGTGGGCAGCGTCGGCGCATGGCACGCGGATGGTTCTGCTGATCGGCATGTTTCCACTCCTGCCGATTATCCCGAAGTGCGCTGGCTGATCCTATTGGGTGTTTCGCGGCAAGGTGCCGGCCGTCATCGGCGACTGTTAACCCGTAAGCCCGGGCTGCGCAGCGCGGCATCCCGGCTTTCGTGCTTGCGCCAGTTCTTACGTGTCCTGACGCACGAAGCTGTGCAGGCCGAAGACCCTGAGGAGCCGCTCGATTCGCCGCGACCGCGGCGCGGACGGCCGAAAGATCTCTTATTCAGGGTCAAGGGAACGTCGTTGTCAGACGCCGGCCGCCGCCTTCATCTCACCGGCGAGTTCGTCGTAGCAGACCGTCCACGCCTCGCACACGGCGGGCGTGAAGTCCTCCCCCAGTACCTGCTCGAGGGTCCAGAGCAGCGATTCGCGCAGCGCGTCGTAGTCGGCGCGCTTCACGCCGTACTCGACATGACGGACGGCGAGATCACGGATCGCAGGCAGAACCTGACCCGGCTCAGGGAAGTCGCATACCACCATAGCGAGCATGGTCATCAACTTGACGCCCTGAATGCGCATGTCGTTCTTGAACAGCGGTCGGAAACTGGGGTTGGTCGCGAATAGCCGCTCGTAGAACAGCGCCCCGGCCACCTCCGGCATCACCATCAGCGTGGCGAAAGTCGTCTGAACAAGTTCCCGCTGCGCGGCCTCCACGACGTTTGCACCTCCCACCCTTCGGGCCATTTGCGCGTCGCAATACGACGCCCCTCGCGGCACGGCTGGTCAGCCACCAAGCGCGCACGCCATGGCGCAACAACGGGAAACGCTTTGCTTCCTTGACGCGCCAGCTTCAATGAGCGAGCCAGCCGGTAGAACAGAATCGATGCGGACGTCGTCTCAGTGAGCGCCAGGCAACGTCTCATTCAGTGCCAAGGGAGAATCGGCGTCAGACGCCGACTGCCGCCTTCATCTCACCGGCGAGTTCGTCGTAGCAGACAGTCCACGCCTTGCGGACGGCTGGCGTGAAGTCTGTCCCGAGCACCTGCTCGAGGGTCCAGAGCAGCGATTCCCGCAGCGCGTCGTAGTCGGCGAGCTTGACTCCGTACTCGACATGACGGGCGGCAAGATCACGGATCGCAGGCAGAACCCGACCCGGCTCAGGCAGATTGTATACGACCATAGCGAGCATGGTCATCAATTTGACGGCCTGAACACGCACGTCGTTCTTGAAGAGCGGCCGGAAGCCCGGATTGGTTGCGAATAGCCGCTCGTAGAACAATGCCCCGGCTACTTCCGGCATCACCGCCAGCCTGGCGAAGCTCGTCCGGACGACTTCCCGCTGCGTGGCGTTCACGGTGTTTCCGCCTTCACCCTGAAAGACCGCTCAATCGTGTCTGCGCGACGCTGCCCGCAGCACGCCGGGCGGGCTTCCGAACTCGCTGACAAACGCGCGGTAGAACGTCGCCATACTGTTGAAGCCCCAGCCGAACGCGATGTCGACCACCGACCGACCGGTTCCCGTGGCCTCGGCGATCGAGTCGCGGCATCGAAGCAGCCGCTGTCGCAAGACGTATCGGGCGAAAGTGCTGCCGCTCGGCTCGAACAGCCGGTGCAGTTGTCGCGCGGAGATGCCCAGAGCCGCGGCGGCGTTGGCGGGGGTCAGGTGTGGATCGGCGAGATGCAGATCAACGTGGCGCTTGACTGTCGCGAGTTGCGCCGACCGCAATGAGTCCCGCTCCCGCTCGGCGCCCTCGTCGGCGGCGCCACACGCCAGCGTCACGAGGCCACAGAGAGTATGCAGCACGGCTTCGCCGAGCTCTTCGGTCAGGAGCGGCGTCTGCGCCTTCGCCGCGTCCATCGCGACGGCAAGGAGCGACCCGAGCGGCGAGACGCCGGGCAACCGAAACGGGCGAGCCAATCGGCCCCCCGTCAAGAGCGGCGAGAGCGCGGCGTGAGGGATGACCAGCATGTCGAACGAAGCCGGGCCCTTCCATTCTGCGTCGAATCGCCACTCGGTCGAGCTCACGCAGAAATCGCCAGGCTCGTGAACGAGGTCGACCGGCGTGCTGCCTGGCACCGCCCTCCAGATTGCCGGCCGGCGGAATCGGCGGATGAAGAACGCCTCGGATTTGTCCTTGGCAACGTCGGCCGCGGTGCGCTGGATCCTCTCGAGTCCCGATTGGATATCCAGCAGCGCAAATTCGCCCGCAACCGATCCGCTCGCTTCGGCGAGAAAGGCGTCGGGGTCCGGGATCTCGCTCGGTGTGATGCTATGAGCCTGCTTCGCGAAGTAGTCGCACCAGAATCCCACTCGGTCGCGCGGCGGCAGGTCGTCCGTGGAAAACCGGACTTGCATGGGCGTCCCTACGGTCGTCCCCGGAAGCTAGAGCCAACCGCACGGATAAGGCTAGCCCCGCCACTTCGGGTCCATGCCGCTTTTTTAGGCAGCCGCCCAACGCCTCTTTGCCCCTCCAGTGCTTCCACAATGCCGGCTGCGCGGTTGAACTGGCCCCGCGAACTCCGCGCCAGAAGAGACCCCCACTTCTACGAAGCAGCCCACAAGCGGCGTCGGCATCTTGCGGTCAAATCGGCACTGAATGAGACATCGTGCGGCGTTCAGTGAGACGACGCTGGCGATGCGCGGTCCTATCCGTTTTGAGAGCGGAGGATACCACGGAAAAGCGGCACTTCTTGGCGGGCGGGAGATCGCGATGACACGAATGGAACTGCCGAGGAGCCATCGGGTCGTGCCGAATTTGGGTATGCCGAGCATCATAGGGGAGATCGAGGCCGGAGTTGCGGTTCACGACGGCGTGACGTCATCGTCCGTCTCGCAAGGCGGGCCTATCGTGTTCGTCGTCGATGACGACTTGCTCGGGCGCGAGTCGCTCGAATTGCTGATCTGCAATGCGGGATGGCAAGCAGAGACCTTCGACTCCGCGCAGAGGTTTCTTCGTCGCAAACGGGTTCTTGTGCCGAGCTGTCTCATTCTCAACATTGCGCTTCCGGGGTTCGATGGGCTCGATTTGCAGAAGCGCCTCGCAGTCGATCGGAAGGAAATGCCGATCATTTTCGTTACGGACCACGAGGACGTTGCGATGACGGTGCGGGCGATGAAGGCAGGCGCGCTCGACTTCTTCGCCAAGCCAATTCGCGACGACGCACTGCTGAGCGCCGTCCGGCAGGCGATCGAGCGTAGCAGGAGCAGGCTTGATCATGAGGCAAGAACACGCGCGTTGCGAAACCGCTACACCTCGCTCAGCCGCCGCGAGCGGGAGGTGATGGAGCTGGTCGTTTCCGGCCTGTTGAACAAACAAGTCGCCTTCGAGCTTGGCATCAGTGAAATCACGGTGAAGGCGCATCGGGGTCAGGTGATGCGAAAAATGAATGCGGGTTCGCTCGCCACCCTGGTGAGGATGGCGCTGAGCCTCCAGGTCTCACCTGCGTCGTAGGGCGGCGGCATCGCCTTATCGACGACACGAGTGCTGTTGCCGATCATCTCGACGCCGCGGTATTGGAAGTGCTCAAACCGTCGAATCCGAGGTGCGCGCCGCGGCCGCCCCGCTTGGATAATGAATATAGCAACGATCTCGAGTTTCGCGCATCCGCGGTGAATGAACCGCTGTTCAGGGCTGGCGAAACGAAATCCGAATGCGAGGCGCTCGCCTTCCCATTCGCCGGCGCACTCGCGCACCTTCGTAGTCCTGCTGCCCAGACACGCCGCAGTTTCGTTGACGCGCTGGAAGCGATGGAGGAGCTCATGGTCGCAAGTCGGCCTCTGCGCTTCGTCGACGAACGCTGACTGCCAAAGGCGACGATATAATCAAATAGTGTGGCGCCGCGCTGAGGACGAAGCTCGCATAGTGCGGCAGCAGACGCACGCCTGCGTCTGGGCCCACGCTTCTGGCGCGATCTGTCCCGAGCAGACCGTAGGCGCGGCGGTGATCACGCCTGCCGCCAAACATCTCGTCAGCTATACCCTCCGCGCCACCCCCCGCGCTCAGACCATCGCCGTCCAGACTTCCGGCACGAAGCGATAGCCCGTCCCCGCCGTCACGATATGCCCGAACGCCGGGAAATCCATGTGGATGCCGCCGACGCGCAGCCGGTCCGTCGCCGCCATGTCGAGCACCCGCCGACGTGTCGCCACCGCCTGCGCGCGATCGATGTCGAGGATGGTGCCCGCCTCTGGCGCCGCCAGCTGCAGGGCCGGCATATGGACGATGTCGCCCCAGATCAGCACCGCATCGCCGCCCGACTCGACGAGCCACGCGGTGTGGCCCGGCGTGTGGCCAGGCGTCGTCATCGCCGAGACCCCGGGCAGCGCGGGACCGTCGGTGACGGTGCGAATGCGCTCCCGGTACGGTGCGGTCGCGGCGCGCATCGCGGCGAAGAAGGTCTTCGCCTCGCCCTCCGGCGCGCGATCGATCGAGGCGGGATCGTCGAAGAACTGCAGTTCGGCGGCGTTCAGCACCACCTCCGCGCGCGGAAACACCGCACCGCCATCGCCGTCAATCAGCCCGTTCATGTGATCGGGGTGCAGGTGGGTGATGAGGATGCTGTCGATATCGGCGGGTGTCACGCCCATCGCGGCCAGGTTGCGCACCGCCATCCCCAGTGTCGGTCCCATGCTGACGCCGCAGCCGGTGTCGATCAGCGCCAGATGCCCGTCGAGATCCAGCAGGAACGTGTTCATCGTCATGCGCGGCGGCACGACGCGGAAGGCCTCGCGCTCGATCCGCTCGCACGCGGCGGGCTCGACTCCGGCGATCAAATCGAAGCCCGCCTGGAACGTGCCGTCGTTGACCGCGGTGATGACGACATCGCCGACGCGGTGGTGATACAGGCCGGGCGGCTGGGCGGCGGGCTTGGCGCGCAATGTTTCCTCCCTCGGGCGCTTGATGCGGCAGGGTCAACTCCCGGCGGCACGCGCCTCCTGAATCGCCTGCCAGACGCGCAAAGGCGTCGCCGGCATGTCGAGCTGCCGGACGCCGAGCGGTCGCAGCGCGTGCATCACGGCATTCATCAGCGAGGTGATCGCGCCGGCGCAGCCCGCCTCGCCGCATCCTTTGACGCCGAGCGGATTGGTCAGCGCGGGCGAGGGCAGGCTGTTGAACGACAGCGGCGGGCAGTCCGCGGCGCGTGGCATCGCGTAGTCCATGAACGATCCGGTCACCAGCTGCCCGTCCGCATCGTAGACCGTCCGCTCCAGAAACGCCTGGCCCAGCCCCTGCACGATGCCGCCATGCGCCTGGCCCTCGACGAGCTGCGGATTGACCAGCGTGCCGAAATCGTTGACCGACGTGTAGCGCACCACGCGGATCACCCCGGTCTCCGGATCAATCTCCACCTCCGCGACATGGCAGCCGTTCGGAAATGCCGAAGGCACGCCGTCATGGACGTGGCTCACGTCGAGACTGTGCGGCACGTCGTCCGGCAGCGTCTCACCGGCGTGCAGCCGCTCCGCGAGATCCATGATGTCGATGCCGCGATCGGTGCCGACCACCGCGAAGCGACCGGCTTCGAACGCGATGTCGACCTCCGCCGCCTCGAGCAGATGCGCCGCGAGGCGGCGGCCGAGCTCGATCACCTTCAGGCTCGCCTCGACCACCGCGCCTCCGCTCGCCGCCATCGATTTCGAGCCGCCGGTGCCGCTGCCCGCCACCAGTTCGTCGCTGTCGCCCTGGATCAGCCGGATGCGCTCGAACGGCACGCCGAGATGGGTCGCCAGCACCTGCGCGAACGACGAGGCGTGGCCCTGGCCGCTGTCGAGCGTGCCGGTGATGATGGTGACGCGACCGTCCGGCTCGAAGCGGATGCCACCCATCTCGGGCCCGGGCGCGCCGGTGACTTCCAGATACTGCCCGATGCCGTGGCCGCGCAGCAGCCCGCGCGCCGCGCTCGCCGCATGGCGGGCCGGAAAGCCCTCCCAATCGGAGAGTTGCAGCACGCGCTCCAGCACCGCCGGGAAATCGCCGCTGTCATACGTCAGGCCGCTCGGCGGCGCGCGGTACGGCATGTCCTCCGGCCGCACATGGTTGCGCCGGCGCAGCTCCGCCGGGTCGACGCCGATCGCGGCTGCTGCCGTGTCGATCACGCGCTCGACATAGTAGTTCGCCTCCGGCCGGCCGTTGCCGCGATAGGCGCCGACCGGGACGGTGTTGGTCAGCACGCATTTCACCGCGACCTCAATCAGCGGCGTGCGGTACACGCTCGGCGTGTTCTTCCACTGGTTGATCGCCGGCGTGAACGCGCCGCCCTGGCACATATACGCGCCCATGTTGCCGAAACCGGTCAGCCGCAGCGCCAGAAAATGCAGGCTGTCGTCCAGCGCCAGCTCCACCAGCATTTCGTGGTCGCGGCCGTGCGTGTCGGACAGGAACGAGTCGGTGCGCAGGTCGGTCCACTTCACCGGCCGGCCGAGCGCGCGCGCGGCGTGCAGCAGGCAGTAATCCTCCGCCAGCGGATGCGCCTTCATGCCGAAGGAGCCGCCGACCTGGCCGGTCAGCACGCGGACCTGCTCACGCGGCACGCCCAGGACGTGCGCCAGCATCGCCCGCGCGGCGAACGCGCCCTGGCAGGCGAGGCGGATGGTCGAGCGGCCGGTCCCGGCGTCGAAGGCGGCGAGCGAGGCGCGCGGCTCCATCGCGTTGACGACGACGCGGTTGCTGACGATCGGCAGCCGCACGCGATGCGCCGCGCGCGCGAAGGCGGCGGCGGTGGCATCGGTGTCGCCGGTGTGGAAGTCCAGCACGACGTTGCCGGCAAAGCCGTCGTGCAGCTCGGGCGCGCCGGGTGCGGTCGCCTCCTGCGGGCGCAGCACCGCCGGCAGCGTGTCGATCTCCACGCCCACTGCCTCCGCCGCGTCGCGCGCCTGCGCGACCGTGTCCGCCACCACCATCGCCACCGGTTCGCCGACGTAGCGCACCCGCTCGTGCGCCAGCGGGTACCATGCCGGCCAGCGCATGCGCGAGCCGTCGCGATTCGGCGCCAGCACGCCTGGCGGCGCCGGCCGCAAGCCGGCGGCGATCAGGTCGGCACCGGTGAAGAGGCCAACGACCCCCGGCATCGCCCGCGCGTCGGCCGTCGCGATCGAGCGGATCCGCCCGTGCGCCTCGCGGCTGCGCACGAACGCGGCATAGGACTGGCCGGATAGATTGGCGTCGTCCGAATACTCGCCCCGGCCCTGGAGCAGCACCGGGTCTTCCTTGCGCGAGACCGGCTGGCCGACGCCGAACTTCTCCAGCCCCGTTGGTTCGGCTCCGCGCGCGTCCATCACCCCACCCTCAGCCGGTTGCGGCCGGCGCCGTCGCGCACGCGAGGATCGCCTCGACCACGGCATCGCCCATCTCGCGCGTCCCGACCGGGCGGCATCCCGGCTGGTGGATGTCCGCGGTGCGCAAACCGGCGCGCAGCACCGATCGCACGGCATCCTCCACCCGTCGCGCCTGCTCCTCGAGGTCGAACGAGTGGCGCAGCATCATCGCCATCGACAGGATCGCGGCAAGCGGGTTGGCGATGTCGCGGCCCGCGATGTCCGGCGCGGTGCCGTGCACCGGTTCGTACAGCCCCTTGCGGTCATAGCCGAGCGAGGCCGAGGGCAGCATGCCGATCGAGCCGGTCAGCATCGCCGCCGCGTCGGAGAGGATGTCGCCGAACACGTTGCCGGTGACGATCACGTCGAACTGCCGCGGCGCGCGGATGAACTGCATCACCGCCGCGTCGACATAGAGATGCGAGAGCTGCACGTCCGGATAGTCGGCGGCCACGCGCGTCACCACCTCGCGCCACAGCGCCATCGTCTCCAGCACGTTCGCCTTGTCGACGGAGCAGAGGCGCTTGCGCCGCCGCCGCGCCGCCTCGAACCCAACGCGCGCGATGCGCTCGATCTCGCTTTCCGAGTAGCGCATGGTGTTGAACGCGCTGCGCTCGCCGTGCGCGTCGATCTCGAAGCCGCGCGGCTGGCCGAAATAGAGGTCGCCGTTCAGCTCGCGCAGGATCACGCAATCGACATCCGCCACCACCTCGGGCTTCAGGGTCGAGGCCTGCGTCAGCTCCGGGAACATCAGCACCGGGCGGAAATTGGCGAACAGCGTCAGTGCCTTGCGCAGCCGCAGCAGGCCGGCGCCGGCGCCCTCGCCCGGCGGGCGCGTCTCGTCCTCCGGCACGCCGGTGCCGCCAAGCAGGATCGCGTCGGACTCCCGCGCCAGCCGCAGCGTCGCCGCCGGCAGCGCGTCACCCGCGGTTGCCAGGCCCTCGCCGCCGATCGGTGCCTCCTGCAACGCGTAGGCGACGGAATTGCCGAGCACGGCCCGCAGCGCCTTCACCGCCTCGGCCGTGACTTCCCTGCCGATCCCGTCGCCGGGCAGCACCGCGATCTTCATCTCGTCCCTTCCGCGCAACGCCGGCCGCGACGGGCATGGCGTCGCCGGCAGTCCCGGTCGGGTTCTTAACCGAGGCGGCGCGGACGACCGAAATCGTGGTTCGGCACGCGCGCATCGCGAGCGGCGAGGGTAGGACTAGCGCCGGCCACCCGCGACCAACCGCATGCCGCGTGCCGTCGCCCGCGCCTCCGGGCTCAGATGCTCCATCAGCAGCCGCACCGGCGGCGGCAGCGCGCTCTCCTCGCGCACGCAGAGCTTCCAGTGCCGCGTCGCCCATTCCTCGTCCAGCGGCACCATCGCCACCCGCCCGGCGGCGACGTAGTCGCGCGCGCAGCGCTCCGGCGCGATCCCGACGCCAAGCCCGGCCGCGACCATGCTGCACACCGTCTCGAAGCCGTTGACGCGCACGCGCAGATTGAGCGGATGGTTCAGCTCGGCGGCGGCGCGCTGCACCAGCGAATCGAGGAAGCTGCCCTTCTGCGGCCCGACCAGGTCTTCCGCCACCACGTCGGCGAATTTCACCCGCGCCAGGCCGGCGAAGCGATGCCCGACCGGCGTGAGGATCACCAGCCGGTCGGAGCGGTACGGATAGACGCGCAGCCCCGCCAGCGGCCGGCAGCCGCCGAAGATGCCGATATCGGCGACGTTGGCGGCGACCGCCTGCACGACCTCCTGGCTGGTTCCCTGCTCGAGGTCGATGCGGATCGCCGCATGCTCGGCCAGGAATTCGCGCAAATCGTGCGGCAGGTGCTGCACGATGGTCGAGACGCTGGCATGGATCCGCACCTGGCCGCACACGCCCTTGGTGTGGTCGGCGAGCTCGCTCTCCATCTGCGCCAGGTCGCGCAGCAGGATGCGGGCATGGTGCAGCAGCGCATCCGCCGAGGGCGTCAGCTTCAGCCCCTTCGGCGTGCGCCGGAACAGCGGCGACTTCAACTGCATCTCCAGGTCGGAGATGCGCTTGCTCACGGCCGAGGGTGCGATGTGTTCGCGTTCCGCGGCGCGGGCGATGCTCTGCTCCTCGCAGACCGACGCGAACAGTTTCAGCGACAGAAGATCAAACCGCACGACGCCCGCTCCCGACCGGCTGTTTTTCAGTGTGCTGGCGGCCGGCGCGGAGGGCGCCGCCCGGCCCCGGCGCAGCCAAGGACCAGATCATAGCCGGTCTCCACCGGCAACCCCACCGCCGCCGCGTCCGGCCTGCCGCCATCCCGCATCGCAGGCGCCCCTCGGAACGCAATGCATCGCGGGCCGCGATGGGAGACTGCCCAATCACGACTTTACCGGGGCGGCCCGGCGCCGGTAAGCGGCGCCTGACCCGGTCGGCGCTGCCAGGCCGCGAAGCTGCGCCGCGACCGGAACGGAGAAGACGATGAGCGAGGTCCCGCACGCCGCACCCCGCACGATGTTCGAAAAGATCTGGGCGCGGCACAGCATCGTCGAGCGCCCGGACGGGCAGACGCTGCTGTTCGTGGACCGCCACCTGATCCATGACGGCTCCGCCCCGGCCTTCGACGTCCTGCGCGCACGCAATCTCCGCCCGCGCTCGCCCGAGCGCATCTTCGCCACCCCCGACCACTACGTGCCGACCGACAGCCGCGCGATCGAGCGCATCGCCGACCCGGAACGCCGCGCTATGGCGACCTCGCTCGCCGAGAACGCCGCCGCTTCCGGCATCACCTTGTTCGGGCTCGACGACCCGCGCCAGGGCATCGTGCACGTGATCGGGCCGGAGCAGGGGCTGAGCCAGCCCGGCATGGTCATCGTCTGCGCCGACAGTCACACCTCCACGCATGGTGCGCTCGGCGCGCTGGCGTTCGGCGTCGGCATGACCGAGGCGGCGCATGTGCTCGCCACCCAGACGCTGTGGCAGCGCAAGCCGCGGACGATGCGCATCCGCGTCGAGGGACCGCTCGGCCCGGCGGTGACGGCGAAGGACGTCATCCTGGCCGTCATCGCGCATATCGGCACCGCCGGCGCCACCGGCCACGTCATCGAATACGCCGGCTCGACGATCGCTGGACTCAGCATGGAAGGGCGCCTGACGCTCTGCAACATGTCGATCGAGGCCGGTGCCCGCGCCGGCATGATCGCGCCCGACGCCACGACCTTCGCCTATCTTGCCGGCCGCCCCTATGCGCCGCGCGGGCATGCGTGGGAGGCGGCGCTGGCGCGCTGGCGCCGCCTGCCCTCCGACCCGGCGGCGGCGTTCGATGCCGAGCTGCGCCTGGACGCGGCGGAGATCGCGCCGATGGTGACCTGGGGCACCAGCCCGCAGGACGCCGTCCCCGTCACCGGCGTGGTGCCCGACCCGGGGCAGGCCGCGAGCGCGGAGCGGCGGGACAGCATCGCCCGCGCGCTCGCCTATATGGGGCTCGCGCCGGGGACCGAGATCGCCGCCATCCCGATCGACCGCGTCTTCATCGGCTCCTGCACCAACGGGCGCATCGAGGATCTGCGCAGCGCCGCCGCCGTGGCGCGCGGCCGCGCGGTGCAGCCAGGCGTGCGGGCCTGGGTGGTGCCCGGCTCGGGGCTGGTGCAGCAGCAGGCGGAGGCCGAGGGACTCGACGCGGTGTTCACGCGCGCCGGGTTCGAGTGGCGCCGGGCGGGCTGCTCGATGTGCCTCGGTACCAACGGCGAGATCGCGGCGCCGGGCGAGCGCTGCGCCTCCACCTCCAACCGCAACTTCGTCGGCCGGCAGGGGCCTGGCGCGCGGACGCATCTGATGAGCCCGGCGATGGCCGCCGCCGCCGCCGTCACCGGCCGGATCGCCGACGTGCGCCGGCTGATCGGCGCCGCCTGAGATGCACCCGCTCGATCGCATCGACGCTGTGGCCGCCCCGATGCCGCGGCCGAACGTCGACACCGACCAGATCATCCCCGGCCGCTTCCTGCAGAAGCCGCGTGAGCCGGGCCTCGGCGGGTTCCTGTTCCGTGACCTGCGCTTCCGCCCGGACGGCTCGGAGGATCCGGATTTCGTGCTGAACCAGCCGGCCGGCCGCGCCGCCCGCATCCTGGTCGCCGAGGCGAATTTCGGCTGCGGCTCCTCGCGCGAGAACGCCGTCTGGGCGCTGCACGACCACGGCTTCCGCGCCGTGATCGCCCCGAGCTTCGGCGACATCTTCGCCAGCAACAGCCTCAAGAACGGGCTGCTGCCGATCCGCCTGCCGGCGGCGGTGGTGGCCGGCCTGCTCGACGAGCTGGCCCGCGAGCCGGGGCAGACGGTCGCGGTCGATCTCGCTGCCCAGACCGTGACGCTGCCGGGCGGCGCCGTGCACCGCTTCGAGATCGACCCGTTCGCCAGGCACTGCCTGCTCAACGGGCTCGACGAGCTGGACTACACCCTGTCGCGGGCCGCCGACATCGCCGCCTTCGAGCGGCGCTTCGGGCGGGAGAACGACTGAGCGCGGCGTCGGGCCACGCGCCCTCGCCTCGTCTAAGGCGATGACCTCATTCCCAACCACGATGCGGGCGGTCCGGCTTATCTCGTAGTCTCGGGGCGATGCCGGGCCGCACCGCGCCGCCGAAGGGCGGACCGGGAGCGAACGAGAAAGAAGACGGAGGGGAGGAAAAATGGTCACCAATCGTCGTGACATGCTGCGCCTGCTGTCGGCCGCGGCGGCGGCCGGGGCCGTGCCGGCGGCGCTGAGCCGGCCGGCACAGGCGGCGGCGCTGCGCATCGGCATGGTGGTGAAGGTGCTCGGGATCAACTATTTCGACGTCTGCCGCGACGGCGGCGTCGAAGCCGCCAAGCAGCTCGGCGGCGTGCAGGTGATTTACACCGGCCCGACCAAGCCGACGGTGGAGGACCAGATCCAGGTCATCGATTCGCTGATCGCGCAGCAGGTCGACGCGCTCGTGATCTCGGCGAATGATGCGACCGCGCTGGTGCCGACGACCAAGAAGGCGATGCGGCGCGGGATCAAGGTGCTGTCCTTCGATTCCGGCATCGTGCCGGCCGGCCGCATCATGCACGTCAACGCGCCGCATGACGATCTGATCGGCGCCAACGACGTGCGGATGATCGCCAGGACGCTGAACTACGAGGGCGAGGTTGCCATCCTCTCGGCCACGTCGCAGGCCACCAACCAGAACCTCTGGATCGTCAAGATGAAGGAGGAATGGCAGAAGCCGGAATACGCCAAGCTGAAGCTGGTCAGCGTCGTCTACGGCGACGACCAGCTCGACAAGAGCTACCGCGAGGCGCAGGGCCTGTTCAAGGCGTTCCCCAAGCTGCGCGGCATCATTTCGCCGACCGCCGTCGGCATCGTCGCGGCGGCGAAGGCGGTGGGCGATGCGGGCCTGACCGGAAAAGTGTTCGTCACCGGTCACGGCCTGCCGTCCGAGATGAAGCCCGCCGTCGAGGCCGGCATCACCCAGACGTTCCAGCTCTGGAACCCCGCCGATCTCGGCTATGCCGCGGTGATGTTCGCCACCAAGATCATCCGCGGCCAGGCGACCGGTGCGCCCGGCACGACGACGCAGATCGGCCGGCTCGGCGACATGACGATCGATGCGCAGGGCAATACCTACCTCAAGCAGCTGCTGGTGTTCGACAAGTCGAACATCGACAAATACGCCAAACTGTTCTAGCGATTCTTGAAACCACCCGCCCCGCGGGTGCAGGGGAGACGCGCAGGCGAAGCGACCGCCGATGAATGCTCCGGGACCGCCGCTTCTCGAACTGTCGGGCGTCAGCAAGAGCTTTCCCGGCGTGATGGCGCTGCGCGACGTTCACCTCGAACTCGCGGCGGGCCAGGTCACGGCACTGCTCGGCGAGAACGGCGCGGGCAAATCGACGCTGGTGAAGATCCTGACCGGGATCGAGGCGCCCGATGCCGGCCGCATCTCTGTCGCCGGCCAACCTGTCCGCTTCGCCAGCCCGCGCGACGCCTGGGCCGCCGGCATCACGGCGATCCACCAGGAAACCATCATGTTCGACGAGCTCTCGGTCGCCGAGAACGTGTTCATGGGCCATATGCAGGTACGCGGCTCCCGGCTGGTGGACTGGGCGGCGATGCGCCGGCGCACGGCCGAAATCCTGCGCGAGCTGGAAGCCGATTTCGGCCCCGACGTGAAGCTCAAGCGGCTCGGCGTCGCCCAGAAGCACCTCGTCGAAGTGGCGCGCGCGCTGTCGCATGACGGCCGCATCGTCATCATGGACGAGCCGACCGCGGCGCTCTCCAGCCGCGAGGTCGACGACCTGTTCCGCATCATCGCGCGCCTGAAGGCGCAGGGCCGCGCGATCCTGTTCATCTCGCACAAATTCGAGGAGGTGTTCCGCATTGCCGACCGGTGGGTGTGCCTGCGCGACGGCCGGCATGTCGGCGTCGGTGCCATCGGCGAGGTCTCGGCGGGCGAGCTCGTGCGGCTGATGGTCGGGCGACCGGTCGCCGACGTGTTCCCCAAGCGCGCGGTGCCGATCGGCGCGCCGGTGCTGCAGGTCGAGGATCTCGCCAACGCCACCGAGTTCGCCGATCTCGCCTTCACCCTGCATGCCGGCGAGATTCTCGGCTTCTACGGCCTGGTCGGCTCCGGCCGGTCGGAGGCGATGCAGGCGCTGTTCGGGCTGTCGCAGCCGCAGCGCGGCACCGTGCGGGTGCGCGGCCGGGCGGTGCGCATCCGATCGCCCGCGCAGGCGATCGCGGCCGGCCTCGCCTACGTGCCGGAGGACCGCCAGACCCAGGGCGCGGTGCTGCCGTTCGGCATCCGCGAGAACACCACGCTCGCCAGCCTCGTGCGGCACTGCAACGGCGCATTCCTGTCGCGCGAGCGCGAGCTCGCCACCACCCGCGAGATGGGGCGGCGCTTCGCCGTCAAGGCGCACAACTGGGAGCAGCCGCTGCGCGAACTCTCCGGCGGCAACCAGCAGAAGATCGTGCTGGGCAAATGGATCGCGACCCGCCCCGCGATCCTCATCCTCGACGAGCCGACCAAGGGCATCGACATCGGCTCGAAGGCCGCGGTGCACGCGCTGATCGGCGAGCTGGCCGCCGTGGGGCTCGGCATCATCCTGGTCTCCTCGGAGCTGCCCGAGGTGATGGGCATGTCCGACACCATCCTGGTGATGCACGAAGGCCGCATCGCGCGCCGCTTCCGCCGCGGCGAGGCGACCGCTGAGGCGATCGTCGTTGCCGCCACCGGCACGGCACAGAGTGCCGCGGCATGAGCCTCGCCGCGCGGCTGCGATCCCGCGAGGGCGCGCTGGCGCTCATCATCGCCGTGCTCGCCGGCGCCGTCGCGCTGCGCGCCCCCACCTTCCTCTCGCCGCACAACATCCTCGTCGTCCTCACCGACACGTCCTTCCTGTTCATCCTGGCGCTGGGCCAGACCGGCGTCCTGCTGACCCGCGGCATCGACCTCTCGGTCGCTGCCAATCTCGCGCTCACCGGCATGATCGTGGCGCTGACCGCGCACGCGCTGCCGGGCATGCCGATCGTCGCCGTGATCGCACTCGCCCTGCTGGTCGGCCTCGGACTCGGGCTGATCAACGGGTTCGTCGTGGCCGCTATCGGCGTGCCGCCGATCGTCACCACGCTCGGCACGCTCACCATCTATCGCGGCACCATCTTCGCCATCGCCGGCGGCCGCTGGCTGACGCAGAGCGACATGAGTGCTGCCTTCCTCGGCTTTCCCAAGGCGACGGTGCTGGGCGTGCCCGCCCTGCTATGGGTCGCCGTCATCGTCGCGGCGGCAATGACGGTGTTCCTGACCGGCACGCGCACCGGCCGGGCGATCTACGCGGTCGGCGGCAATCCCGTCGCGGCGCACTATTGCGGCATCCGCATCGCGCGCGTGCAGGTGCTGGTCTACGCGATCTCCGGCGCGCTTGCCGGGCTGTGCGGCTATCTCTGGGTGGCACGCTACGGCATCGCCTATGTCGAGATCGCGATCGGCTACGAGCTCACCGTGATCGCCGCCTGCGTGATCGGCGGCGTCTCGATCGCCGGCGGCGCCGGCAGCGTCGCCGGCGCGCTGCTTGGCGCGCTGTTCCTCGGCGTCATCGTCGATGCGCTGCCGGTCATCGACGTGTCGCCGTTCTGGCAGACGGCGCTTTCCGGCGCGGTGATCCTGGCGGCTATCGTGGTCAACGCGCGCGCCGACCGCGCCGGCGGAAAGATCATCCTGCCCGAGGCGCGGCGCGCGCTGCGCGCCGGCGCGCGATGAATGCGCCGCCGCCGGTCGTCGCCGAGCGCTATCGGGTCGCCGACCGCGCGCCGCATCGGCCGGCTGATCTGCTGCTGCGGTGGGAGAGCGTGCTGGTCCTGCTGCTGGCCGCCGCGATCGTCGTCAACACGCTGATCTCGCCGCATTTCCTCAACGTCTACAACCTTTCCGACGCGACCGCCGATTTTTCCGAGCAGGCGATCATCGCGCTGCCGATGGCGCTCCTGATCCTGGTGCGGGAGATCGACCTGTCCGTCTCCGCGATCATCGCGCTCGCCTCGCTGGCGATCGGCCTGTGCTCGCGCGCGGGCGAGCCGGCCTGGCTGCTGGTCGCCGCCGCACTTGCGGTCGGTGCGCTGTGCGGCGCCGTCAACGGCGCGCTGGTCGCGGTCGTCCGGCTGCCCTCGATCGTCGTCACCATCGGCACGATGTCGCTGTTCCGCGGCATCGCGCAGGTGGCGCTGGGCGACAAGGCGATCACCGGCTACTCGAATGCGTTCCAGTCGATCGGACAGGGCGCGGTGCTCGACTGGCCGCCGCTGCCGGCCTCCTTCGTGCTGTTCCTGCTGCTCTCGTTGGTGTTCGGCATCGCGCTGCACCGTACCCGCTACGGCCGCGCGCTGTACGCGATCGGCAGCAATCCGGTCGCCGCGCGGTTTTCCGGCCTGCCGGTGGACCGGGCGCGCTTCCTGCTGTTCGTGCTGAGCGGCCTGCTGTCCGGCCTGGCCGGCGCGCTGCTCACCGCACGCATCGGCTCGACGCGGCCGAACATCGCGCTCGGCTGGGAACTGACCGTCGTGACGATGGTGGTGCTGGGCGGCTTCTCCATCGCCGGCGGCGAGGGGACGATCCCCGGGCTCGTGCTGGCCGTGTTCCTGCTCGGCACGGTCACCTGGGGCCTGTCGCTGGTGAACATCCCGGCCGTGGAGATCTCGGTGCTGGTCGGCGCACTCATGATCGTGGCGATCGCCCTGCCGATCCTGCTGCGCCGCCTGACGCGGCACTGGCGGCCGGAGACGGCCGCGCCGCTTCGCTCCCGCAGCATCGGCAACGACGACGTGCCCGTTTCGAACCGCGACTTCCCGGACCCGGAGGGCGCCTCTACCCGGGATCAGTAAGAAACTTATCCGCTTCGGGGGGCGACGAGGACTGGTCGCGTCCTGGCCAGAAATCCAAGCACCGCAGCGGTGGCGGAGCTTGGGGCATCGGGCGGGAATGGAAGGGGAGGAGACACAACAGCCGTGAAGGCCGACAGTGACATCGACACTGTGCTCGACGCCGCCGTGCAGGCGGGCGCGGTGCCGGGCGTGCTCGCCGCCGTGGTCGATGACCGGCGCACGCTCTACGAGGGCGGTTTCGGCCGCCGCGGCCTGGCGAACGATCACCCGATGTCGCTCGATACCGTCGTCTGGTTCGCGTCCATGACCAAGGCACTGGTCGCCGCCGGCGCGATGCAGCTCATCGAACAGGGCAGGGCGGAGCTCGACGAACCGGCCGCGCGCTACATGCCGGAGCTCGGCTCGCCGCAGGTGCTGGAAGGGTTTGACGACGCCGGCAAGCCCCGCCTGCGCGCGGCGAAGCGACCGATCACGGTGCGGCATCTGTTCACGCACACGTCGGGCTTCGGCTACGACATCTGGAACGCCGACGTGCTTCGCTACATGACGGAGTACGACCTCCCGCCGCTGACCGATTGCAGGAAGAAGTCGCTGCACCAGCCGCTCGCCTGCGACCCCGGCACGCGCTGGGAATACGGGATCAGCATCGACTGGGTGGGCCAGCTCGTCGAGACGCTGAGCGGCCGCTCGCTGCGCGACTACCTGCGCGCCGAACTGTTCGACCCGTTGGGCATGGTTGACACGGACTTCATCATCGGCCCCTCGCAGCGCCGCCGTCTCGCCGGAATGCACCAGCGCCATCCGGACGGCACGCTGGAGCCGATCGTGTTGGAGGTCCACCAGCAACCGGAATTCTTCATGGGTGGCGGCGGCTGCTACGGCACCGTCCGCGACTATGCGGCCTTCGTGCAGATGATCGCCGGCCGGGGCCGCGCGCGCACCGGCGCGCGGGTGCTGAAGCCGGAGACGGTCGCGCTGATGGGCCGGAATGCCATCGGCGAGCTGGCCGCGGGAGAACTGAACGCCGTGCTGCCGACGCGCGCCAACAGCTCGAACTTCTTTCCCGGCATGCGGCAGGGTTGGGGGCTGAGCTTCCTGATCAACCCCGAGCCCTCGCCGGCCGGCCGCAGCGCCGGCAGCCTGTGCTGGGGCGGCCTCGCCAACACCTACTACTGGATCGACCCGACCCGCCGCGTCGGCGGCGTCATCGCCACCCAGATCCTGCCCTTCGCCGACCCGACCGTGCTGGCGCTCTACGACGCTTTCGAGCGCGCCGCCTATCGCACGCTCGTCCCCGCCTGACCGCGCATCGCCAGGCGCGAGGGGCGCGTGCCGAGCCACGACTTCGGCCACCCTGCCGGCCTTCCTATACAGGAGGCTCGCGGGCACGGGTGGCCATATGCCGCCGCCGAGGCGCGGATCACGACCAAAACGGGGAGGACAAGAATGAACCGATTGCGGCGCATCTCGATCAAGGCCGTCGGCCTTGCCGTGGCGCTCGGGGCGCTGTGCCTCGGCGGCCTCGCCCTGCGTCCGGTGGATGCGGCGGTCGCAACGCCGTCCGCGGCGCAGCAGGCGAAGGATCTGGCGAACGTTCCGAAGGACGCGCGCCAGTATTATGAGGGCTACTGGTTCGCGACCGACAGGATCGTCAGCAATCCGCTGGCCGACTGGCATCCGCACAAGCCGCCGTGGCAGGTCTGCCACAACGACTCCTATCTCGGCAATTCGTGGCGTGCCAACCTCGTCGCCGAGCTGCGGCTGCTCACCAGGCAGCTCGCCAAGCAAGGGCTGGCCAAGCCCAATCTGATCGTTACCAACTCGAACGGCGACATCAATCTGGAGCTCTCGCAGCTCAAGGCCGAAGTCGCGCAGGGCTGTGACGTGATCATGAGCTATCCGGGCTCGGCGACCGGCCTGTGCTCGGGGATTCATGACGCCTTCAAGAAGGGCGTCCTGTTCGTCTCGATCGATTCGATCGTCGACTGCCCGGAGGCGATCAACGTCGCCACCAATCCGTACTGGCGCGGCAAGTTCGAGGGCGAGTGGATCCTGAAGGCGATCCACGACAAGGGCAACATCGTCGCCATGAACGGCCAGCCGGGCACCTCGAACACCTACGCGGAACGCGTGGGATTGCAGGATGCGGTCAACGCCGCCGACGCGCAGGGCGGGCATGCGAAGGTGATCGGCGACCTGTACGGCATGTGGACGGGTTCGGTTGCCAAGACCGAGATGCTGAAATTCCTCGCGACCCATCCGCAGCCGGTCAGCGCCGTGTTTTCCACCGGCAACATGGGCGTGGGTGTCGGCCAGGCGCTGCAGCAATCCGGCCGCCCGCTCGCCGTCATCACCGAAGTGACCAATCTGTGCAGCTACCTCGCCTACTGGAAGGAGAACAACCTTAAGGCGCTCACCTTCGTGCAGGATGGCGGCCCGATGGCGTATTCGGCCTTCGTCCCGGCGATGCACATCATGGCCGGGCAGAAGCCGAAGGTGAATGTCATTTTCATGCCGCTGCCGATCATCAGCGCGCAGAATTTCGACGACTATTACGAGCCGTCGATGACCGTGCAGAGCACCTGCTTCGCCAACGGCAAGGATCTGCACCTGGTGCCGGACAGCTACTTCGACCAGTTCTTCACTGGCAACGAGACGATGCCGAAGATCGAGGTCGTCGCGACACCCTGAGCGTCGCGGAACGGGCGCCCGTCCCAGGCGGGGACGGGCGGCCTGGCCTGCCGGGAGGTTTCGCCGTCATGCATCTCCTGAGGCGCGTCGCCGGACACGGCATGCCGTTCGCGCTGGCGGTCGCGCTGTTTTTCGTCATCAACCTGGTCATCCCCGGCTACGCCAATCTCAACAGCCTGCTGTCGCTGCTGCTTCTCGCCAGCCTGCTCGGGCTGGCGGCGATCGGCCAGACGCTGACCATCTTGATCGGCGGCTTCGACATGTCGATCCCGGCGGTGATCGGGCTGGCCAACGTGCTCACGGCGCTGCTGTACGGCGCGGGCGTGCCGATCTGGACCGCGGCCGTCGTCATCTTCGCGATCGCTGCCGTCATCGGCTTCCTCAACGGCTTCGCCGCGCGCTATCTGCGCCTCAATCCGCTGGTGGTCACGCTGGCGATGGGCTCGATCGTGCTCGGGGCGATCTGGGCCGGCACGCACGGCGAAGTCGCGGGCTCGGTGCCGAACTGGCTCGTGCAGACAGTCTCGGTGATCGGCCGGACCGGCCCGATCCCGCTGCCCGGCGTGGTCGTGCTGTGGATCGTGGTCATCGCCGGCGTGCTGCTGCTGGAACGACGCAGCGTGCTCGGCCGCTGGATCTTCGCCGCCGGCGCGAACCCGCGCGCCGCCGAACTCGCCGGCGTGCCGATGCTCGGCGTCTGGATCACCGTCTACGTGCTCAGCGCCGTGCTCGCGGCCCTCACCGGCATCCTGCTCGCCGGCTTCAGCGGTGCCGCTGATCCGAGCGTCGGCGCCCCTTACCTGGTCACCACCGTCGCCGCGGTCGTGGTCGGCGGCACGCCGCTGACCGGCGGGCGCGGCGGCTACGGCCGCACGGTCGCCGGCTGTTTCGTCGTTACCGAGCTCAGCACGCTGCTGGTCGGCCTCGGGCTGGACCAGGCAGGCCAGCAGATGTGCCTCGGCTTCCTGATCGTGGCCCTGGTCGCGATCTACGGCCGTGAAGCGCCGTTGAGTCTGCGCCTGTGAACGTCCACGCTGCGCGCATGCACCGAGCTGTCCACCACCCGGCACCGCCGCTGCTGATCGAGGCGCGCGATCTGCGTCGCCGTTTCGGCGAGACCGTGGCGCTCGCCGCCTGCTCGCTCGCGATCCGGCCGGGCGAGATTCATGCGCTGGTCGGCGAGAACGGCTCGGGCAAGAGCACGCTGATCAAGATCCTCAACGGCATCGTCGCCGCCGAGAGCGGTACGCTTGCGCTCGATGGCGCACCGGCGCGTCTCACCTCGCCGCGCGCGGCGCAGCGGGCCGGCATCGCCACCGTGTTCCAGGAAACCCTGGTGCTCGACGAGATGTCGGTCCGCGACAACATGATCCTCGGGCTCGACGGTCTCGTCCGCCGCCGCGCCGCCCCGGCGCGCGAGGCGGCGATGGTGCGGGCGGCGCTGGCGGCGCTGGGGCTCGATGTGCTCGACATCGAGCGGCCGGTCGGCACGCTCTCCCTCGCGAGGCGCCAGCTCGTCGGCATCGCGCGCGCGTTGCTGCGGCCGTGGCGGCTGCTGATCCTCGACGAATCCACCTCCGCCCTCGACATCGCCGATCGGGACCGGCTGTTCGCGGCGCTGCGGCGCTTTCGCGCCGACGGCCGCTCGATCCTGTTCGTCTCGCACCGCATGGACGAGATCGAGACGCTGGCCGACCAGGCGACCGTGCTGCGCGCCGGAAGCAGCGTCGCCTCGCTGCCGGCCGGCGCCTTCTCGACCGACATCCTGCTCGAGCTGATGTCCTCGCGCGAGGAGGCGGGCGCCGCCGAGGGCCATGCGCCGCCGCGACCGCGGCGCAGCCGGGGCCGGAAGCTGCTCAGCCTGTGCGGCTTCGCGCTCAGCGCTGGCAAGCCGCAATTCGACTTCGACCTGCACGCCGGCGAGATCGTCGGCGTCGCCGGGCTGGAGGGGCACGGGCAGGTGGCGTTCCTGGAATGCATCGCGGGGCTGCGCCCGGCGCCAGCCGGGGCGGTCGCGGTGGAGCAGGCGCCGATCCGCTCGCACCGGGACGCGCTGCGTCGCGGCGTGACCTTCCTGCCGCGCGATCGCAAGACCGAAGGCATCTTCGCGCCCCTCTCGGTGACCGACAACGTCACCGTCTCCTGCCTGCCGCGGCTGGCGCGCTGGGGCGCGCTCGCTCCGTCCTGGCTCACCACCGCCGCACTGGCCATGTGCGAGCGCGCCCGCGTGCGCATGACCGGTGCGCACCTGCCGATCGCGGCGCTCAGCGGCGGCAACCAGCAGAAGGCGCTGCTCGCCCGGCTGCTGGCGACCCGGCCGCGCGTGCTGGTGCTGAACGACCCGATGCGCGGCGTCGATCTCGGTGCCAAGCGCGATCTCTACGACGTGCTGGCCGGCCTCGCGGCGGAGGGGATCGGCATCCTGCTGCTCTCGACCGAGCTCGTCGAGCTGTGCGTGCTGTGCGACCGCGTGATGGTGTTCCACGACCACGCCCTCGCGGCAACGCTCGACCGGACGGAGCTCGCCGAGCGGTCGCTGATCGCCGCGATGTTCGGGCAGCCTGGGCCGGGCGTGGCCGCGGCATGACCTGGTTGCGCAACCGCCTCTATGCCGGGCCGGTGCTGGTGGCGCTGGTCGCCTTCGTGATCCTGAACATGCTGGCGAGCCGTGCCTTCATCGATCCCGGCAACTGGAACGGCCTGCTGGTGGGCGCGGCACCTTTCATGATCACCGCGATGGCGCAGACCGGTCCGATCCTGTCCGGCGACGGTGGCATCGATCTCTCCGTCGGCCCGCTCGCCGGCCTGGTCAACGCGCTGATCGCCGCGGTGCTGGTGCCGCATGGCTGGGACGACCCGCTCTCCATCATCGCGGCCACGATCGGCGTCGGGCTGGCCTCGGGCCTGCTGAACGGGGTCATGATCGCGGTCGTGCGCGTGCAGCCGATCATCGCGACGCTCGGCACGTTCCTCGCCTATCAAGGCATGACGCTGGAGATCCTCCCGATGGCCGGCGGCGCCGCGCCTGCCTGGCTGCGGGGACTCGCGGAGACGCACGGACATGTCCCGGGCATGCTGGGCGTGCTGGCGCTGATCGCGGTCGCCTGGCTGGGGTTGGAGCGGACGGCGTTCCGGCGAAACCTGGTGGCGGTCGGTGGCGATGCGCGCGCGGCCTACACTTCGGGCGTGAACGTCGCCGGGGTGCGCATCCTCGCCTACCTGATGTCCGGCGTGCTCGCAGCCCTCGCGGGGCTGGTGTTCACCGCGGCGCTCGGCTCGGGCGATCCGTCGGTCGGGATGCCGTACACGCTCACCTCGATTGCCGCCGTGGCGCTGGGCGGGGTGACGCTGTCGGGTGGTCGCGGCGGTCTGCTGGGCGCGGCGGCGGCCGGGGCGCTGTTGTTCCTGATCCAGACGCTTTTCACGCTGGCGCAGGTGTCGATCTTCTACCTGCAGATCTGCTACGGCGTGATCCTGCTGATGGCGCTGGCGCTGAACGCCGCGGGCGAGCGGATACGCCGGCGGCGCATCTTCGCCCAGCTCGGCTGAGGCGGCGCAGCGCCAGCATGGCGCTGCAGTGACCGCGTTGACGCACCATTGGAACCGCGATTCTCCTGGCCATACTCGCCGCCCGACCGTCGGGCCGGTTGGGCTGGATGCTTGAAGATGTCGCAGAGGTGCAGACCGCCGAAGGCAAGGTCTTCCTCTTCGTTTTTATCGGCCGCACCAGTAAGTTCGCCCTCGGCGAGCCGAACGCCAAAGCGACGACACGCGCTGCGGCCGATCTTCTGCGCGCTGTGAGCAACGCCGTGCCCTATAAAATCCAAGCGATGCTGACCGGCAATGGCATCCGCTTCGCAAGTCCAAGGGCCAAGCCCGCACTCCAGCCGAAATCCGCGAAATGATCACGCGCAAAGAGGCCGTTCCGGCCCCGCACCTCCGAATGCTCCTGCGCCCTCGCCGACCACCGCCTGAAGGCCTTTTGCCTTCCTCCGCCTCGTCGCGCACGACCGCGCGCAAGTCGTGCCGCTGTTTGCGCGGGCGCGGAATGACGTGCCGACCGACGACTGCCGTGGCTCCGACAACCGCTCCCTGCGCTATCCGCCACCGAGGGCTGGCTGCACGCCGATCTGTCTCAGCAGAGTGGCGAGATCATAGTAGAAGCGCTCGCCAGCCATCAGACCGTCGCGGAACGGTATCACGACCGCAAGCGGAAACCTGACGGGCCGCCCAGTCGACTCATAATTCAGGAATCGGCCGCGGTGGACGCCCTGATACCAGGTCTGCGCGATCATGAATGCGCCGTCCTCTGACCAGTGGCGATGCTCGCCGTGCACTTCGAGATCGAACGCGTCCCACCAGAGGCGGTAATATCGTTCGGCCCCGGCCCGTCCGCGATAGGTCATTTCGAGTGGCAGATCCTCAAACAGGCAATCGGGATGGAGCGCCGCCAGCGTCTCCTCCATCTGGTGCGCGTTCTCGGCCGCCAAGTGGCGGTTGACGACTGCTTCAAGCGCCCTGTCCATACGTGTGTACCCTCGATGACGCCCAAGACGTGACTCGGCATTGCCGGAGGCCTGCCTCCGACGACGGGCAATGTGGCCGGCATTGGAACCTGTCTCAAGCGGTTCCGATAGGCGGCTACCGTGCTTCAGGCGCGAGGAACGGCCGTCCCCGGGATTGCACCAGCCCAGCTTCCGCGGTCGAAGCGCAGAGCGCGAGGCCCTCAAGGAAGCCGGCCTGATCGGCGAGATCGCAGATCGCCCGCTCGGCACCGACCGCTACGCCAAGCGGCTGCCGGCCGGGCGAATCGTCGCCTGCAAGGCGCACGTTTTTCCGGTCATGGTTGAGCATCAGCTCAAATCGTGGCCGGAAAGAGGGCAGCGCAAGGCACCATGTGTGGCTCTCGCCGAGGCGGCAAAATGGTCGCCAGGCCCGCACTGGCCGAGATGAGTCTCGGGCGTTGCGCATCCGGTTGACGGTCGCTGCCGGGGCGAGGTCGCGCTCTGGCCGACGCGTGTTGGCTGAGGTGGCCGCAAACGCCCGTCGTGGTGGCCGTTTTCGTTTGGGCGGCGCGGGCCTGATCGCCCACTCCTGGACAACCTTGAAGGCGAGTGCAGAACGCAACCCTTCGCCGAGACGCCGCAGGAATGGGTTCGATGGCCCGCGCGAACCTGTCGTCAGCGGGCTGGGGCGACGTCGGAGGAACACGAGTGGATCAAGGCGCCGGAGCCCTGCTGCCGCGCGATATCAAGATGCGCACTGCAGCCACGTGTCCGGAACGGCGATGAGGCTGACGCTCCGCGACATGTGGAGTGCCCACGCGAGCCAACGGCTGCGTTCGGGCGCCGGCAAGATCGGGATCGATGTTCAACCTGGTCTCGTCGCTCGCCACGGCGCGATCGACCAGGGTTTTCACGGTTCGCCCTCAGGAGCCTCTCGCCACGTCGACGAGAACAGGCCGGCTTTGAAACATCGCCGGAAACACCTTCTGCAGGGCAGCAATTTTGGGCAGATCAAACATATCAATGTAGCCGCTGTCCGGATGCCAGGCGAGATAGTTCTGATGATATGCCTCGGCGGGATAAAATCCCGTGTCGCGGCCGACGATCGTCGCGATCGGGCGGTCCCAGATCTTCGCGCTGTCGAGCTGGGCGATGTAGGCGGCGGCAATCTTCGCCTGGGCCGGCGTCGTCGCGAAGATCTCCGAGCGGTATTGCGTGCCCGTATCCGGATATTGCCGGTTCACCTGCGTGGGATCGGTCGCGACGGAGAAGTATATTCTGAGCAGCTGCCCGTAGGTAATGAGCTGCGGGTCATACGTGATGCGGACGGACTCCGCGTGGCCAGTGGTTCCGGTGCCGACCATCTGATAGTGGGCCGTTCCGGCGGCACCGCCATCATAGCCAGAGACGGCTTGCTGGACGCCGCGCACGTGCTGGAAAACCCCCTGGATGCCCCAGAAGCAGCCTCCGGCGAGAATAAGGGTCTCGCTCCGCTGAGTGCTGGACGTTTCATCGACCGCCGGCGGCGGAACCGCCCGATCCAGCTCGGCAGCGTGGCTCCGGATGAGACTGAGGGAAACCCCACACGTCGCAGCCGCGATCACGATCGCCGCGCCCGACGAGAGGAAGGTCCATAGGGAATGCCTTGAAGCCGCCATCGGCTTGTTCTCCTCGATGCCCGCCGCGAAGGCGCGAGCGACGCCGTTTCATGCAGTAGCGCAATCCGTTCGGTTGCGGACCATCCGGAAACACATGACCCAGACGACCGCTGCATCGGCCGCAGAGACTCTCCGTCCGTCACATGCCAGAGCTGCCGTCGCTGCTCTCGGCCGCCGCATGGGAAAGCGGCAGCCAAAAAACTCGGCCGTCCCGCATGGCTGTGATATTGGTGCGCCACGAATAGAGCGCCAGGCGACGCCCGGCACAGGCGTGGGTGCCGCGCCGCATCTCGGAATCAGCCGGGCTGGAAAGCGGGCCTCCGTCTCCTGCAGCGTCGCATTGCGTACGCTGCCGGGCCGAGAATGGTCCGCCACACCGCGCCCGCATGGGTGATCGCAGAGGCTGCGCCAGGCCCAGACCTGGCCTTCGGCCACCCGGCGGCGAGAGTGAGACCGTCGAGAGCCGCGCATCCAAAGGGGGTCCGCGGGTCCGCCGCGTCATCATGGGGTAGAGTCCGCCTCGACGGCTGTCCCGTTCCTTTCGCGCCCAAAGGACCCTCGGTTACGGTGTAACCCCGGCCGCTTGGCAGCGGTCGATACGATTTGTCCG
>DATJSJ010000070.1:0-3960 GCA_035504175.1 Acetobacteraceae bacterium
AGCACGTCGACCGCCGCGGCGGCATGCGAGTCGCGCCGCCGTCCAGCGACCTTGGCCCGGGCCTCGAACCAGGCGCGCTCGAGGTCCATCAGCAGTTGCCGGCCATCCGCCGCCTCGGCGGCCAGCGCCTGCAGGAACGCCCGCACCCCGGCGGACGGCGCCACCGCCATCTCCGCGCGCAGGGCGGCGGCGCCGGTGAGCGGCACCGGGGTCCGGAGGACGTGGTGGCGCGTCCAGAACCGCGCCAGGGCCGCGCGGATCGGCGGGCGGGTGCCGCCGGCCGCCAGCCAGGCGTGCAAGCCGCTTGCCGCGGCGAGCAAGGGTGCCTCGCCCGGACGCGCGAAACCCGCGAGGTGGGCCTCGGCCTGCTGCACCACGCCTTGCTGGTCGAAGTCGGGAAACACCAGCCATTGGTACTGATCGAACGCGTGGCGCGCGGCGTCGATGACGCTGCCGCGGTCGACCCGGCCGAGGCGGGCGTCGGCGTGCAGCCGGAACCCTTCGAGCATGGCGGCGAGGTGCCACGGGTCGATCAGCATGCCGTCGACCGCGGCCTGGCGGCGCACCGCGTCGAGCCGGGCGCGATAGCGGAAGGCTGGCCGCAGCGGATGGCTGACCAGCGCCTCGTCGAGCCGGGCGATCGCGGCCGCGGCGGCGGCGAGCGAGGCGGCGAGCGTCGGTTCCGGCGTCGCTTTTTCCCCGATCAGCGTGTCGAACATTTTTGCCCCCGGCCGCCCTGCCGCCTGCCACCCGGCAGGGTGGCTGCGACGGCATGACACGTTGGATCAACGCGTTATGCGCAGACTTACCACTGATAGGCAGAATAGTAAATTGCCTTATTAAGCCAAAATCCGGCGGAAATCCGCCCCCTGCCCCGGTTTTCGTGCGAGCTACCTCCCATAAGCATAGTTGTCGAAGGTAGCTTGCCAGACGCCCCCAGGCCGTGCGAAATGTCGCGTGCCGCATTCGGCCGGAATTTCCAGCCCGATGCAGCACTGCCGGGCGGTTTTGGCCGCATTGCTCCGGAAAATGTCCGCCTTGATCCGGAAAATCGGCCGCTTTGCGCCGGAAAAATGCAGCCAAAGCAGCTTCCAGCGCTCCGGCACGCGCCCCCTTCCCGACCGTAGTGCCAAGCCTCGCTAGCCGGCCCTTCGCCGTTGGCGCGCCTCGAACGCGGCCAGAGACCTCGCCCTGGGCTGCAGCGGGGCGATCCTTTCAGACTGTCAGACCCTATCAAACGGCCGTTTCATCAGAACTTGCATCGTGTGAAAATGGGCTGCCCGAAGCGCCGGAGGACCCGCCCCGTGCCCCTGATCGGCTACGCCCGCGTCTCCACCGAGGATCAGAACCTTGGCCCGCAGCTGGACGCCCTGCGTGCCGCCGGCTGCGCCGAGATGTTCGAGGAATTTGCCTCCGGCGCCAGCCGCGCCCGCCCCCAGCTCGCCGCCGCCCTGACCCGCGTGCGGCGCGGCGACACGCTCGTTGTCGCACGCATCGACCGCCTCGCCCGTTCACTCTCGCACCTGCTGGCTGTGGTCGAGGGTTTGCGCGCCAAGGGGGCGCATTTCCGCTCGCTCGCCGACCCGATCGACACATCGGGTCCCAGTGGCGTGCTGGTGTTGCAGATGCTCGGCGCGGTGGCAGAGTTCGAACGCAGCCTGATCCGTGAGCGCACCAAGGCCGGGCTGCAGGCCGCCAAGGCGCGCGGTCGGGTGGGCGGCAACCCAGGCCTGCGAACGCGCGATCCGGCCGTCCTGCGCAAGCTTGCCGCGTCGCGCCGGGCCTCGCGGCTGGCAGCGCTGCTGCCTGATCTGGACCGATGGCTGCCGCTGGTGCGCAAATTGCGCCCGGCCAAGCCATGGCCTGATGTGACGCAGGCGGTCAATGCGGCGCTGCCGCCCGGCCATCCTCGGTTCACCATGGACAGGCTGGTCAGCGCAATCAAACTGCTCGTCAGCGAGGCCTTGGCTGAGCCGGCGTTGCTGGACGCCGCGCCACCCGGCCGGTCCCGCAGGGAACACGCCGCGCGCACGCGCGCGACCGAAGTCGCAGCGGCGCTGGTGGCCGGACGCAGCGGCATCACCCTCGCCCAGTTGGGGACCGAACTCACCCGGCTCGGCCTCACACCGGCGCGCGGCGGAAGCCAATGGGCACCATCCTCGCTCAAAGCGCTGCTCGACCAGGCACGCGCGCGTGGCCTGCTCGTGTCGACGTAGCCGGCGGCCCAGAAGCCTGAAGCGCCTCCCGCGCCAGCCTGTCGAGGAGACGACGCCGGACGGCGGGTGTACGGGCCGCTGCAAGGCGCACGACATTGGCCGGATCGGTCAAAATGCGCTGCGCCATTTGAAGGAAGCGGTCGTCCTCTTCCGGCGGCGGCGTAGCACGGGGCGGCGGCACGGCGACACTGCGCCGTGCTGCCAGGTACGCGGCGATGACCGGGTCTCCCAATACCGTCAAGGCAACCGCGACACCGATGTCCTGGCTCGCCGTGAACACATGCTGCCGGTCACAACGCAGCACGCCGCCGCCGTCGGCCGGATGAACCCATAATCGACTCAGGTCGATGGGCTCGCCCAGCGACCTCTGGCGCCATAGCGCGCCCCCGAACCGATCATCCAGTTCCTCGTCCGGCAGTGCCAGCAATGCAGCAACCGCCGCCGCCACGGCGAACGCGTCCCGGGCCGACAGCCCGGTGGGCGAACACCGCGGCGGCATCCCTTTGGGCCCGGCGGCAGGCCATCCGACATCGCGTACGATTCCCAGCGGGAACAACAGATACCCGACCAGGGCCTCGACAATCGGCAAGGTCCTCGCCGGCGCTGCATCGCGACACACCGCGACCGGATGACCCCGCAGCGCGCGCAACAGCTTGGTCTGCAGCCAGCCGGCCCCCAAAATCGCTGCGGAAGGACAATCGCCGGCGAGGCTCCCCATCGGCTCATTGCCAGCGTCGGAGGACGATCCGGCGGCATAATCATGCAGCAGCGCTTCGCATGCGGTGCAGACCAGCGCTGGACCGCGGCCCTCCCAGCGAAAGACTGGCCGGGCCCTACGCTGACAGCCGGGACAGGTGTCCACCAGCGCCGCTTGATGCCGCGGGCAGATCACGACGCAGCCGGCCGCCCAGAGGCGCCGCAAGTACGGCGGCCGATGATGTGCGACATCGTCGCGCAGGCAGGGCGGACACCACGGAACTTGATATGTCGATACGATCTCCGATCGCAGCCATCGGACCGGCGCGGCGGGAAGCATCACGCCCACCGCCGTTGCCGCCACGGCGCCCACCTCCGAGCGTGTCGCGATAGCGATCCGCGCAAACTGTTCGCGAAGGCCGTTGCCGCCGGGCGGATGACGGCCAAACGGAGCCAATTCCACGGCTGGCGCCCCCGCCAGCTCGTACCACAGCAGATCGGGCGGAGCGTCGTAAAGACAGGCCAGCCGACCGATCCAAGACGCCAGCAGTTCGCCTGGCAATGGAGGGGGCGCCAGCGGCAGGACGGCCATGACCGTCGCGGTGCGGCGTCAGGCCGGTGCTCCGGCAGCGCCTCGGCCCCGCCCTCGCCTGACGGTTGTCCCAGGGGCGGCCAAGCCGCGCCAGACCGCCGGGCTCTCGAGACCAGACCGGTCGAGCCTCTCCTCGCCAGATGCAATCGCCGCCACGGCGGCCCGCTCGAACGCCTTGCAGATGGTCCAGGTCAGCCCCGCCGAGCGCGCCGCAATCAGTCGTCGCAGTCCGGGCGAGTCGACCGGCGAGGGACGGCGCAACGGGAGACTCTGCACCAGGCGCGCAAGGAAGATCCGCAAATCGCCGTCGTCGCGCCACAGCGGCAACTCGATGTCGAGAAAGCGGCTGCGCAACTGCGGATCCGTCAGCATCGCCTGTCGGGCCTCGGGGGTACCGGCACAGATCAGCGCCATGCCCAGTTCGTTGGAGAGGAAGCGCAGCATTTGGAGGAAGAT
>DATJSJ010000071.1:0-9531 GCA_035504175.1 Acetobacteraceae bacterium
GTGACGCTGTTCGCCTACATGCTGACCGGCGCGCTGTGCGGCTTCGCCGGCCTGCTCTACGCCGCCCGCGTCGGCACCGTCACCGTCGTGCTTGCCTCCGGCTGGGAGCTGAGCTCGCTCGCCGCCGCAGTGCTCGGCGGCGTCAGCGTCGCCGGCGGATCGGGCTCGGTGATCGGCGCCGCCCTCGGCGCGCTGGTGCTGGCCGCGATCGACAACGGCCTGGTTTTGCTCGGCATCCCGGAATTCTGGCGCATGTTCGTGCAGGGCAGCGCCATCGTCGCCGCCGTCGGGGTCGACGTGCTGATCGCCGTGCAGCTCCGCCGCTCGCTGCAGGGGCGGCGCTTCGGGGGCCGGCTGGCATGATGCCGTCGAGCCGAAGGGTCGACGGCATCGCGCGCGGGGTTGGCGGGGCGGCCGCGCGCAAAATCAAGCTGATGCCGGCGCTCGCTCGATACAGCCGGACCCGGTCCATGCGAGCGCCCGCATGACCCGCCGCGCCTGGCTGCCCTCGGCCTGGGAATTCACGCTGGTCGGGCTGATCCTGCTCGCCGGCGCATGGTCGGCGCATCTCTCGCCCTATTACCTCAATGCCGACCAGATCCTGGATTCGACGCGGCAGTTCATCATCCCCGGCCTGCTGGCACTCGGGCTGATGGTCGTCGTGCTGACCGGCGAGATCGACATCTCGCTCGCCTCGACGCTCGCCTTCGGCGCGGTGCTGTTCGGCCGCTGCTCCGCCGCCGGCATCCCGATCGGCGTCGCGGTGTCGCTCGTGACGCTCGCCTGCGCGCTGCTCGGCACGGTGAACGGCATCCTCGTCGCCCGGCTCGGCCTGCCGTCGCTCGCGGTGACGCTCGGCACGATGGGCGCCTATCGCGGCCTCGCCTTCATCATCGGCTCGGATATGGGCTACACGAATTTCGACGATCCGTACCTCTGGACCGGCTCGGAATACGTGCACAAGGTGATCCCGGTCGCGCTGCTGCTGTTCGTCGCGATCGTCCTGGTGATGGCGTTCCTCGTCCATCGCACGGTGTTCGGTCGTTGCTGCTTCGCCATCGGCAACAACCGCGACGCGGCCTGGATCGCCGGCATCGACGTGGTGCGGCTGAAGATCGCGACCTACACGATCGCCGGGGCGCTGGCGGCGCTCGCGGCGCTGGTCTGGATCGGCCAGTACGGCTCGGCGCGCGGCGACAATGCCGACGGGCTGATCCTCGTCGTGGTCACGGCCGTCGTCCTGGCCGGCGTCGACATCAACGGCGGCAGCGGCACGGTACTCGGGATCGTGCTGGCGCTGCTGCTGGTCGGCACGCTGCGCAACGGCATGGGACTCGCCAATATCGGCGGCCCGACCCAGACCGTGGTGCTCGGCGCGCTGCTCGTGGTCGGCGTGCTGCGGCCGCTCGCGCTCCGCCTGCTCCGCCGTCTGTCGGCCCACGGCCCGTTCTCCAGCCGCGCCGGCCCGGCGCGCGCCAAAGCCTGACCAAGAGCGGGGCGAACCCGCCGAGACAACCACACCGAGGAGGAAACATCATGCGACGCAGAGACGTGCTCACTTTGGCAGCCGGCGGGGCGCTCGCCGCCGGCACCGCCACCCTGGCCCCGGCTTTCGCCAAGGACAGCGGCTTCAAGCTGATGATGACGCCGAAATGGACCGGCTTTCCCTATTTCGAGGCCGCCGCCCATGGCGGTCGCGACGCCGCCAAGGAACTCGGCGACACCTTCGTCTATGCCGGTGCCGACCATCCCGACGTGCAGCTCCAGGTGGAGACGCTGTCCAACTTCCTGACCCAGCGTCCGGACGGCATCATCCTGGCGGCGATCGACCTCAATGCCGTCGCACCGATCCTGAAGCAGGCCCGCAAGCGCGGCATCGTCGTCACCACCTTCGACGCCGACGCTGCCCTGCCGGCACGCGACATGTTCGTCAACCAGCTCTCCTACGAGCAGGCGGCGAAGGTGATGCTGGATTGCGCGCTGCTGGACGCGCCGCAGGGCGGCGAGATCGCCTTCATCGCCGCCTCGCCGACCTCGCCCAACCACATGGCGCATATCCGCATCATGACGCAGCTCACGAAGACCGATCCGAAATACGAGGTCTTCAAGGTCGTCGACACCCAGTACGCGCAGGACGACGACGCCAAGAGCTACGACGTCGCCAACAATCTGATGCAGGCGCATCCCAACCTGAAGGTCATCATCTCGTCCTCCGCGGTCAGCGCCCCGGCCGCCGCCCGCGCCATCGAGGCGAGCGGCCGCGCCGGCAAGGTGTTCGCGACCGGCTTCGCCCTGCCGTCGGCGATCAAGCACTATCTGACGGACGGGTCGGAGAAGGCTTTCGCGCTGTGGAACCCGTACGAGCTCGGCTACGTCGCGACCTACGCGACGCACCTCAAGCTCGCCGGCAAGCTCGAGATCAAGCCGGGTGCGACCTTCACCGCCGGTCACGCCGGCACCTACACGGTCGGCGAGAACGGCGAGATCGTCTACGGCAAGCCGCTGATCTTCACCAAGGACACGGTCGACAAGGCCGGCTTCTGAGCCAAGGGAGGATTGCGGCATGAAGCCGAAATGCACGCTGACCGCGACCCTGCATGCACGGCCGGAAAAGCGCGAGGAGTTGGTCAAGCTGCTCGCGAGCTTCGTCGATCGCTCCCGCTCGGAGCCAGGCTGCGTCGACTACCATTTCCACGTCAGCGACGACGACCCGAACGTGTTCTACTTCTATGAGAACTGGACGACGCGCGCCGATCTCGACCGCCATCTCGAGCTGCCGTACCAGAAGGAGTGGTTCGGCCGGCACAAGGAGTTCCTGACCCGCGACGCCGAGCTGAAGTTCTTCACCATGCTCAGCGACACCCCGGCCTGATCCGGACTGCCCGCGTCGGCCTCGCTCCGACGCGGGCCATCCGCCCGCCCCCGCCTCGGAAGGCACAAGCATGACCAATGAAGAACTTCGCGCCCTGAACCGGACGCGGAAGATCTACCAGATCGCCTTCGTCAGCCGCGATCTGGAGCGCAGCATGCAGGCCTGGGTCGACAACCTACAGGTCGGCCCGTGGAAGGTCTTCACCTTCTCCAACGACACCGTCCAGAACCTGCAGGTCGGCGGCAAGCCGGTCGAGGAGCCGTTCGAATTCCGCATCGCCATCACCTGGGTCGGCGACATGGAGGTCGAGATCATCCAGCCGGTGCGCGGCCCGATGATCTATGAACGCTTCCTGCAGGAAAAAGGCGAGGGCCTGCACCACATCAAGGAACGCATCGCCGATCAGGACCTGCCGGCAACACTCGCCACCTATCGCGACAAGGGGATCGCGGTGACCCAGACCGGCCGCTTCGTCGCCGACCTGCACTTCTATCTCGACACCGAGTCTCGGCTCGACTTCATCTATGAACTCGGCAACTGCCCGGTGCAGGATTTGCCGCCGTCGATGTTCTCGATCTATCCGCCGGAATCGCGCTGACCGCGGCGGCGTGGCGCACTCCGCGCCGGGCGACGCGTCCCGGCCGGAGCCTTACCCGATCGGCAGCATCCGGATCAGCACCACGCTGATCGTCCCGAGCAGCAGCAGCGACCCGGTCACCGCCGCCGTCACCCGCGCCCCGGACCGCGCAACCGTCCGCAGATCCGTGCCCAGCCCGAGGGCGGCCATCGACACCACCGTCAGCAGGCTCGCCGCCACGGCCATCGGCCCCAGCACCGGCGCCGGCAGCACCCCGCCCGACCGCAGCCCGGCCATCGCGAGAAACCCGACGATGAACCACGGCACCAGCCGATGCAGCCCCGGCCGCCCCGGCTTCGGCCGGTCGCCCGTCGTGACATGCGGCAGCGCCTCATCCGTCTCGTCCCGCAGCCGCCGCGTCAGCAGCGACAACACCAGCACCACCGGCCCGAGCATCAGCACCCGCATCAGCTTGACCAGCGTGCCGATATGCACCGCCGCCGCACCGACCGGCACCGTCGCCGCCAGCACCTGCGGCACCGCATAGACCGTGAGCCCCGCCAGCACGCCGTAATGCACGTGGTCGAACCCGAGCGGGCCGGCGAGCAGCGGCAAGCCCAGCACCACGATCACCCCCAGCACCGCCGTGAACGCGATCGAGGCCGCGACATCCTCGCCATCCGCCCCGATCACCGGCGCCACCGTCGCAATCGCCGAATTGCCGCAGATCGCATTGCCGCACGCGACCAGCGTCGCCATCCGATGCGGCAGCCCGAGCAGCCGCCCGATGCCGTACCCCGCCAGAATCGCCACGATCACCACGCCGGCAATCCCCGCCAGCAACGCCGGACCGACCGCGACCAGCGTCCGCACGCTGACCGAGGCACCGAGCAGCACCACCGCCACCTCCAGCAGCGTCTTGGCGCTGAAGTTGATCCCCGCGAACCAGCGCCGGCGCGGCGTCCAGGCGGTCCGGATCGCCGTACCGATCAGAATCGCCAGCACCAGGGCCTCCAGCCAGGCCCGGCCCAGCGCCGCCGCCTCGATGCGCTCCGCTGCGAACGCCGCGGCCGAGACCCCGACGCACAGCAGAACCCCCGGGAGGCGGGCGCTCAAGACACCCGCGGGGAAGCGGATTGCCGGCGATCTCAGCACCATGTCGGACATCGAACCCTCGTGCGGACCAACGCCCGACGACATGCGGCCGCCGGATCGAACTATCCAACGCTGGGATTCGATGGGATCGATCGCCGGTGGCGATGGATTGAAGGCCAGGGAAGGCAAGGGGCTCCGCCCCTTGGACCCCGCCGGGGCCGTACGGCCCCGGACCCCCGATTTCTCAGGCGGCTTGGGCCTGGATGGCCATCCGACGCTGCATGCGACGTTGCAACTGGTCGAGGACGACGGCGGCGATGATCACGGCACCCTTGATGACCATCTGCCAGAAGGAACTCACGCCAAGCATGACCAGGCCGTCGCCCAATATGCCGATCACGAACGCGCCGATGATCGTGCCCCAGATCGTGCCGCGCCCGCCCGCGAGCGACGTGCCACCCAGCACCGTCGCAGCAATCGCGTTCAGCTCGAAGGTCTCGCCGCTCGCCGGATGCGCGGACACCAGCTCGGATGCGACGATCAGCCCGGCAAACGCGGCACAGGCGCCGGAGATCATGTAGACGGTGAGCTTCACCCGGTTGACCGGCACGCCGGACAACAGCGCCGCCCGCTCGTTCCCGCCCACCGCATAGACCTGTCGCCCGAACGGCGTGCGCGCCGCGATATAGGCGGCAATCGCACTCACCACCACCAGCGCCACGACCGATACTGGAATCCCGAGCACCGTCCCGGCGCCCAGGATCGGGAACCCCATGTTGTGATACTCCGCGCGCCCGACCAGGTTGGGGAACGTCTCGCCGCCCGAGATCAACAGCGCCGCGCCGCGCGCGATGTACAGCGTGCCCAGCGTCGCGATGAACGGTGCGACGCTGAGCCAGGTCACCAGCACGCCGTTCAGCGCACCCACCAGCACGCCGACCGCGACCGCGACAACGATCACCACCGGCACGTCCGGAAACAGCGTCACGTGGAACCACGACAGCGGCACGCCGCGATCCAGCAGCCCGCCCGCCACCATGCCGGACAGGCCGACGATCGAGCCCACCGACAGATCGATCCCGCCGGTGATCACGACGAAGGTCATGCCGATCGCCAGGAACGCGTTGATCGAGACGTGCTTGGCCAGCAGGATCAGCGTTTCGAGGGCGAGAAAGTTCGGCGCAGTCGCGCTGAAGAAGGCCAGCACGACGAACAGCGCGATCAGCGTCCGCAGGCTCAGCAGCAGCAGCACCGGCGAGGTGCGGCGCACCCGGCGCGGCCCGACGAGCGGCAGGTCCAGGCTGTTGCTCATCCGATCGTCCCGGCGCTCGCCGCCGCTCCCTGGTTCGCGCAGGCGACCAGCCGCTCCTCGGTCGCGTCATGGCGGAGGAAATCGCCCGTCACCCGGCCGCCCGCCATCACCACGATCCGGTCCGCCACCGCCATCACCTCCTTGAGGTCGGAGGTCGCGAACATCACGCCGAGCCCGTCGGCACCCAGGCGCCGCATGGTGCGGAACACCTCGGCCTTGGCGCCGACATCGATCCCCCGGCCGGGCTCGTCCAGCAGCAGCAGGCGCGGGCGGGTCAGCAACGCCTTGCCGATCACCACCTTCTGCTGGTTGCCGCCCGACAGCGCCGTCACCTCCACGTCGGGCGACGAGACCTTGATCAGCAGCTCGCGGATCGTCCGCGCCACCGCCCCGCGCTCCCGCGCCCCGTCGATCGCCAGCCCGCGCAGATACTGCCACAGACTGGCGAGCGTGAGATTGGCCGCGACGGACAGGCTCTGCACCAGCCCCTCGCGTTGCCGGTCCTCCGGCACCAAGGCGACGCCGCGGCGGATGCGGGCGGCGATCGGCAGCCCGGCCAGCTCCTGCCCGGCCAGCCGCACCGAACCCTCGGCGTCCGGCTGCGCCCCGATGATCACCTCGAACAGTTCCGACCGGCCGGCGCCGAGCAGCCCGTACAGGCCCACCACCTCCCCGGGTGCCACGGCGAGCGTCACGCCATCGACCAGGAACCCGCCATGCGGGTTGCGCAGCGTCACCCGCTCGAGCGCGAGCAGCGGCGCGGCGTCGGAGCGGGTCGCCGCTTGCGTCGCCGGTGCCTCGATCGTGCCGACCATCTGCTGGATCAGCCAGGGGATGTCGACGTCGCGCATCTCCGCCCGCGCCTGCAGCCGGCCATCGCGCAGCACCGTCACGGTGTCGCCGATCCGCACCAGCTCCTCCAGCCGGTGCGAGATGTAGACGATCGCCACCCCGGCCGCCTTCAGCTCGGCGATGACGCGGAACAGGATTTCCACTTCCGTCGCCGACAGCGCCGAGGTCGGCTCGTCCATGATCAGGATGCGCGCATCCTGCGCCAGCGCCTTGGCGATCTCGACGATCTGCTGCTGCGCGATCCGCAGGTCACCGACCAGCGCGTCCGGCTCGATCGCATGCTCCAGCCGGCGCATCAGCGCCCGCGCCTTGGCCGCATGGTCGCCCGTGTCGATGTCGATCCCGAGCCGCACCGACGGGTGGCCGAGGAAGATGTTCTCGGCGACGCTCAGGTTCGGGCAGAGATTGAGCTCCTGGAACACGATGCCGATGCCGTGCGAAGCGGCATCGTTCACCGAGGCGAAGCTCACCCCCCGTCCATCGAGCCACAGCCGTCCGGAATCCGGCTGCTCCACCCCGGCCAGGATCTTCATCAGCGTCGACTTGCCGGCGCCATTCTCGCCGACCAGCACGTTGACCGCGCCGCGTCGCACCTCGAAATCGACCGCGTGCAGCGCGATCGTGCCGGGATAGGCTTTGCCGATCTGCTCCGCCCGCAGCACCACCGCATCCGGCGCCGCGGCGCTGGCCGCAACGCTCACGGCGTTGCGCCGACCGGGCGCAGCTCGACCGCGGTGAGCTGCGGTGGCGAGGTGCCGGACATCGCCCCCGCGAAGGCGACGTGCGCCCCCGGCACCAGCTTGGCCACGTCCAGGCCGGTGCGTGCCGCCGCGGTGGCGCGGTCGTTCAGCTCGCGCGAGATCTGCGCGAACTGGATCTGGTTCACCACCTGGTCGAAGGAGACGAAGGGCAGGGCATCACGCAACGCCGTGCCGAAGATCACCGGCCCGATCTGCACCACCAGGTCATGCCCGCCGACATCGAGATCGAGCGTCGCATGCCGCAGCCTGATCTCCGCCGTCTTGATCGTGCCCTCGCCGTGCACGACGAAATTCCACGGCCCGTCCTCGGCCTTGGAGCGATGCCCGTAGCGCTTGCCGGCCGCATCCGGGTTCTGCGCCAGCGCCGCGAGCACCGTCGCCGCGTCCGCCGCATGGTCGTGGACCAGCGGCAGCACGCGCGAGGCCCAGATGGACGTGACGAAGCCCTTGGCCTCGAACACCGGATTGCCGGCGAGATCGGTCTTCGCCACCTGCCGGTCCGGCACCACGGTCACGCCGCGCGACAGAAGGAGCAGCGCGACCACCGTCACCGCCGTGCCGATCAGCACGCCGCGCCGGCGCCGCAGTCCGGACGGCGCGGCGGGGCCGCCTGCAGTCGTGACCGACCCCGCCGCCACCGTCCGCCCCCCGATCCTTACTGTGCCAGCGAGAAGTTGTTCAGCTTCGACGCGTTCGCCTTGGTGATCAGCGTGCAATCGACGAGCTGCTTCTCCGGCTTGCCGGTCGAACCCGTGCGCAGGTACTGATCCGCCTCGTCGACCGCCATCCTGGCGATCTCGCTGATCGGCTGCAGCACCGTCGCGTCCATCTTGCCGGCCAGGATCGCGTCGCGCGCGTCATTGCTGCCGTCGAGTCCGACCACGATCACCTTGGTCTTGCCCGCGGCCTGCAGGGCGGCCGAGGCGCCAAGCGCCATCGTATCGTTGCCCGCGATCACCCCCTCGAGATCCGGATGCGCCTGCAGGATCGATTCCATCTTCGAGTAGGCCTCGGTCTGGATCCAGTCGGCGCTTTCGCGCGCGACCATCTTCAGGTCCGGGTACTGATCGAGCACGTCGTGATAGCCCTTGGAGCGCACGCCGGCATTGGTGTCCGCCTCGCGCCCGACCAGTTCGACGTAGCGGCCCTTCTCGCCCAGCGCGCGGACGAATTCCTGCGCCCCGAGCGTCGCGCCCTGGTAGTTGTTCGACACGATCTGCGCCACGGCGACGCCGGTCTTGTTGATCTCGCGATCGACCAGGAAGGACGGGATCCCCGCCTTCTTCGCCTTCTCCACCGCGGCGATCGAGGCATCGGCGCCGGCATTGTCGAGAATGATCGCCGCCGCCTTGCGCGCGATCACGTTGTCGATCTCCTGATCCTGCTTGGCCGCGTCGTCATCGTTCGACATCACCAGCGTGGTGTAGCCGAGCTTCTTCGCCTCCGTGTCGGCGGAATGGGCGACCTGGACGAAAAACGGATTGTTCAGCGACGCCGTGATGATGGCGATGAGCTTGCCATTGCCCTGCGCACGCGCCGGCATTGTGCCGGCCGCGGCCAGCGCGATCGTCGCGGCTCCGACGAGATGAAACAGCTTCACCTTGGATCTCCTCCCCCGTTCTTTGGCTGCGGCTCTGAGCGTGTCAGCAGCTCATCACACCAGTCTGAGTGTTGCGTCAAGCCTTGGGCGAGTCAATCAGGAAGGCCAGGGCTCCGCCCTGGACCCGCCGGGGCCGTACGGCCCCGGACCCCTTGACTTAAGTCATGCGGGTCTGGGGGCGCCTGCCCCCAGCGGGGGGTCCAGGGGGGCGGAGCCCCCCTGGCCTTTCACCTTCCCAAACACATCATCCCCGCCCATCTGCCCGCCCTTCAAGATGACCTCGACCGCACCCCCCTCACGCCGGTAAGCCCGGCAGAGCGGCGCCCCCGGCACCACGGGCGCGATCGCCTCCAGCGCCGCGACGCCCAGTGCCTGCGTCACCTCGCCCGAGGTATCGCCGCCCGCCACCGCCACCCGCGTGACGCCGGCGCGCGGCAGGGCCCGCGCCAGCACCGCGCCGAG
>DATJSJ010000072.1:0-16383 GCA_035504175.1 Acetobacteraceae bacterium
ACGGCCCCGGACCCCATGACTTAAGTCTGAGGGGTGCAGGGGACGACTGTCCCCTGCCGGGTCCAGGGCGGAGCCCTGGCCTTGCCTTCCTTACTTCGCAGGCGGCACGCCGGCCTCCGCCAGCACCCTCGCCTGCCGTTCCGCCAGCGCGTCTGCGTCGAAATCCGCGACCAGCTCGTGGAACAGCCGCGACCAGTTCAGCTCCGCCCCCAGGCGCAGGAACACGCCGCCGAGCCCGATCGCCGAGCGGTCCATCAGCACGAACTCGCGCGGCGGCTTCACGCCGCCGGTGCGCTGCAGCCCGGCGTGCACCCGCTCGGCCACCTGGCGGCCGAATTGCGGATCGTTGGTTTCCTGGATGCGCCGCACGCGGTCCTGCAGCAGCGGCTCGTAGAGGAACGCCGCCCACTCGTTCAGCACCTGCATCTTCTCGCGCGAGAGATTGGTGAAGCCCCAGGTCTCGTAGGCGTGGTGCGCCTTGTCCTCGTCGCGGTCGCGGACCGCCTCGTAGAGATCGATCACGCCGCGCACGAAGCGCGCCTGGAAGACGCGGATCGCGCCGTAATCCAGCAGGTTCACCCCGGCATCGGCGCGCACCTGATAATTGCCGAGATGCGGGTCGCCGTGGATCACGCCGTAGCGGTAGAACGGCACGTACCAGGCGTGGAACAGCGCCCGCGCGATACGGTTGCGCTCCTCCTGCGACGGGTTTTCCTCCAGGCGCCGCTGCAGGGCGCGGCCCTCGAGCCAGGTCATGGTGAGCAGGCGCGAGGTGCAGTAGCCCTCGATCGGGCGCGGCACGGCGACGTCCGGGTGCTCGCGCAGCATCAGCGCGTAGAGTCGCATCTGCGACGCTTCGCGCTTGTAGTCGAGTTCCTCGCGCAGCCGCTCCGACAGCTCCGCATAGATTTCGCCCTGCTGGATGGCGTTGTCCATGCGGTGATAGATCGCCATGGCGAGGCGGAGCTGACGCAGATCGGCCTCCACCGTGCTCGCCATGTCGGGGTATTGCAGCTTGCAGGCGACGTCTGTGCCGTCGGGCAGGCGCGCGCGGTGCACCTGGCCGAGACTGGCGGCGGCGGCGGCCTCGCGGCCGAACGCGGCGAAGCGCTTCTCCCAGTCGACGCCGAGCTCGCTCGCCATGCGCCGGCGCACGAAGGCCCAGCCCATCGCCGGCGCGTTGGCCTGAAGCTGCTCCAGCTCGGCCGCGTATTCCGGCGGCAGCGCATCCGGCACGGTGGAGAGGAACTGCGCCACCTTCATCAGCGGGCCTTTCAGCCCGCCGAGGATCGCCTTTAGGTCCTCGGCATGCGCGGCGCGATCGGTGCGGATGCCGAAGACGCGCTCGCCGGTGACGCGCGCCGCGATGCCGCCGACTGCGCCCGAGGTGCGGGCGAAGCGCCGCAGCTCGCCGAACAGGCTGGCGCGCTCGCGCGTATCCCCCGCCGGGGGGCCGGACATCAGCCCTGCTCCAACTCGTCGATGAAGCCTGCGATCACGTCCAGCCCGCGTTTCCAGAAGGCGGGATCGGAGGCGTCGAGCCCGAACGGCGCCAGCAATTCCTTGTGCCGCTTGGTGCCGCCGGCGCGCAGCATCTCGAAATACTTGCGCTGGAACTGCGGATGGCCGGCGCGATAGACGCCGTACAGCGCATTCACCAGGCAGTCGCCGAAAGCGTAGGCGTAGACGTAGAACGGCGTGTGGATGAAGTGCGGCACGTACGACCAGAACGCCGCGTAGTCCGGCGTGAACTCGAAGGCCGGGCCAAGGCTCTCGCGCTGCACGCCGAGCCAGATCTCGCCGATGCTGTCGGGCACCAGCTCGCCGCCGCGCCGCGCCTCGTGCAGCCGCGTCTCGAACTGGTAGAACGCGATCTGCCGGACGACCGTGTTAAGCATGTCCTCGACCTTGGCCGCGAGCATGATGCGGCGGCGGCGCGGATCGGTCTCGGCGTCGAGCAGCGCGCGGAAGGTCAGCATCTCGCCGAACACGCTCGCGGTTTCGGCGAGCGTCAGCGGCGTGCCCGACATCAGATAGCCCTGGTCGGCGGCCAGCACCTGGTGCACGCCGTGGCCGAGCTCGTGCGCCAGCGTCATCACGTCGCGGGTGCGGCCGTGATAGTTGAGCAGGATGTACGGGTGCGCCGATGGCACGGTCGGGTGCGCGAAGGCGCCGCTCGCCTTGCCCGGCCGCAGCGTCGCGTCGATCCAGGGCCGGTCGAAGAAACGGCCGCCGATCTCCGCCATCTCCGGGCTGAACGCGCCATAGGCCTCGAGCACGCGGCGGCGCGCGTCGGGCCAGGCGATGTCGCGGTCGTCGTCCTCCGGCAGCGGCGCGTTGCGGTCCCAGTGCTGCAGCTTCGACAGGCCGAGCCAGCGCGCCTTCAGCGCGTAGTAGCGGTGCGACAGGCGCGGATAGTCGGCGGTGACGGCGGCGACCAGCGCGTCCACCACCTCGTCCTCGACCATGTTGGCGCGGTTGCGGTAGCTGCCCGGCCGCGGATAGTGCCGCCAGCCGTCGATGATCTCCTTGTCCTTGGCGAGCGTGTTGGTGATCAGCGAAAACAGGCGGATGTTGCGGCCGAACGCGTCGCCGATGGCGCGGCCGGCGGCCTCGCGGGCGGCGCGGTCGCGGTCGGAGAGCTTGTTCAGCGCGGCGCTGACGGTCAGCTCCTCCGGACCGCCGGGCAGCTTCACGGTGATACGCATGCCGGCGATCGTCTCGTCGAACAGGCGCGACCAGGCGGAGCGGCCGGTCACCTCCTTCTCGTGCAGCAACTTCTCGAGCTCGTCGGAGAGCTGGTGCGGCCGGAAGACGCGCAGATCGCGCAGCCAGGGCCGCCAGCGTGCCAGCGCCGGATCGGCCAGCTTCTGCTCCAGCACGGAATCGTCCAGCCGGTTCAGCTCCAGCGTGAAGAACAGCAGGTCGGAGCTGATCGCCGTCACCCGCTCGTTGATGTCCTGGTAGAAGCGCCCCGTCGCGGGATCGGTGGAATCGGCGCTGAACAGGAGCTGTGCGTAGGACATCAGCCGGCCGAGCCGTTCGTCGATCCGCTCGTACTCGATGATGGCCGCGGCGAGCGCCGCGCCGGGCAGCGCCGCCAGGCGTCCGGCATGCGCCTGGTTGAAGGCGCGCGAGTCCTGCTCGGCCGCGGCGAGCTCGGCCGCGAGTTCCGGGCTGTCCGGCGCCGGGTAGAGGTCGGCGAGGTCCCAGGACGGCAGCGCCGCGTCGGGCCGGACATCGAGGCTTTCCGCCGGAAGATCGGGCGCGCGCAGGCCGTTTGGGTGCATCGGCGATGGGGTCCTATTCTGGCCGGCACGCCAGGAATCCGGCGCCGGCTGAGGCTGATGTAAGGTCGCGGGCGGCGGCGTCAAACGCAATCGCGGCGACGGGGGAGGCAGGGTGGAGACCTATCCGGACTGGCCGAACCTGGCCGCGATGATGTTCGCCCGCGCCCGGGACTGGCCGCAGCGGCCGGTGCTGCGCCACTGGCGCGACGGCACCTGGCAGCAGATGCGCTGGGAGGCGTTCGCCGGGGCGGCGGCGAGCGTCGCCCGCGCCCTGCGCGCGCGCGGCATCGGCGCCGGCGACCGGGTGCTGGTGGCGAGCGAGAACCGCCCGGAGGTGCCAATCGCCGAGACCGCACTGATGTCGCTGGGCGCGGTGCCGGTCCCGGCCTACGTCACCAACACGGTCGCGGACCATGCGCACATCCTGGCCGATTCCGGCGCGCGGGCGGCGATCGTCTCGACGCCCGCGCTGGCGGCGCGGGTCGCCGAGGCGGCGGCGCAGGTGGCGGGGCTGGACTGGCTGGCCGTGATGGAAGGCGCGGGCGGCGGCGGGCTGGACTTCGCCGCCCTGGCCGCGGACCGCGCCGCGCCCGACGACATCGAGGCGGCAGCGGCGGCGATCCCGCGCGAGGCGCTGGCCTGCCTGATCTACACCTCCGGCACCGGCGGCGCGGCGCGCGGCGTGATGCTGCCGCACCGGGCGATCCTGTCCAACAGCCGCGGCGCCTTCGAGCTGCTGCGACCACTCAACCTCAAGGAACGCGTCTACCTCTCCTTTCTGCCCCTGTCGCACGCCTATGAGCACACGGTCGGGCTGTTCCTGCTCCCCAGCATGGGGTTCGAGATCGCCTTCTCCCGCGGCGTCGAGCACCTGGCGGCCGACATCATGGCGGTGCGGCCGGTGGTGATCACCGTGGTGCCGCGCGTGCTCGAGGTGATCCGCGGCCGCATCCTGGCGCAGATGGCGCGTGAGCCCGGCTGGAAGCAGGCGCTGTTCCGGGCGGCGCTCGCCGCCGGGCTGCGCCGGCTGGACGGGCGGCCGCGTGCCGCCGACCGACTGCTCGACCCGCTGCTCGACCGGCTGGTGCGGGCGCGGGTGAGCGGCCGGTTCGGCGGCAGGCTGGTCGCCGCCGTCTCGGGCGGGGCGCGGCTTGACCCGGAGGTCGGGCGGTTCTTCCTCGCCCTCGGCGTCACTGTCCTGCAGGGCTACGGCCAGACCGAGGCCGGGCCGGTGGTGAGCTGCAACCCGCCCGGTCGCGTGCGCGTCGATACGGTCGGGCCGCCGCTGCTCGGCGTCGAGCTGGCGATCGCCGGCGACGGCGAGATCCTGGTGCGCGGCGACCTGGTGATGCAGGGCTACTGGAACCTGCCGGAGGCGACGGCGGCGGCATTGCGCGACGGCTGGCTGCACACCGGCGACATCGGCGCGCTCGACCCGGACGGGTATCTGCGCATCACCGACCGCAAGAAGGACATCATCGTGCTCTCGGGCGGCGAGACGATCTCGCCGGCGCGGATCGAGGGGCTGCTGATGGCAGAGATAGCGATTGCCCAGGCCGTGGTGGCCGGCGACGGGGAGTCCGGGCTGTCGGCGCTTCTGGTCGCGGCTGAGGGCTGCGACGAGGTGGCAATTGCGCTCGCGATCACCCGGGCGAACACCCGCCTGGCAGTGCATGAACGCATCCGCCGGCACCGGCTGGTGCCGGCTTTCACGCTGGAGAACGGGCTGCTGACGCCGACGCAGAAGATCCGTCGCACCCTGGTGCTGCAAGCGCATAAGGGGGAGCTGACGAACTGACGCCGCCACGCGCGCCTTAACCTCCCGCGTACGGCTGGCGATGGCGGGCTTCCGGCGGGCTGCCGAGGGAGCGGTGTTTCGTCGGGTCAGGCGTCGCGTGTCACGCTCCCGGCGTTCGGCGAGGGCAAGCGCTCGGCCATGCCCGGCACCGGCTCAATTCCCGGATTCCGGACATGTCGCGGCAGAGCGTGGCCGGTCCGCCGGCCGCGCCCTGCCGTTGCCCACTGCCTCGCCGCCTCATCTCGTCGGCCTGGGAGGCGGAACCGTTGCGTCCGAAGCGGGAGGTCGGCCGGCTCTCGCCTGTCACCACCCGTCCCGCGGCGTCGTCCCCACTCGCCGCTGCTTTGGCGGCCCGTCCGGGAAAAGCTCCGTCCCACGCTACAAAGTGTGACAGACGACAATCGGTTCAAGGCGAAGTCCGGCGGGCGCGGACGAGCCGCAGGAGTGCCAACCAAAATCTGGCGAAGCTTTCATGCTCCGGTCATCCCGTGGCCTCATGTGCCTGAGCACCCGCCTCGCCGCCGGAATGCGGCGCTGGCGAATCGGCGGCCATCAAGCACGGACAGATGGTGCCAACGCCCAAGATCCGGCGCAGCCTGGTGCCGCCGGCGATCGGCGCGAACGCGCCGGCAACGGCACCGTATCCGACGCAGAGCCGTCCACGTTACGCAGGTGCCAGGAACAGCCCCGCGGTGCTGGCTGCCATTGCCGCGGCGGCGAGCCAACCGAGCGCCCGGAGCCAGGCCGGCAGCACCAGCGCGCCCATCACCCGTCGCATTGATCCCAGCACCACCATCGCGGCGATCAGCGGCGCCGAGACGGCGCCGTTGATCATCGCCGACCACACCAGCGCCTTCATCGGATCGATCGGCGACAACGCGATCACCAATCCAAGCAGCGTCGCTGTCGCAAGCGCGGCGTAGAAGGCGCGCGCTTCCAACGCGCGGCGTCCCAATCCGACCCGCCAATGCAGGGCATCGCCGATCGCGTAGGCGGACGAGCCGGCCAGCACCGGCACCGCCAGCAGGCCGGTGCCGAAGATGCCGGCGGCGAACAGGGCGGCGGCGAAGCGGCCCGCCACCGGCTGCAGGGCGGAGGCCGCCTGCGCCGCCGTCTGGATGTTCGTGATGCCGCCCGCGTGGAGCGTGGCACCGGTGCCGATGATGATCGCGAGGGCGACGCCGTTGGAATAACCCATGCCCGCCCAGGTATCGAAACCGATGCGGGAGAGCTCGGGACCGGCCGCGTCCGGATCGTCGCGCAGCGGACGGGTGCCCGGATGGGTCGCCATGTCCTCGACCTCCTCCGCCGCCTGCCAGAAGAACAGGTAGGGGCTGATCGTGGTGCCGAGCAGCGCCAGCACGACGCCGGCGGCACCCGATCCGGCCGGGATGTGCGGCACGAGGACGCCGGCCAGGACTGCCCTGAGCGGCAGGTGCACGACTAGCAGCAGCGCGACATAGGCGAGCAGCGACACCGTCAGCCATTTCAGCAGCTGGACGTAGCGCTTGTAGGCGAGCCAGATCTCGGCGCCGCTGCAAAACAGGGCGATCGCGATCGCCCAGAGCGAGGCGCGGCCGCCCAGCAGCAGGACGATGGTCTCGGCCATGGCGCCGATATCGGCGCCGAGATTGATCACGTTAGCGACGACCAGCAGTCCGACCAGCAGCGCCACCAGCCAGCCCGGCGCAACCGACCGCAGGATCGCCGCCAGCCCGCTGCCGGTGACCCGGCCGAGCCTGGCGCTGATTTCCTGCACCGCCGCCATGATCGGCAGGGTCGCGAGCATGGTCCAGCCGAGCGCGAAGCCGAACTGCGCCCCGGCCTGGCTGTAGGTGACGATGCCGCTGGGATCGTCGTCCGCGGCGCCGGTGATCAGTCCCGGGCCGAGCCGTCCGAGCAGATGATGCCGCAGCGCCGGCCGCCGCCGGACGACGGGCGGCGAGGGCGGGAGACGTCCGGTCCAGGCCGATGCCACGGTTCCGTCTCCTGCGGCCCGGACCGGCCGGGCGCTCAGCTTTTCGTCGGGCTGCGCCGGGTGGTGCTGCGCGCCGGTTTGGTGGCGCTCGTCGCGGCCGCCGGTGCGGACTTGCCCGCAGATGTCTTCGGCTTGCCCAGTGGTGTCGCGGCCTTGGCCGCCGGTGCCTTCGCGCCGGCGCGGGGCGCGGTTGCCGACGTGGACGCGGAGGCGGATTGCGGCGCGTCGGGTGCGGTTTCCTCGGCGTCGTGCTCGCCGATCACCGGCGTCGACTCGGCGACGCGCCGGGTCATCGGCGCCTCGTGCCGGTCACCCTGATCGGTGAAGCGACTCGGGAACTCGCCCAGATTCTCTTCGAGCTCCGCCTCATCCACCACCTCGTCATCGGCGGGGTTGGGGTGGACGCGGGCGGGGTTCGGCAACTGGCCGGCATCGGGATTGTCGGCGATGGCCTGCAGCTCGCGCGCGCGTTCCCAGTATTCGGCGTCGCGGCCGTGCGGGCAGCCGTCCTCCAACCACAGGTAGTAGGCCCGCTTGCGGATCTTCTCATCCTCCTCGGTTGAGGCCTCAAACGGGTTGGGCGGGATCTCAGCCATGCAGCAATCGTCCTCCTGGTCGCGGCCTTCATCGCGGCTGCCGCGATCCGGTTCAAGCCCCGCAGCCCAGGCCGCTCCACCGCGCCAACGCGCATGTGATTCCGGCGTGAGCATCGGCCGGAGTGGCCGCCGGAGGCCGGAACGGGGCGCGTCGCAGTTTGGCCTCGGGACGGGTCACACGTTTGAAAGCGCGCCGCAGGCGATCCAGATCGGCGCAGCTTTGGCCGGGCTTTGGGCCAGAGGTCGAACCACCGAAGGCGCGAATCGGGCTGAAGACCGGGAGCTCGACCGTGATCGCATTGCACGGCGATCGCTTTGCACAGCCAGGGCGATCACGAGTCACGCCCGCAGGGTCGCCCCGTCCGCAGCTCGGGAATCCCGCGCACCGCCACGAACGCCATGCCGTAGCTCAACGCCGCGAGCAGAAATGGCGCGCCCGGGAACCGGACCGGCGCGCCGCCGGCCGCGAACACGCCGAACAGCCAGCCGGCGATCAGCGGCGCCACGATGCTGGTCAGCCCCTGCAGCGAGGACAGCGCCCCCTGCGTCTCGCCCTGCCGGTCGGCGCCGGCGCGCTGCGACACCATCGCCTGCACCGCCGGGCCCGAGACCGCGCCCAGTGCCTGCAGCACCAGGCCGAGATAGATCATCCAGCCCCCGATCGCGAAGGCATAGCTGGCATAGGCGGCGGCTGCGAGCACGTAGCCGGCGAGCGCGGCCCGGCGCTCGCCGAGCCGGCCAACCACGCGTCGCACCAGCAGCGCCTGCACCACCGCCGTGCTCGCCCCGATCAGCGCCAGCGCGATGCCGTTCAGCCGCGGTCCCCAGCCGAAGCGGAGACCGTTCGACAGCACGAAGCTGCTCTGCAACGCGCCGAGCGCGAACCAGGCGCAACACCAGGCGATCGCCAGCCGGATCGCGGCCGGGTCGCTGCCCAGTGACGCCAGCGACCCGATCGGATTCGCCCGCCGCCAGTCGAGCGGGCGGCGCCGCTCTGCCGGCAGGCTCTCCGGCAGGACGAAGGCGCCGTACAGCACGTTGACGAAGGCGAGACCCGCCGCGGCCAGGAACGGCAGGCGCAGCCAGACGCCGCCGAGCAGCCCGCCCAGCGCCGGGCCGAGCACGAAGCCGAAGCCGAAGGCGCCGCCGACCAGGCCGAAGCGCTGCGCCCGCTGCGCCGGCGGCGTCACGTCGGCGATATAGGCGGTCGCGGCGGAGACGTTCGCCGCCGTCGCGCCCGCGATCAGCCGTCCGGCGAACAGCCAGGGCAGCGTCGGCGCCCAGGCCAGCAGCAGGTAGTTGACGCACACGCCAGCAAGCGAGGCGAGCAGCACCGGCCGCCGCCCGTACCGGTCCGACAGGCCACCGAGCACCGGTGCGGCGAGGAACTGCGTCGCCGAGAACACGGCGAGCAGGCCGCCGACCCAGAGCGAGGCGGCGGCGGCGGAGAGCCCGCCCAGCCGCTCGACCAGTTCCGGCACGATCGGCACGACGATGCCGAAGCCGAGCGCGTCGATCGCGAGGGTCGCCAGCACGAACCCGACATTCGCCCGGCGACGCGGCATGGCTCAGCCGGCGACCGGGGCGGCGGCGGGCAGGGCGGAGGCCGCGGCGCGGACGCATTTGCGCATCACGCTCGGCAGCGCCTCCGCCGCCAGCGCCTCGGCCGGACACAGATAGCCCTCGGCCGAGATCGCCGGCACCGCGGCGGCGTAGAGGCGCAGATGCAGCTCGAAATGCGTGAGCCCATGCCGCACCTCGCCGGCCGGCTGCCACTCCGCCGACATCGGCGCCAGCGCCAGCGCCTCTTCGTCGGCCCAGGGCGTGCCGCGCCAGGCGGTCCCGGGCAGTTCCGCCATGCCGCCGAGCAGGCCGCGCGGCGGCCGCCGCCGCAGCAGCACGCGGCCCGCCGCATCCACCAGCCAGAAATGCACCCCGAAGCGCAGCGGCCGCACCGGCTTCGGCGCCCGCTGCGGCAGTTCGGCGGCAATCCCGGCGCGCCGCCCGGCGCAATCCGCCATCCACGGGCAGAGTCCGCAGGCCGGCGTCGCCGGCGTGCAGACCGTGGCGCCGAGATCGAACAACGCCTGGACGAAATCCGCCGGCCGCGCCCGCGCCGCCGCCGCCGCTCCGAGTTTCGCCGCCGCCTCGGCGATCGCGGGCTTTGCCGCCGGCAGCGACTCGGCGATGGCGAACACGCGCGCCGCCACCCGCTCGACATTGCCGTCCACGGGCACGACCGGCAGGCCGAACGCGATGGCGCCGATCGCCGCCGCGGTGTAGGCGCCGATGCCGGGCAGCTCCCGCAGGGCCGCCAGCGTCGTGGGGAAGCCGCCCAGCGCCACGACCTGCCGGGCGCATGCATGCAGGTTGCGGGCCCGGGCGTAGTAGCCGAGCCCGGCCCAGGCGGCCATCACCGCCTCCTCCGGTGCTGCGGCCAGCGCCTCGATATCGGGAAAGCGCGCCAGGAAGCGCTGGTAGTAGGGTATCGTCGCGGCGACGGTGGTCTGCTGCAGCATGATCTCGCTGAGCCAGACCCGGTATGGATCAGGGGTGACGCCGGGCGGCGCGCGCCAGGGCAGGACGCGGCGGTGCCGGTCGTACCAGCGGAGCAGGATCTCGGCATCCGGGACGGGTGACGACGCGGTCAACGGCACGGGGCAGGGTATGGCGGCGGCTCGAGGCGAGGACAAGAAGGGCGGGGTCGCACCCCTCGACCGGACGCGGTCGGGCCCGGCCGCGGCCGCCGCCGCGGAGGCACCGCGGCGCTTCTCGGCCGGTCCGGTGCCGGTCGGGGCGCTGGTGCCGCGCATTACCCGCGCCGCCTTCCAGCGCCGCGCCCCCGCCACCGCGCAAGTGATCGCCGATTGGACGGCAATCGTCGGGCCGGCCCTGGCCGCCGACAGCGTGCCGCGGCGCCTCTCGGCCGGCACCCTGACCATCGCCTGCTCCGGGCCGCTGGCGCTGGAGCTGCAGCATCTGTCCGAGCAGTTGCTCGAGCGGATCAACACCCATCTCGGCCATCACGTCGTGCAGCGGCTGCGCTTCACGCAGGAAGCGTCGTCCCGCCCGGTGCCGGCAGCGCCGCCGCCGCGACGGGTCCGGCCGGAAGCGGCAGAGCGGGCCGAGCGAGCGGTCGCCGGCCTGTCGGACGGGCCGGTCCGCGCGGCGCTGGCCTCGCTCGGCCGCGCCGTGTTCGGGAGACCCTGAGGCGCCTCAGTCTCTGCGGGCGGTTGCGGCCGGGTGGCCTGACCCGCGCCAGACCACGATCGCCGGACGGGGAACCCCGAAGGCGCGAATCATGGCCTGAAAACAGATCGCTGGAGCAGGATCGCTCGGCCCGGTCAGAGTGATCCCGCTCTCTCCGACCGGCGCAGAGTCGGGGCCGGGCCGTGCGTTCCGCCCGCCCCGGAGTCTTGACTCTCCGCCGGCCGCATGGCGTGGGCTTGGGGTGCGCTCGGCGGCGTCGAGCGCGCCAGGGCGCGCAGGGACAGAATGACGGCCGGCGGGTCTGTGGCGAATCCGACGCCAGGCAGTACAACACCAGCGAGTCATCGAGGTCCTGATGCTTCTGCACCGCACGCGGCTCCACCGACGCTCACTGCTCGCCCTGGCCGCGGCCGGCCTGGCCCTGCCGCTGCACGCTCGCGCGCAGGACGCGCGCATGTCGCCGCGCGCCCTCGGCAATCCGAAGGCACCGGTCAGCGTCATGGAGTTCTTCTCCCTGACCTGCACCCATTGTGCGGCGTTCGCGAACGAGACCTTTCCGGACGTCAAGTCGAAACTCGTCGACACCGGCAAGCTCTACTACGTCTTCCGCGACTTCCCGCTCGACCAGGTGGCGCTGACGGCGGCGATGGTGGCCCGGTCCCTGCCGGCCGATCGCTACGAGCCGTTCATCCTGGCGCTGTTCCACAGCCAGGACCGCTGGGCCTTCGCCCGAGACGTCAACACCACCGACGAACTCGCCAAGATGGCGGCCCTCGCCGGCATGCCGCGCGACACGTTCAACACCACCATCGCCGACACCAAGCTCCGCAACGCGATCCTCGCCGAGCAGGACGCGGCGGAGAAGAAATACGGCATCGATTCGACGCCCACCTTCATCTTCAACGGGCCCAAGGCACACGACATGAAGCAGGCCGGCGAGATGGGCTACGACGCGTTCGACGCGCTGGTGAAGCAGGCCGGCGGATAGCGCGTTGCCGATCGCCTTCTCCCGCCTGCGGATCGCCGGGTTCAAGAGCTTCGCCGAGCCGGTCTCGCTGGAAATCCTACCCGGCCTGACCGGCATCGTCGGCCCGAACGGCTGCGGCAAGTCGAACGTCGTGGAAGCGCTGCGCTGGGCAATGGGGGAGAGCTCCGCGCGCAGCCTGCGCGGCGGCGAGATGGACGACGTGATCTTCGCCGGCACCGCCACCCGCCCGGCCCGTAACCTCGCCGAAGTGAGTCTGACGCTGGAAGGCGGCGGCGCCGATGCCGGTGCGGCGGCCGGATCGTCCCAGGCGTCCTTTCCGCCGCCCTTCCACGACCAACCGGAGCTGCAGGTCAGCCGCCGCATCGAGCGTGGCGGCGGCAGCCTGTTCCGCGTCAACGGCCGTGAGCTGCGTGCCCGCGACGTGCAGACCCTGTTCGCCGACCTTGCCAGCGGCGCCCGTGCCTCCGGCATGGTCAGCCAGGGCCGCGTCGCCGCGCTGATCAACGCCCGGCCCGAGGAACGCCGCGCGGTTTTGGAGGAAGCGGCCGGCATCACCGGCCTGCATGCCCGCCGGCACGAGGCGGAGCTGAAGCTGCGCGCCGCCGAAGCCAATCTCGCCCGCGCCGAGGATCTGCGCGGCCAGCTCGAAGCCCAGCTCGCCGGGCTGCGCCGCCAGGCGCGGCAGGCGGCGCGCTACCGCAACCTCTCCGGCCATATCCGCGGCGCCGAAGCGGAGCTGCTGGCGCTGCAGCGCGCCCGGGTCGAGCAGGCGCGCACCGCCGCCCGTGCGGCGCTGCACGCGGCGGAGATGGCGGTCGCCGAAGCCACCGCCGCCGCCGGCCACGCCAGCGCCCGCGCGGCCGAAGCCGCCGCCGCCCTGCCGCCGTTGCGCAGTGCCGAGGCCGACGCGCGCACCGGGCTCGAGCGCCACCGCATCGGCCAGGAACAGCTCGCCGAGGAGGAGCGGCGCGCCCGCGCGGCGCTCGACGCCGCGACGGCGCGGGAGAAGCAGATCGCCCGCGATCTCGGTCATGCCGGGCAGCTCGCGGCCGACGCCGAACTCGCCGAGCAGCGGCTCGCGGGCGAGGAAACACGCCTGGCCGAAGCCGAGCGCGCGCTGCCCGCGCGTCTCGCCGAGGCTTCGGCCGCGGCCGAAGCCGCCGACCAGGCCGCCCGGGCGGCTGAGGCGATCGCCGAGCAGGCGACCACGGCGGCGGCGAGGCTTGCCGCCGAAACCCAGGCGGCCGGGCAGCTCCTGGCCCAGGCCGAGGCGCGTGCCCGTCGCGCGATCGGGCAGCTTGCCCGGCTGCAGGACGAGCACGCCCGGGCCGCCTCCCAAACCGTCGATCCCGCCCGACTGCACGCGGCCGGCGAAGCCGCCGGTGGCGCAGAACAGGCCCTGATCGCGGCACGCCAGCGTTTGGAATCGGCCGAGCAGGCGCGTGTCGCGTCACGCGCCGCCGCCGGAGTCGCACGGGATCGTCTCGGCCGCGCCGAGGCCGACCAGGCGCGGCTCGCCGCGGAAGCCGCGGCGCTGGCGGAAATCCTCGCGGTGAAGGATGGCGAGCGCTGGCCGCCGATGGTCGACGCGCTGGGGGTTCCGTCGGGATTGGAGACGGCGCTCGGCGCGGCGCTCGGCGAGGAGCTGGCCGCGGCGGCCGACCGCGACGCCGCACGGCACTGGCGCGAGTTGCCGGCGCTCGACCCCGGCCCTGCGCCAATCGGCACCACCCCGCTTGCCACGATGGTGCAGGCGCCGCCGGCCCTGGCGCGAGCACTGGGCGGCATCTTGCTGGTCGAGGACGATGTCGCGGGCGATGACGGCCAGGCAGGGCTGCGCCCCGGCCAGGTCCTGGTCTCTCCCGCAGGCGCCATCTGGCGCTGGGACGGCTACACGATCCGTGCGGGCACGCCGACCGCCGCCGCCGTGCGGCTGCAGCAGCGCAATCGCCTCGCCGGGTTGCGCGAACGGCTGGCGGAGGCCGATGCCGGCCTGATCGCCATGCGCGCCGCGCACGGTGAGGCGCAGGCGGCCGAACATGCCGCGGAGGAGGCGGAGCGCGCCGCCCGCGCCGCTCGCCGCGACGCGGAGCAGCACGGCGAACGCGCCCGCGGCTCGCTCGCAGCGCTGCGGTTGCAGGCCGAGTCCGCCGCATCGCGCCTTGCCGCCCTTGACCAGCAGGCTGAGGCGGCTGGCCCGGAGGCGCGTGAGGCCGAGGCCGCTCTGGCCGAGGCGCAATCGTGCCGCGCCGCCCTCGCCGATCCAGCGACCGCGCGGGCCGATGCCGATCGGGCCCGCGTCGCCCTCGCCACGGCCCGCAGCGAGCAGGCCGCCCGTCGCAGCGCCCACGAGGCGCTGGCACGCGAGGCGGAGGCGACTGCCGGCCGCCGCGGCGCCATCGCGGCCGAGCGCCAGGACTGGGCGATGCGCGCCGGCGACGCGGCCGACCGCGTCGCCGACCTCACCGCCCGTGCCCACGAGGCGGAGGCGGAACAGCAGGCCCTCGCCGCCGCGCCCGCCGAAATCGCGCTGCGCCGCGCCGCCGCCCTCGATGCGCTGCAGGAGGCCGAGTCGGCACATCGCCGAACCGCCGATGCGCTGGCCGCTGCCGCCGCCGCGGCGGACGGCGCCGATCGCTCCGCGCGCGGCGCCGAGGCCGCGCTCGCCGCGGCGCGCGAAGCCGCCGTGCGGGCTCAGGGTCAGGCCGAATCCGCCGACCAGGCCTGGGGCGTGGTTGCCGAGCGCATCCTCGAACGCCTCGGCGCCAACCCCGCCCTGCCGGAACCGCCGGCCGATCTGTCGGCCGAATCCGAGGACCGCGCCCGCAAGCGCCTCGACAAGCTGCAGCGCGAACGCGAGGAGATGGGCCCGGTCAACCTCCGCGCCGACATGGAGGCCGAGGAGGTTGAGGGCCGCATCCGCATCATCGAGGCGGAGCGCGAGGAGCTCACCACCGCGATCGCCAAGCTGCGCGGCTCGATCGGCCATCTGAACCGCGAGGGCCGCGAGCGCCTGGCCATGGTGTTCGAGCAGGTGGACCGCAATTTCCAGGCGCTGTTCGCCCGCATGTTCGGCGGCGGCCGCGCGCATCTGGCGCTGGTCGGCTCCGACGACCCGCTCGCCGCCGGACTCGAAATCTACGCCCAGCCCCCCGGCAAGAAGCTCGCAGCCCTGTCGCTCCTCTCCGGCGGCGAGCAGGCGCTGACCGCGCTCTCGCTGGTCTTCGCCGTGTTCCGCTGCAACCCCGCGCCGGTGTGCGTGCTGGACGAAGTCGACGCGCCGCTCGACGACGCCAACGTGGAGCGGTTCTGCCGGCTGCTCGAGGACATGGTGCGCGACACCGGCACGCGCTTCCTCGTCGTCACCCATCACCATCTCAGCATGGCGCGCATGGACCGGCTCTACGGCGTCACCATGCAGGAACGAGGCGTTTCCCGGCTGCTCTCGGTCGATCTGCACCAGGCGGCCGGCATGGCGGAGCCGCCCCGCATCGCCGCGGAGTAGCTACGCGATCAGCCGCGCCAGCCGGTCGAACTCAACCACCGTCAGCGTCTCCGCCCGCCGCTCCGGCGCGATCCCGGCCCGCGCCAGCAACGCCTCGCCGCCGAGCCCGCGCAGAGCGCCGCGCAGCATCTTGCGCCGCTGCCCGAACGCCGCCGCGGTCAGCCGCTCCATCGCCGCGAACAACGCCGCCTCCGGCTGCACCGCATGCGGTTCCAGCACCATCACCGCCGAGTGCACCGCGGGCGGCGGCGTGAATGCGGCCGGCGGAATCCGCATCACCAGCGTCGCCCGCGCCACCCACTGCGCCAGCACCGACAGCCGGCCATAGGCGGCGCTGCCCGACGCGGCACAAATGCGCTCCGCTACCTCGACCTGGAACATCAGCGTCAACCGCTCGAACGCCGCCGCCTGCCGCAGCCAGCCGACGAGCAGCGGCGTCGCCACGTTGTAAGGGAGATTCGCAATTACCTGCCGCGGCGGCGGCACCAGCACCGGCAGATCAACCGAAAGCGCGTCGGCGGCGAGCACGCGGAGCCGCGCGGGATCTTCCGCCCGCAGCTCCTCGATCGCCGCAACCGCGCGCGGATCGAGCTCGATCGCCAACACATCCGCGGCCGGGCTGTCCAGCAGCGACCGGGTCAGGCCTCCGGGTCCGGGTCCGATCTCCGCAACGTGCCGGCCGCGCAGATCGCCGGCGGCTCGCACAATGCGGGCCGTGAGATTCTGGTCGAGCAGAAAATGCTGCCCAAGCGACCGTCGCGCATCCAACCCATGACGCGCGATGACATCACGCAGCGGCGGCCGCACGTCGCGAGAGCGGGGAGTGACAGGAAGGAAGGTCGGGGCTTCGCCCCGAACCCCACCAGGGACGCTGTCCCTGGACCCTGCCAAAGGGCAGTCGCCCTTTGGAAACCCTTGACTGGGTCTTTGGCAGAGGGGGCGCGCCGAGGACGGCCCTAGTGCTGCGGTTGCGCCCCCTCTGCCAAAGACCCAAGCGAATGGATGTCCAGAAGGCGAC
>DATJSJ010000073.1:0-5823 GCA_035504175.1 Acetobacteraceae bacterium
CGCAGTGCTGCGGATCCTCGACGAGAAGATCAACATGTTTGAGCTGGTGGTTGGTGAGGTCGGCGCGATCCTCGGCGAGGTCAACGAGCAGCAGGACTTTTCCACCTTGGTCCTGGATGCGTGGTTGCACGAAACTGACCAGGCACGCGAGGCTGCCTTTGCGCAGCTCGAAAACCAGCTACTAGCCGCGCGCCGTGACTATGAAGGGATCAAACAGCTCGACGAAGCACTGTTCGGAAACGACCTCGATGCTGCCTGAAGCGGGATCAGGCTCGCCGGCCTCGTCCATGCCGGCATCGCACGAACAAGGTCGGCTGCAGAGCTTCGTCGCGGCCCTGCTGCGGCACGAAGGGGCTCTGGTCGAGGCGATCGAACCAGAAGGCCTGGAAGTGCTCGCCCCTGCGCCGGTGCAGCGCGCCTTGGGGATTGGTGAGCTGGCGCGGCTAGGTTTCGGCACCACGCTGCCAGCGTCCGCGCAGCGGGTCGGTCTGGAAGGCGACTGGCTAGACCGTTTTGCTCGGCTGCTGGGCTCGCAAGGCTACCTCGCACGGCGTGTCGTGTCGTCCGCGGCCAGGGCGCCCGGCGATCCTGAGCGAGTGCTTGACCACACGCTGGTGCTGGACAACGCGACTTACCGGCTGCTCGAAGTGGCGCCGGCCTGGACGCGCTATCTGCTGCTCGACTTCCGCGCCTGCGCCGTCTCGGACGACAAGCGCGACTGGATGGTACGCCTGGGCGTCAATTTGGCGACCGGCGCGTTGCCGGACGCAGTGCTGGCCGCAATTGCCCCCGACATCGACGCGCCCCCATTTGCTAGCCTGCTTCCTGGCGGGAGCGGGGGCTGTCTGGCGCTGCCGGAGGACGCCGACCTGCCGGCCATCTGGGATCGGCCGCGCGTGCTCAGCCTTGTCGAACGGGCGTTGCCGCCCCGGCTTGACGCGATACTGGGCCCGTTCGTCAAGGGGCTACGCCGGCGCCTCGTCCGCGATGAGAACCGGTTGCATCTTTATCACAACGATCTGTACCGTGAGGCGATGCGCCGCGCCGTCGCGCTCCCGGATGGTGATCCGAGGCGACGGCGCGAAGAGCAGCGGGCCGAGGCGATCGGGCTCGACTATCGTGCCAAGCTTGACGATCTGGCGCGCCAGTATGCAACGCAGGTGACGGTCGCGTGGGTCCAGACGCTGGAACTGACGATGCCGGTGCATCGCTTCGCAGTGCAGATTCGTCGTCGCAAGGCGGACCGGGTAATCCGGCTCGACTGGAACTCGCTGGCGCGGGCGCTGGAGCCGCCGGCGTGCGAATTCAGTGCGTCCACGGAGCGGCCCCGCCTAGTGTGTGACGACGCGCTGCACCTCGTCGTTCCAGCTGCGCTCAGTCCCTGCGCGGCGTGTGGCCGGCAATTCTGCCGAGCGTGCCACCGAGAGCGGTGCCCGAAATGTGGCGCCGCAGTGCAGATGTGGGCCAGTGCACCGAGCGCTCCGCTATCATGACAAGACGGAGATGAGCAGGGGCGAGGTGGGCGTCGATGTCCCATAGCGGCTCAGCTGGACCCACGAGCGCTTCAATGACGGCCTCACCGGCTGGGAGAAGGCGGGCAGGGGAGGCGGCTTCTGTGGCCACCGGGGAGGGGGGCTTCATAGCGAGCCCGCCCTCTGCACGGGTTCCGTTTCGTAGTCCACATCGGCTCTGGTGGACGATGGTCGCGACCCCATCGACACTTGGCCGCTGGGGACCTATGGTAGTGAGAGGTATTACCAAACGATAGGCGACCATGGCCACTTCGATCAAGCTGGACGACGATCTCGCCGACCGCCTGCGCCGCCTCGCCAGCCTGCGGCAGCGCTCGCCGCACTGGATCATGCGCGAGGCAATCCGCGAATACATCACCCGCGAAGAAGCGCGCGAGAGCTTCCACGAGGAAGCGCTGGCGTCTTGGTCGGCATACCAGGAAACCGGCCGGCACCTTACGGCTGACGAAGTGCGCGCTTGGTTGGACACGTGGGGGACTGACGCCGAGGCCGAGCCGCCGGTGTGCCACGCTTAATCATCACCGAAGGAGCCACACAGGGTCTGGAGCGCTGCCGCGGGTACCTGCGACGACGCAGTCCCGAAGCGGCCCGGCGGGCGGCTGAGACGATCGCCCGGCAGTTCACGCTGTTGGAGAAGCATCCCGCGATCGGGCGCCCGTATCCCAGCTCGCCAGAGCTGCGTGAGTTGGTCATCCCGTTCGGCGACGCGGGGTATGTTGCCCTCTACCGCCATGAGCCGGCGGACGATGCCGTCTATGTGCTCGCGTTCCGGCATCAGAGAGAGGCAGGATATTGACGTGCGAAGCGGAACACTGCCCCGAGCACCTGCCCGCGAGGGGCCGTTTGCCGTAAGGACGCGGGTGGCACGCTATCGGGCGGGCAGAGTCGACATTGCATCGACGGTTGGCGGTGCCTGTCGATCTTCCTTTGCGATTTCAGTCGGACCTTGAGCGCTTCAGTGGCGCGCTGCGCGGTGGTGAGCGACGGGGCCTACAGAACACCGTTGAGCGGGTGACTGTCGAACGGGTCGCCGAGCTCCAGGTATTCATCGAGCACGGCGTAGCTCTTGTGCCGGCCGAGCTGCTTGAGGCGGGTCGGGTGGACGCCGCGATCCATGCCGGTGGTGAGTGCACCGCGCTTGAGGCTATGGCCGCCGAGGGCGCGCGGATCGAAGTCGGCGGCGGCGGCGCGGGCCTTGACGATGCGGGCGACGGTGCCGGCATCGATGGCGGCGGTGCCGACCACCGGGGCGGGGAGGGGGGCCTCGCCGGGCTTGCGGCGGGTCGGTGGCTGCCAGATGCGGCGGAAGACCGGCCCGGCGGTGATGCCGGCGGCGTCCTGCCAGCGGCGCAGCGCGCGGACCGGGCACAGCTCGGTGGCACCGTAGGGGATGGCGACGGTGACCCCGCTGCCCGCGCGGTCGCCCTTGGAGCGGGGCAGATTCAGGCGCAGGCCGCGCTCGCGCGGCTCGATGTGATCGACCTCGATCGCGGCGAGCTCGGCGCGGCGCAGCGCGCCGGCGAAGCCGACCAGCAGCAGGGCGCGGTCGCGCAACCCCCTCAGGTCGTCGCCGATCGGGGCGAGGATCCGCCGCAGGATGTCAACCGTGGCGGCCAGTTTCTTCGCCGGCTGCTCGCCCTCGTCGGCCGCGGTGCGACGGATGCCGGCCATGGTCTCGGCGACCTGGGCCTCGGCGGTCGGCACCGGACAGCCGGCGGTGAAGTGCAGGTAGCGGATGGCCGCGCGGCGCAGGTCGACGGTGGCGACGCTGGCCCCGCGGCCGCGCTCGGCGGCGAGGAAGGCGGTGACGTCGGCGGCCCGGGCCGGCAGGCAGGGGAGACCGTGCTGATCGCACCAGGCGCACCAGGCGCGCACGCCGGCGCGGTAGGCGCGGCGGGTGTTGTCCGCCTTCGCCCGCCGCGCGTAGGCGCGGGCGGCGTGGCGGGCGGTGCCGGGGGTGCCGTCAGGGCGGGGGACCGCCGCCGCGGCGGCGGCGTCGAACCAGCGCCGGACCGCGGCGGGCGGCTGGTCGAGTGGCGGCGGCCGCGACGGGGCGGGCAGGGCGGGGCGGGCGACGACCGTGCAGGACTGGTCCAGGGCGGCGGTGGTGGCATCCATTTCGGTCTCCCGGGCGGCGCTGGCGTGCGGTGGCGCGGATTGTCGGCCGGCAGGATAGCGCGGCCAGGTATGCCCGACAAGCGAGGTTATCAGGCGTACAGCCATCAGAATCTACTTACCGCGCCTCTCAAAAGCTTGCCATAATCGGGCAACCTGCGAGAATCGCTCAGCGATTCGCCGCATGGCCCGGTCGGCGAGGGCGCACGTGGCAGGAGCGGGGCAGGCGGCGGCGAGCAGAGGAGCGGATGACAGCAGAGGCGGAGCCCGGCCGGCCCGAACCAGTTTCGCCGGACCTTAGCGCCCGGCCGGCCGGCGCGCGGGACGGCGGTGGCGCTGCCAGCGCCCGAGACCGCCCGGCTCTATGCCGCCGACTGGAGGGCCTTCGCGGCCTGGTGCGCGGGCCGCAACCTCGCCGCCTTGCCGGCGGCGCCGGCGACGGTCGAAGCGTTCCTCACCGAGGCGGCGGCCACGCGCGGGGCCGGCGCCCTCGGCCGCCGCGCCGCGGCGATCGCCGACCGCCACCGCCGGGCGGGGTATCCGTCGCCGGCCGGCGATCCCGCGGTCACCGCGATCCTCCGTGCCGCCCGCCGGACCGCCATCCCGCGGCGGCCGCCGCCGCCGCGCCCCACCGCGCTGGCGCGCCTGGCCGCCGCCTGCCCCTCTGATCTCGCCGGGCTGCGCGATCGCGCCCTGCTGCTGCTGGCCAGCGCCGGTCTGGGCCGCGCCGCGCTGGTCGGCCTCGACGTGGAGCACCTCCGCTTCAGCGCGACCGGGGCCGAGCTCGCGCTCCGCGACCACGGCCAGGCGGGTGAATCGGGCGATGGTGGCGGGGTTCGCCACATCCCGCGCGCCGCCGCCGGCCGGCCCTGCCCGGTCCGCGCCGTCGAGGACTGGCTGGACCGCTCGGCCACGCGCTTCGGACCGGTGTTCCGCAAGATCGATCGCTGGGGCAATGTCGAGCATCGCCGGCTCGGCACCGATGCGATCCGCCGGATCCTGGCGCGCCGGACCGCCCAGCGGCGGCGGCGCACCCACCGGCCGGTGGCGCGATGACGCGCGCCGCCGCCGGGGCCTCCGCCGCCGCCGATGCCCTGCTCGAGTTTCTGCGCCGGCAGCCGCCACCCGTCTTCCAGCGACAGCAACCGCCGGACTTCACGCCGGGTCAGCCGGAAGCCGGCGCGCCACCGCGTCCCGATGCCCAGCCTCCGGCGGACCTGACCCGTCCGAACGGGGCGGCCGACACCACGCCCGTGCCGGAGCCAGCGCCGCCGCCCGGCCCGGCGACAGCCAGAGGCGGCGCACCCCAGCGCCTGGCGCACACCGACTGGCTCTATCACCACCTGACCATCACCGGGCCGGACGCCGCGCTGGCGGCGTTCCGGACGGCGGCAGAAGGGGCCGGCAGCATTCCCTGGCAGCTCGACCTCGAGCGCATCGAGGAGGAGTGCTTCCACCTGCTGGTGGCGCCGCCGCCCCCGCACCGGCGCAGCCTGAGCCTGGCCGGCGCCCGGATCGTCGCCGGCCAGCTGCGCGACGTGGTGGCGCGCGGCCACGACCTCGCGGTCGCCCGGGTCGGCCGCAGCCGGGCCTGCCCGTTCGATCTGCACGCGCTGGTCCCGGTGCCGGCGGAGATCCTCGAACGCGGGCCCGACGATCCGGCCGCGCTCGCCTGGCTCTGGCAGCACTGGGGCACCACGCGGGCATTGCGCCATGTCGTGGCGGACGCCGCCCCGCGACCGGACCGCCCGGGCCGGCCCGCCGCAGGCGCGGCGGTGCTGCGGCTGAGCTTCTGGTCGGCCGACTGGTCGCCCTGGCGCGCGCTGGCCGCGATTGCCGCGCGCTGGCTGGCGCTGCGCTTCGATCTCTGCCCCTTCTACGACCCGCCATGACCGGCACCGCGGGCGGCGCGACCGAGACAAGCTGGGCCAGCCTGGACCCGTCCGGCTGGGAGGACCCGCCCCCCGCCCGCAGCGACACCGCGCCGGTGCTGGCGGCCGACGGCGTCGCTGGACCCCTCGACTGGCTGCTCGAAATGGTGCGCGCGGAGAAGATCGACCTGGCGCGGCTGCCGATCGGCGCCCTGATCGCGCAATTCGCCGACGCGCTGGCGGCGGCGCTCGCCGCCCCCGAGGGTCGCCAGGTCGAGCGCTGGGCCGGCTGGACGGTGCTGGCG
>DATJSJ010000074.1:0-11069 GCA_035504175.1 Acetobacteraceae bacterium
AGCTCCGACGGCGACAGGGCATCGATCTCAACCGGGGCGACCACATCCAGGTTGAATCAGAACCCGCCGCGTCGCAGGAACCAAAAAATCGCTCCCCGCCCCAGGGTTTTGCTCCGGCTACAAGTGATGGGGGTCTGGGGCCTCAGGCCCCAGCGGGTCCAGGGCGGAGCCCTGGCCTTCCTGCGGCGCGACAGGCCAGACGTCACAATTGCTTCACAAGCGCCGGCATGCGACCGGGTTAGAGCGGTCGCGACAGGGGGAGATCGGAATGCGCGGATATCGGCTGCTGTTGTCCTGTGCCGGGCTGCTCGCGGCGGTGTCGGCGGGTCGCGCCGGGGCCGCGGAGTCGGTGGCGCCGGCGGGACCGGGCGGCGCGTCGCCGCAGGACCAGGCCGCGACTGTGACGCCGATCAAGCATCTCGTGGTGATCTATAACGAGAACGTCTCCTTCGATCACTACTTCGCCACGTATCCGAAAGCGATGAACCCGCCGGGCGAGCCGCGCTTCGAGGCCGCACCCGACACGCCGCGCGTGAACAACCTCGCGACCGCGAATTTGCTGGCGCAGAACCCGAACACCAATCCGGCGAACGGCGCCGGCGCGTCGCTGCCGTTCCGGCTCGACCGCAGCCAGGCGGCGACGGCGGACCAGGACCACGCCTACACGCCGGAGCAGCAGGCGTACAACGGCGGCAAGGCGGATCTGTTTCCGAAATACACCGGCAAGGGCTCGCCCGGCGGCGTCGGCGCTTTCGGTACGCCAGGCCAGGTGATGGGGTATTTCGACGGCAATACTGTCACCGCGCTATGGCGCTACGCGCAGCATTTCGCGCTCAGCGACAATGCCTATACGGACACGTACGGGCCGTCGACGCCGGGTGCGCTGGAAGTGGTGTCCGGCCAGACCAACGGCATGCAGATCGCCGCGACGACGAAGCGGCCCTTCACGCTGCAGCACTATTCCTACTACATCGCCGACGGCCAGGGCGGCTGGACGATGATCAACGACGTCGATCCCGGGCACGATATCTGCTCCGTGCCCGGCGATCAGGCGATGATGCGCGGAAAGAACATCGGCGACCTGCTGAACGATGCCGGCGTCACCTGGGGCGGCTTCATGGGCGGGTTCGACCTGCAGGTGCGCAATTCGAACGGCAGCATCGGCTGCAAGCGCAGCACCGCCTCGCCGGTGGTCGGGCAGACCGTCGTGGACTACATCCAGCACCACAACTGGTTCCAGTATTTCGCCTCGACCGCGAACCCGACGCATGCGCGGCCGGTCGACATCGCCGCGATCGGCTACAGCCGCGACCATGACGGCACGCGCGATCCCGCGAATCACGAGTACGACCTGCTCGATTTCTATGCGGCGCTGCGGGCCGGCGATTTCCCGTCCGTCTCGTTCATCAAGCTGCCGGCCTATCAGGACGGGCATGCCGGCTACTCCGATCCACTGGATGAGCAGGCCGGCACGGTCGCGGTGGTCAACTTCGTCGAGCAGCAGCCGGAGTGGAAATCGACCGCGATCGTCATCGCGTGGGATGATTCCGACGGCTGGTACGATCACGCCTTCACGCCGACGACCAACCCGTCCTTCGATCGTGAGGCCGACCAGCTCGATGGGCCAGGCCATTGCGGCAGCGGCACGCCGATGCCCGGCGTCGACGGCAAGCCGGCGCAGGGGCGCTGCGGCCCCGGCACGCGCATTCCGTTCCTGGTGATCTCGCCCTGGGCGCGGCCGAACCATGTCGACCATGCGCTGATCACCCAAGCCGCGGTGACCCGCTTCATCGAGGACAACTGGCTGGGCGGGCGACGCCTCGGCGGCGGCGCGTTCGACACGCGACCGGGCACGCTCGCCGGGCTGTTCGACTTCAGCGGGCACGGCGACACGCCGCCGCTGTACCTCGACCCGGAGACCGGCGCCGTGCTGAAGGCGCCGCCGGCGGCGCCGAACTGACCCGCCGCAATCGCTCCCGGCGCTGCGCCGCCGCGCTGCTACTGGCCCTGAGTGCCGGGACGCCGGCCGGGCCTCTGGCCGCCCCGCATGACGCCGCGGCGCAGCTGGCTTCCGGCCTGAACCCGCATCCGATCAGGCTGCGCCGACCTCCTGTCGCGCCGCTCTCCGCTATGGCGCGGATTGGCCGCTACGTGTTCCATGATGCCAGCCTGTCTGGCTCCGGTCTTCTGTCCTGCGCTTCCTGCCACAGCCCGACGCATTTCTATGGCCCGCCCAATGGCGACCCCGCCATGTATGGCGGCCCCGCGCTGTCGCGTCAGGGCGTCCGCGCCGTGCCCTCGCTGATGTATCTCGAACGCGAGCCCGCTTTTGCGATCGGCCCCGACAACGCCGAGGACGAAACCGGCACGCTCGCGCCCATGCTGGCGCGGAGCGTCACTGCGGCCCGTGCGACGAAGAGCGCCGGCGACCCGGCGGCCGCTTCCGCCAATCTCGTGCCGCAGGGCGGACTGTTCTGGGACGGGCGTGCCGACACGTTGCAGCAGCAGGCGCTGGTACCGCTGCTCGATCCGCTGGAGATGGATGGCGGCAGCCTCGCCGCGGTCGCCACGAAACTGCGCCGTGCCGCGTACGCGCCGCACGTCGTGGAGCTCTTCGGCCCCGGCATCCTGAACCGGCCGCGCCTGCTGGTCGTGGAGGCGTTGTTCGCCGTCGCGCGCTACCAGGTCGAGGATCCGAGCTTCCATCCGTACACCAGCAAATTCGATTTCTGGCTCGAGGGCCGCGCCCGCTTCACGCCGGCGGAAGCGCGCGGCTATGCGCTGTTCAATGACCCGCAGCGCGCCAATTGCGCCGGCTGCCATCTCGACCGGCCAGGTCCGGACGGCACGCCGCCGCTGTTCACCGACCATCAGTTCGAGGCGCTGAGCCCGCCGCGCAACCTGGCGCTGCACGCCAACCGCGATCCCGCCTATTTCGATCTCGGCCTGTGCGGGCCGTATCGCCGCGACCTGCACACCGAGGCGCGGTATTGCGGCCTGTTCGTGACGCCGACGCTACGCAATGTCGCGACGCGGCACGTCTTCTTCCACAACGGCGTGTTCCACTCGCTGCAGCAGGTGCTGGACTTCTATGCGTTCCGCGATGTCGATCCGGCACGCGTTTATCCGCGCGGCACGGATGGACACATCGCGGTGAATGACGATCTGCCGCCGGGTGATCGGGCCAATATCGATAACGTGGACGCACCGTTCGGCCGCCATCCGGGCGAGGCGCCGGCGATCACCGCCGGCGAGGAGCGGGATATCATCGCCTTCCTCGGCACGCTCACCGATGGCTATGCGCCGCCACCGGCGGCGCCTTCGCCGGAGGCAGCCGCCGCGCGGTGATGCGGCGGAGAGGACGGCATCGATCGCCGTCAGGCGGCGTCCAGCCGTCGCAATGGAGTGATGACGCGGCGATTCGCCTTCGCGGCGGCAAACCGCGCTTGAACAATGGTCCGGGCGTCGACGCATTCCGAGACGTCAGCACCGCGTAAGCCTCGGCCGCATAGGGTGCGGCCATGACGCCTGCTGCATCGCACCGCTCCGCCCGGAGCGACCATCGGACTCCCGTGCAACTCCATGCCGACGTGCGGAGGGGCGCAAGCGGGAACCTGATCCCGCAGCGACACCCGCCACGAACCGGCCGCATTTGAGCGGCCCGCATGCGCACCGCCATCCTCTGGACCGGGGTCGCAGCCCTGATCCTGACTGTCCCCGTCGCCGTTCCCGCCGCGACCAGCCTGCGCGGCGTGATGCATTCATGGCGTGCCGATGCACGATCGATCGGGGCCATGCTGACCGCGCGCGAGCCATTCAATGACCAGGCGATGCGCGACGCGTTGCAGCGCTACGTCACCGATGCCGGCCACGTGGAAGCCGCGATCAACACACGCAGCAGCGAGGGGCGTGCGTTCAAGCGCTATCTGGCGACGTTCGAAGCGGACGCGCGCACGGCGCTCGGGCATGTCGATCAGCGCCATGTCCTGCGCGCCGATTTCGAGCGGATGATGGGCGCCTGCCGCTCCTGCCACGACCGCTTCAACTGACCCGCCGGTCGATCGGGCATCGGCGCCGGCAGCATCGTCGCCCCGAATTCCCATCACACTGCACCTGAAAGACGTCCGCCGCATGAGCTCGACCGAATTGCGTCAGCGATACCGTCCATTGGCCGCAAGCGAGGCGACACGGTGGCCGCGATCGGAACGCCCGCGCCGGATGCAGCCGGCCGGCCATCTCCGGCGCTCGCAGATGACGCGGGTGATCCACCTCGTCCTGCTGCTTGCCGTCATTCACCAATTGCTCGGCAGCGAGGTGATGCAGCGGCCGTTCCCGGGCGATCCGCCGGGATGGGCCTTGCTGCTGCACGAATATGTCGGCCTCGGCAGCCTTGCCGTGGTGGGATTGTTCTGGCTCTGGACCCTGCTGCGCCGGCGGGAGACGCGGCTCAGCCGCCTCGTGCCCTGGCTGTCGATCGCGCGGACTCGCGACGTGTTCGCCGATCTCGCCTGGCAGCTCAATCGCCTCGCCCATCTGCGGCCGCCGGCCGACGATGACGGGGCGCTCGCCAGTGCGGTGCACGGGCTCGGGCTGCTGGCGGTGACCGCGATGGCGGTGACTGGAACGGTCACCTGGTTCGACCACGGCGCGCTGGCGGCGCATTACGCGCTCGACCTGCACAAGCTGATCGCCAATCTGGTCTGGGCTTATCTGATCGGCCATGCCGGGCTGGCGGTGCTGCATCACCTGTTCGGCAGCGATATTTTCTCCCGCATGTTCTGGACCCGTCGCTAGACCTGGATCGTCCTGACTGCACGGAGCGATCCCGGTTCCGCATTCCGGTTTCGCTTCATGCTCCCCTCCCTCGGTGATTCCACTGGACGATCATGATCCGACGCGCCGGAGCGTAACGCCGTATCCCGCTCGGATCCGGCGTCACGTGTCGCGGCGGCCGGGTTCAAGGGTGTGCCGGACGCCGCCCGCGCAAACCACGGTTCAGTTCGCGGCGGCGCAGGCCCCGCCCGGCCCCGCCGAGGCAAGCTCGCGATGAATATCCGCGAGAATCTCGAACGAGCGCCGACGCGCGGCGTGATCGAAGATTTGAGCAGTGACCATCAGCTCGTCGGCGCCGGTCGCGGCGACGAAATCGCGCAATCCCTCCCGCACCGTCGCCGGCGATCCGACGACCGAGCAGGCAAGCGCATTGGCGAGCAGAGCGTGCTCCTGCCGGTCGAGCCGTGCCGCCAACCCGTCCACCGGCGGCGGCAGGCGACCAGGACGGCCGCGGCGCAGGTTCAGGAAGGCCTGCTGCAGCGAGGAGAACAGCCGGTCCGCCTCCGCATCCGTCTCGGCCGCGAACACGTTGAGCCCCAGCATCACGTGCGGCGCGGCCAGCCGCTCGGAGGGACGGAAGCGCTCACGATAGATCGCCGCCGCCTCCCGCATCTGGCCCGGCGCGAAGTGGGACGCGAAGGCGTAGGGCAGGCCGAGTGCGGCGGCGAGCTCGGCCCCGAATGTGCTCGAACCGAGGATCCAGACTTCGACCGCCTCGCCCGCGCCCGGCACGGCCTGCAGCCGCTGGCCGGGCTCGGCGGGACGGAAATAGGCCAGCAGCTCGACCACGTCCTGCGGGAACTGGTCCGGATCGCCGGCGAGCGACCGGCGCAGAGCGCGCGCCGCCACCTGGTCGGTGCCGGGCGCGCGGCCGAGCCCGAGATCGATCCGTCCGGGATGCAGCGCCGCCAGCGTGCCGAACTGCTCGGCGACGACGAGCGGCGCGTGGTTGGGCAGCATGACGCCGCCGGCGCCGATCCGGATGCGCTGCGTCACCGACGCGACGTGCGCCAGCGCGACCGCGGTCGCGGCACTGGCGATTCCGGGCATGTTGTGGTGCTCGGCCATCCAGTAGCGTGCATAGCCCAGAGCCTCGGCGTGGCGCGCGAGGTCCAGTGAGTTGCGCAGCGCCTGCCGTGGATCGCTGCCTTCGGGCACGGGGGCGAGGTCGAGCACGGAGAGCGGGATCATCCCCGCGATATGGGGAGGATTGCCGCGGCAACGAGTCCGCCCGACCTTGCGGCGCAATAAGTCCGCGCAGCGGCTAGAAGCGCGGGCCGCCGCGGCGCGGTGCGGCAGCGCCGTCGCTCAGTGCCGTTGGGCGGCCGCCCACGCGCTCCGGCTTCCCGCCGCGGGATCAGGCAGGCCGCAGCGACATCGGGTGGGGCGGCGCCGGACGCGGCGTGTCAGGCGACTTCCAGCAGCGTGCGGACATCGGCCGCGCCGATATCGCCGATAGCGTAGTTCGCAACCGGGTCGCGCAGGATGTAGCCGCGGCCCCAGATCGTGCCGATCAGCTCCGGCGCGCCGGCCTGCGCCAGCTTCTTGCGAAGCTTGCAGACGAACACGTCGATGATCTTCATCTCCGGCTCGTCCATGCCGTTGTAGAGATGGTTGAGGAAGGTTTCCTTCGACAGCGCCATGCCCTTGCGCAGCACCAGCAGCTCGAGGATCGCGTATTCCTTGCCGGTCAGCGGCACGTCGCGCCCATCGACCGAGGCCTGGCGGGCGTCGAGATCGAGCGACAGCGGTCCGACCTGAAGCACCGCCCGGCTGTGGCCGCGGCTGCGGCGGACGATGGCGCTGAGCCGGGCGAACAGCTCCTCCTTGTCGACGGGAGCGGAGAGCACGTCATCAGCCCCGGCGGAGAGCGCTTTCACCCGATGGTCGGCATCGTTGCCGGCGGTCAGCAGCATCACCGGCGCCGCGACACGGGCGCTGCGCATTCGCTGCACCAGGGCGATCCCGTCGATCCCGTGCCCGGCCGCGTCGGCCAGAACCAGGTCGTACTCGTAATGCCGGAGCAGCTCCATCGCCTCCTCCGTCGATCCGGCGGGATCAACGGCCCATCCGCGCTGCTGCAGGAGCGCTTCCAGGGGGGCGGCACCGGGGCGGTCGTTTTCGACAACCAGGATACGCATGACGGGTGGCCTCTTCAACCAGGACGCGCGGAGAATGCGTCCCAATAGTTGCAGAGGCAAGTCCCAAATTTAAGATTTCGCTCTATATTTCTGGACGCGCGCAGAGCTCCGAGCGGCTGTGCACGTCAGCCGTCGAGCTCACGGATCGCCTGTCGGACGACCGGCAGTGCCACTGCCATGGCGGGGTAGCGACCCATACCATGCAGACGATCGTCTTGCATCATTTCAACGACGCAGCCGGTGCGTTCGGGTCGGATGACGACCGCGACATCCCCCGCCGCCTCGTCCAGCGGCATCGCCACCACCGAATGGGCGCCGAGATAGTCCTCGTGGCAGTCGACGTCCCATCCCGGGATGCGGTCGCGCAGCGCGGCCTTGATGCGGGCGCACAACACCATCCGGCTGGCATGCGGTGCCAAAACGGTTGCCAAGTGCCTCGACTCCCTTCTGGAGGACCCCGCCGTCGGCCGCCGATGCGGCCGGTTCCACGCGGACGATCGATGAACAACGGGTTGACGCTACCGGGGGCGGACTTAACGAAGGGTGAACCCGCCGGCAGGCGGCGCCGGGGTCACGCCGCGCCGGCGCGGTCCCCGAGCAGGCCACGCACCGCCAGGTTGCGCATCAGCGCGGCGGTGCCGAAACGCCAGCGCTCGCAGGCATCGGTCGGCGCGATCCGGTTCACCAGCCGTCCCAGCCCCGGTGCGGCGATGGTGACGATGTCGCCCTCGCGGTGCGTGAAGCCCTTGCCCGGCGCATCGCGATCCTCGACGGGTGCGAACATCGTGCCGAGGAACAGCGCCGCCCCGTCCGGATAGTCGTGATGCGGCCCGATCATCTGCCCGACCAGGTCGGCCGGGTCGCGGCTGATCCGGGCGATCGAGGATTCGCCGCGCATCCTGAACCCGTCGGCGCCGTCGACCTCGAGCGTCACGGTCAGCCGCCGCACCGCATCGAGGTCGAACCCGTCGTCGAACAGGCGCAGCAGCGGCCCGATCGCGCAGGAGGCGTTGTTGTCCTTGGCCTTGCCCAACAGCAGCGCCGAGCGCCCCTCGACGTCGCGCAGGTTGACGTCGTTGCCGAGCGTCGCGCCGACGATCCGCCCGTCCGAGGCGACCGCCAGCACCACCTCCGGCTCCGGGTTGTTCCAGTGCGATTTCGGATGCACGCCGGCGTCCATGCCGGCGCCGACCGACGACATCGGCTGCGCCTTGGTGAAGATCTCCGCATCAGGGCCGATGCCGACCTCGAGGTACTGGCTCCAGGCGCCCTGCGCGATCAGCACCTGCTTCAGCGCCTCGGCCTCGTCCGAGCCGGGGCGCAGCCGCGCCAGGTCGTCGCCGACCAGCCGCGACACCTCGGCGCGAATCGCCGCCGCAGCGTCGAGATCGCCGCGGGCCCGCTCCTCGATCACCCGCTCGATCATCGAGACCACGAAGGTGACGCCGGCGGCTTTGATCGCCTGCAGATCGACCGGGGCGAGCAGCCAGGGCCGCCCGGGATCGCGGCAGTCCACCGGCGTGTTCGCGAGCACCGCGTCGAAGGCGCCAACCGGCTCGCCCGCCGCCCGTCGCAGTGCCGCCGCCGGGTCTGCCGCTTCGCAGAGGTCGCGCATGGTCGGGAAGGCGCGGCTGACGTCGAACACCATGCCGTCGCGCACGGCAACCACCGCGGGGCCGCGGAGTTCGGGTCGCCAGACGCGGCCGGCGAGCGCGGCGGTGGCGGCGTCTTCCGGCAGGCAACCGGCAAGGGCTGCGGTGAACGCGGGCATTCCGTGTGATCCCTTCCGGTTGTCGGGACGGGCGCCGCCCGGAGGACCCGGCGGGGCGTCGCCGGCGCGGCGCGGCGGATTTGACCGCGATCCGGCGCGGCCGGGAAGTGGAAAGCCGGCGTCGACGTGGCACAATTATGGCGTGATATGTTGCAATTGTGACGTTGCTCTATGTTGCAAACGCGAGTGCCGAGATTGATTGCGTCTCGGGCAGCAACAGTATAACTCCTGCACCATGCAAAATGTCTCCGGATCTGTGACCGCTCGGGGCGGCCGCGACGTGCGCGTTGACGTGCTGCGCGGCCTCGCACTGCTGACGATCTTCCTGGATCACATACCCGGAGATGTACTCAACCAATTGACAATGCGGAACTTCGGCTTCTCCGATGCGGCCGAAATTTTCGTCATGCTGGCCGGTTTCGCCTCGATGATCGCCTACGGGCGAACCTTCGACCGCGAGGGGCTGCGGGCCGGCCTGTCGCGCGTCGCGCGCCGGGTGATGCGGCTCTACCTGTTCCAGGTGATGCTGCTGCTGGCGACACTGGTGATCGTCAAGCTGTGGGCCGATCACTACAACATCGCCCCGCATACGATGGCCCCGCTGCTGAAGGGCGGTGTGCCGGCGATCGTGCGCGGCGTGTCGCTACAGGCGCTGCCGTCCAATCTCGACGTGCTGCCGCTCTACATCGTGCTGCTGGCGGGATTCCCGCTGATCTACGCGATGATCCGGCTCTCGTCCTGGCTCGCCCTGGCCGGCTCGATAGCGCTGTGGCTCGTCGTCAACGCCGTGCCCGGCCTGAACCTGACCAACTGGATCGATGGTCGGGGGTGGTTCTTCAATCCCTTCGCCTGGCAGATCGTGTTCACGATCGGTGCGCTCCTGGCCGTGGTCATGACCGGCCGCGAGGGAGGTCTGCCGCGCCGCCGCTGGCTCGCCCTGCTGTGCTGGGCGTATCTCGCCGTCGCCTTCGTCGAGACCATGCCCTGGCACGATTGGGGCCTGCCCGACCTGGCGCCGGTCGCGCTCGCCGCTCCGGACAAGACCGACGTCTCGCCGCTGCGGCTGCTGCACGTCCTGGCGCTGGTTTACCTGGTGCTGACCTGGGACGGGTTCCGCAACGTGACCCGCTGGGCGCCGGGGCGCTGGGTGGAAGCCTGCGGGCGCAACTCGCTCGAAATATTCTCGCTCGGCACCCTGCTCTCGCTGCTCGGCCGGCTGGTGTTCCGCACCTATGGCGCCTCGTGGGAGATGCAGGTCGCGGTGAACCTGGTCGGGCTGACGGCAATGGTGGCACTTGGCCTGGCGCTCGACCGCGCCCGGCGCAAGGCCCGCAGCACGCCGCTCCGCCCGCAGCGCGCCGCGCCAGCCTGGGCGGGAATGGCGGTCGCGCCGCGCCGGTGACGGCGGCGCTCACCCTGCCGGCCGGTCGACCCGAAGGCGTGCATGACTGAGATGGACGAGCCGCGGTCGCCGGAAACGCCGCCCGCTCTGCCGCGCGTTGCGGCGCGGCTGGCGGCCGGGCTGCCGCTGCGCATCTCAGCGTTCGGCTCGTCCACCACCGAGGGGATCGGCGCCAGTTCGCCCTCCGCGAGCTATCCGGCGCTGCTGCCGGCTGCCCTCGCGGCACTCACGGGCGCCGGACCGGCGGCGATCGTCGCCAATCGCGGCATGGGCGGCGAGACCGCCGTGGAGATGGCGCTGCGGCTGCCCGGGATCCTCGCCGAGGATCCCGACCTGCTGATCTGGCAGACCGGCAGCAACGATCCGCTGCATGGTGTCCCGCTCGCCCGTTTCGCGGCACTGACCCGCGACGGGCTGAGGCGCGCGCGGGTCGCCGGGATCGACGTGCTGCTGATCGAGCCGCAGCACGCCGAGCAGCTCGTGCAGCATCCGCAGGGAGTTTGCTTCCGCGATGCGGTGCGCACGCTCGGCGAGGCGGCCGGCGTGCCGGTGGTGCGACGCTGGGATCTGATGCAGCACTGGCTGGCAAGCGGCGCGCTGACCGAGACCGAGCTGCATCTCGGCGACGGGCTGCACATGGCCGATGGCGGCTACGCCATGCTGGCGAAGGCGGTGGCGCGCGCGATCCTGGAGGGCGCGGGCTGGCTGGGGCGGGAGGATTCGAACCTCCGCATGGCGGAATCAAAATCCGCTGCCTTACCACTTGGCGACGCCCCATCTGCTCCGCCCGGCGCTGAATAGGAGCCAGGGGCGTCGGCCGTAAAGGCCGAATTCCGCTGCCTCGCCCTGACCCGAAGGAAGGCCAGGGCTCCGCCCTGGACCCGCTGGGGCCTGAGGCCCCAGACCCCCATCACTTGTAGCC